>OMJA01000220.1 GCA_900299245.1 Nitrospiraceae bacterium | reverse complement strand
TCTTCATCTTGTCGGCTTTTTCTTTGGACAGAACGAGATTGCCGTCGGCGTCTTCACACTCCTCGATGTAGACCTGGATGCTGTCTCCGACCTTGAGAGCCTGGAGATCATCCGACGAGAACTGGTCGCTCGGAATCATACCTTCCGACTTGTAGCCGATATCGACGACGACTTTGTCTTTCGTCAACGCCACCACGCGGCCTTCGGTGATCGTCCCCTCCTCCAGATTGCGGAAGGTCTCTTCATAGAGCGCGGCCAGCGCGGCGCGATCCAACTTCGGTTCGTTTCCTGTCGATGCGGTACTCATGGACTGATCCTAATCCTCCGGCATAAGCCGGGTGCTGATGGTGAAAAAACCGGGCTCACTCAGCGTTGCGAGCTCCGGTGGTCGGTTGCTCCGGTACTGTTCGCTCGCCTTCGTGTCCCACCATCGGCGGTGGAACATTTCCAAGAGCGGCGATATGCGTAATTACCGTGCGACTGACCAATTGGTAAAACCGTTTGGCATCTCCCTTGTCATGTTCTTTGGGATGGCCCTTCTCAAACGTCAGAGGGTCCCCCAGCTTGACGGTCACCGGTCGGAAGCGCAACCACCTGGCTCCCGTCGGCAAGACATCGAAGGTCCCTTTCAAATATGCCGGCACCACCGGACATCCGGTCTGCGACACGATCACCCCGATACCGGATTTCGGCTGACGCAGATGACCGTCGTGACTTCGACCGCCTTCCGGGAAGATCACCACCACTTCGCCGGCCTGAATCAGACTGATAGCCTTGCCGAAAGCCTCCCGGTCCAATCGACCGGGGCGAAGCGGAATCCACCCAAGACGCCGTAATATTCCGTTCAACACCGGAACGGGAAACAAGTCGCTGCGCCCAAGATACCAGGCCCGCCGTCTCATTCCGCAACCCAGAAGCGGAATATCCACATAGCTGGCGTGATTGGCGGCTACCAGCACCCCGCCGGTCTTCGGCAATGTTCCTTCGATCCGATACCGAAACAAGATGCGTGCGGAGGCTCGCACCAGAAGCCACAGGATCCCATAGACCAAACCGCTCACGAGGCTGCCGCGACCGCCGCGAGCATCTGCTCCACCACATCTTCAATTCGAAGAGACGAGGTATCGATCAAACGCGCATCGGCAGCAGGGACCAGCGGCGCGACGGCGCGGGTACGATCCCGTTCATCCCGTCCGGAGAGATCTTGATAGGTCTTCTCCATCGGCCCACCATGCCCGGCAGCAACCAGCTCGCGATGGCGGCGCTCGGCCCGCACCGTTGCATCAGCCTCAAGAAAAAACTTGACCGGTGCAGCGGGAAATACCTTGGTGCCGATATCCCGCCCTTCGGCCACCACAGATCCACGTTGCCCGATTTGACGTTGCACCGGCAGAAGCCACTCCCGAACGGCCGGAATTGCCGAAATCACCGAAGCCGCCGACGTCACGTCAGGCGTACGCAGTTCATTCGTCACATCGACATCGTTCACCAATACCAGCATCGCCCCGTTTTGAAACAACATCTGGATGGACAGAGATGGAAGCAGCGCCGTCACCCGCCCTCCATCGGCAGGATCAATCCCGCTTCGAAGAGTTTTCCAGGCCACCGCCCGATACAGTGCTCCCGTATCCAGGTAGAGATAGCCCAGCCGTGATGCCAGCAGTCTGGCAACCGTACTTTTTCCGACTCCGGCCGGTCCATCAATCGCAATGATCACAGTGCTTGCTTCCGCCTCACGTCAATAGGATCCGTATTATAGCCCGCGTGCCTATGCCGTCAATAAGCCAGCCAGCGTGCGCTCGAAATTCGGGAAGGAGGTATCCACGCATCCGGTGTCCGCCACGCACGTGGGGGTATTCGCCGTTAAGCCGCCGATCGCGAGTGACATGGCCACCCGATGATCGCCATGACTCTTCCCCTGAAGCGTCCCGCTCAAACAGCCGTTCTTGCCCGCACGACCGAGTCCTTGAATCACCATGCCGTCCGGCTTCTCCGTCATCTGCGCTCCCATCGCTCTCAACTCGGCGCTCATCGTGGCGATGCGGTCGCTTTCTTTTACGCGAAGCTCTTCGGCGCCGGAGATCGTCGTCTCGCCTTCCGCCACCGCCGCCGCCACGCACAGGATCGGAAATTCGTCGATCGTCTGCGGGATGAGTTCAGGGCCAACCGCCACTCCCTTCAGCGCGGCCGAGCGGACACGGAGATCCGCCACAGGCTCGCCGGCCTGATCACGCCGATTGAGCACTTCGATGTTGGCCCCCATGGCCGTGAGTACATCGATCAGCCCGGTCCTGGTCGGGTTGATCCCGACGTTCTGAATCGTGACATCAGAACCGGGAATAATGCTCGCGCCGACAAGGAAAAATGCCGCCGCTGAAAAATCACCCGGGATGACGATCGCGCGCCCGGCCCAGCCGGACGACGGACGCCCTTCCAAGACCAGCGCGCCGGCTTCCTGCCGTAACGGAATCCCGAACGACTGGAACATCCGTTCCGTATGATCACGGGACAAGCGGGGTTCGCGAAACCGCATCGTGCCTTCGGCAAAGAGACCTGCGAAGAGCAGCGCCGATTTGATCTGCGCGCTGGCAACGGGAGATGAATACTCGATGCCATGCAGCCGGGTGCCTGTAATGGCCAGCGGAGCCAGTTCGCCGCCTTTGCGGCCGGCGATCACTGCGCCCATCTCCCGCAAGGGCTTCACGACCCGCCCCATCGGCCGGCGACGGATCGATTCGTCCCCGGTTAAAATCGTGAAGAAATCCTGCCCGGCCAACAATCCCGCTAATAACCGGGTTCCGGTCCCTGAGTTGCCGCAATCAATCGGCGCATCGGCTTCCCGCAAGCCCCACATGCCTTTGCCCTGCACTCTCAGGACATCCGGCTGCTCTTCGATCTGAATCCCCAGCGCCTGAAACGCGCGCATCGTATTTAAACAGTCTTCCCCGCGGCAGTAACTGGATAACCGGCTTTCCCCTTCAGCAAGCGACGTGAGGATGATCGCGCGATGAGTCACGGACTTGTCGCCGGGGACCGTCATGGTCCCTGTGAGCGCACGGCCTGGAGTGATTGTCAGTGATGCCATCGTTTAGTTACACCGTGATAGAAGGACGACTGTTCAACTTCTCGCGTTCGGACTTGGCGCGCTCCAGCACCTTCTCAATACCGGCTCCGTCACCCGCATGGACGAGGCGCCGAAACTCCTGGAGCGACTCCTGATAGGCATCGATGAAGTGCACCACGTTCTCACGATTCCAGAGAAAAATGTCCCGCCACATCTCGGGAGAACTGGCTGCGATTCTTGTCGTGTCCCGCAGCCCGCCACCGGAGTGCGCGGCCAGATCAAGCGACGCGATTTCCCGATCGCGCAGATTCGCCAGCGCCGTGATCAGAGCAAACGCCGCAACATGCGGCAAATGACTCACCGCGCCCAGAATCTGATCGTGCAGATGCGGATCCATAGTCAGCACGATCGAGCCTGTTTCCTGCCATAACGCACGGACCCGCGCCAAAGCCTGCGCATCGGTGTTTGGCGTGGGCGTCACGATACAACGCGCGCCTTGAAACAGCTGATCGGTCCCCGCCGCCACGCCGGTCTTTTCCTTACCGGCAATCGGATGCGCACCGACGAAATGGACACCGGCCGGCATGCTCGCCTCGGACTGCTCTACCAGCAGCCCCTTCACGCTCCCGACATCGCTCACGACGGCACCGGGCGAGAGACACGAGGCCCACTCCTTCAGATGCCGGTCATAGGTGTCGACGGGAGTGGCTAAAATCACGAGATCCGCACCGCGTACGCCTTCTTTTGGATCGGCGACATAGCGATCGATCGCGCCCAGTTCGACGGCGGTTTTGAGATTCTCCACGCTCCGGCCGACACCGACCACCTGGTCGGCCAGCCCCTTACGGCGCAAAATCATCCCGAGGGATCCGCCGATCAGACCCACTCCGATAATCGCAACCTGCTTGAAATGAACTGGCATAACTACCGTAGCCTCTTCTTCACGAAGGAAATCTGCGACGAGCTAAATTTCTCGCCCCACTGCCCGGCCGATATTTCCCAGATCGTGCATCAGCTCTTTGAACTTCGATGGCCTGATCGATTCCTCTCCGTCGCAGAGCGCACATTCCGGATTGGAATGAACTTCGATCAGCAACCCGTCGGCACCGGCCGCGATCGCGGCCTTAGACATCGGCGCGACCAGCTGCCACTTTCCCGTGGCATGACTCGGATCCACAATGACAGGAAGATGGGACAGCTCTTTCAGAGTCGGAATGGCAGCGAGATCCAACGTGTTACGATACTGGGTTTCAAAGGTCCGGATGCCTCGCTCGCACAGCATGACGTTGCGGTTCCCCCGCGACATGATGTACTCCGCGGAAAGGAGAAACTCCTTGATCGTCGCGGACAGCCCGCGCTTCAACAGCACCGGCTTATCGTACGCACCGACTTCCTTGAGCAACTCGAAATTCTGCATATTGCGGGCGCCGATCTGAATGATGTCGGCCTTCTCCAGAAACAGCTCAATATCCCGCGTATCCAAAATCTCACTGACGACCGGCAGCCCCGTCTGTTTTTTGGCCTCCAGCAGATAATCCAATCCTTCGCGTCCTAAGCCTTGGAACGAATAGGGAGAGGTCCGCGGCTTGTACGCGCCTCCGCGAAGCACCGAGGCACCGGCAGCCTTCACCTCATGCGCAATTCCCACCGTCAGTTCGAGGCGTTCCACCGCACAGGGGCCGGCCATGATCACCAGCTTCTTCCCGCCGATCTTCACGCCGCCCACATCGATGATGGTCGGCTCTTTCTTGAATTCCCGGCTCACCAGTTTCCAGGGAGCGAGAATCGGCAACACACTTTCCACACCCGGCAGCGCCGTCAACGGCTGATTGTGCAAAATCCGATCGTCGCCGATGACGCCGATGATCGTACGCTCCTGCCCGGTTGAAATTTGCGATTTCAGCCCGAGTTCCCGCAACCGGTCAATAATATGATCGACTTCGCGTTCGGACGCGTCAGGTTTCAAGACGATGATCATGGTGCCCTCTTGATAACTTCGCTACGACTGCAAGACTTTCTTCAACGCGCCGAGAAATGCGTGATTCTCATCCTGCCGGCCGATCGTCACACGCAGCATCGTACCCTCGATATGCCGAACAATCACGCCCTCTCGCAGTAACGCGTCGAACACGCCCCGCCCGTCGCGCTTGACGTTGAAATAAATGAAATTGGCCTGGCTGGGAATGGTCGTAAACCCGAGTGCCTGCAACCCGCTTTCCAGCTGCTCCATGCCGGCGGCATTGATCGCGCGGCTTTTCGCCACGTGCTCGTCATCGCCCAGGGCCGCGAGAGCGGCCTGTTGTGCGAGCGTGTTGGCGTTGAAGGGCGGTCGTACACGGTTCAGACACGTCGTGATCTCCGGCGTGGTCAGTCCATACCCGATCCGGAGTCCGGCCAATCCGTAGATTTTCGAGAATGTTCTCAGCACGATCGCGTTCCGTCCCTGCGTGACATATTGCAGGCTGTCAGGGAAATGGGCATCGCGCACATACTCGAGATACGCTTCGTCAAAAACCACGATGACATCTTCAGGAATCTGCGACATAAACCGGGCAACGGCGTCGGCGGCAACCATGGTTCCGGTGGGATTATTGGGATTGCATAAAAAGACCAGCCTGGTCTTAGGTGTGATCGCTTTCGCCATACCGTCGAGATCGTGGGTCCAATCGACCAGCGGCACGATTACCGCTTTGCCGTGAGCCGCCGTCACTTCCATTTTGTAGATGACGAAGGTCTGGTCCGCCATCACCGCTTCATCGCCGGGCGCGAGGAATGTGCGCGCGAGCAATCCGAGAATTTCGTCAGACCCGTTCCCCAGGATGACGTGATCGAGCGTGAGCTTGCATCGTTCGGCTAAAGCCTGCCGCAAGCGAAAGGCTCCGCCGTCAGGATACCGATGCAAACTGTAATGCCCGCCGGCCAGCGCGGCCAGCGCTTTCGGCGACGGTCCGATCGGGTTCTCATTCGAAGCCAGTTTGATCACGCGGGCAAGGCCGAGCTCACGCTGGAGTTCCTCGATCGGCTTCCCCGGAACATAGGGATTGAGCGATGCAATGTCTGGATGGATTCGCAGTGGCATAGAGCTAACTGTGCGCCGGATACGAACCGAGGATTTTCATAAAGAGGCACCGGCTTTTGACCTCTTCAATCGCCCGGCTCACGCGCTCTTCTTCTATGTGGCCTTCCACGTCGACAAAGAAGATGTACTCCCAGGCCTTGCGCCGGGACGGGCGCGACTCGATTTTCGTCATGCTGATCCCATGCGAGGCAAAGGGCCGCAGGAGGTCGTAGAGCGCCCCGACCTTGTCTTTGATCGACAGCATCAACGAGGTTTTGTCTTTACCGGTGCGCTGCGGCGGCTTTTGCGACAAGACGAGGAACCGGGTGAAGTTGTTCAGATTGTCTTCGATCCTTGCCTTGATGACTTTGAGGCCGTAGAGCTGGGAGGCCAGTTCTGAGGCAATGGCAGCAATCGAATTGTCCTCCTGGCACATTTCCGCCGCACGGGCTGTGCTGGCGACTTCAGATACCAACACATGCGGCATGTGCGTTTCGATCCAGTTGCGGCATTGTGCGATGGCCTGCGGATGCGAACAGATTTTCTTGACCTCCTCCACCGCCCCGGATTTCGACATCAAATGGTGCGAGACTTCCTGGAGCACTTCTCCATAGATAAGGAGGTTGGAATCAATGAACATATCGAGCGTATGGTTCACGACGCCTTCCGTCGTGTTCTCGATCGGGACGACTCCGAAATTCGCCCGGCCCCGCTCCACTTCGTTAAACACTTCTTTGATGCTGTGGACCGGAATGTATTGGGCTGACGAGCCGAACTTCTGCATGCAGGCCATATGTGTGAACGTCGCACGAGGCCCCAGGTAGGCGACTTTCTGCGGACCTTCCAGCGAAAGCGAAGCCGACATGATTTCCCGATACACGGGACGGATGGCTTCAGAAGGAAAGGGACCGGAATTGTGGCTGACCAGCCGTTCGATGATTGCGGCTTCACGGGCCGGGGTATGGAGATTGGCGTCCGCGTCCTGCTCTTTTTTGATCCGGCCGATCTCAATCACACTCTTCGACCGCTCATTGAGCAGACGGAGAATCTCATCGTCGATACGATCGATCTCTTTCCGATAACCGGATAGGTCACCAGGCATGAACGAACCCCCTCCACCCGTGCCTCATGAGTTGGACGACTGTCCAGAGGCGGAACGAGTGCGAGCAAGCGTTGAATCATACCGGAAGCAACACCGGTAATGCAAGGAGACCCTCTTTGTCTTTCAAGAACTTGCGTTCACCGTGCAGCCTGAACCTCTTCGGCATTCGCCTGACGATGTTGTGGTCCGGATGAGCTCCCCGGCACACCGGTTCACTGAGCAATCTTAAGACTCGAGAACGAAAATGACTGTTGAGGCTCGTCTGGGGCCAGAGGCAGTGCGGATAGATCTGTCGCTAAAACAGCTGATCGGTCGGCTTGCTGAAATGATCAAAAGCGAGCTTCGTTGCCTGACGGCCTCGCCCGGTACGGTCAAGATAGCCGGCCTGAATGAGGTAGGGCTCGTACACATCTTCCAGTGTGACTTTGTCCTCTTGAACCGCCGCTGCCAGCGATTCGACCCCGACCGGTCCCCCGTTGAACTTTTCGATGATCGTCAGCAGGATTTTCCGGTCCATCTCGTCAAACCCGGCACTGTCGACGCCCAGCCAGGCCAATGCCTCCTGAGCGACCTGCCTCGAGATATGCCCCTCGGCTTTGATCTGCGCAAAGTCCCGGACCCGCCGGATCAAGCGGTTTACGATTCGAGGAGTGCCCCGGGCTCTGCGCGCGATCTCCGCCGCCCCGGCCTGGTCGATCGAGGTCCCTAACACACCCGCCGACCGCGTGACGATCTGTTCAAGATCCGACGGGGAATAGAAGTCGAGGCGGTAAACGAGTCCGAACCGGTCGCGGAGCGGAGACGTCAATGCACCGGCTTTCGTCGTCGCTCCTACCAACGTAAATTGGGGGAGATCCAACTTGACCGTTCTGGCCGCGGGCCCCTGCCCGACCACCAGATCGAGTTGATAGTCCTCCATCGCCGGATAGAGGGCCTCTTCAACGGACGCGGGCAACCGGTGGATTTCGTCGATAAAGAGAACGTCGTGCTCTTGAAGATTCGTCAGAATCGCGGCCAGATCCCCGGCATGGGCCAGCACAAGCCCCGAGGTGGACCGCAATGACGCACCCATTTCCTTGGCGATGATATGGGCGATCGTCGTTTTCCCGAGTCCCGGCGGGCCGTAAAAAATCGTGTGGTCGAGTGCCTCGCCCCGCTGCAGCGCCGCATCGATGCAGATGCGCAGGGATTCCTTCATCCGCTCCTGACCGACATAGTCGTCGAAGGACTGCGGCCGCAACACGTTTTCCATGCTGCAGTCATCGTCGGTGGTCCGATGTCCAAGCAACCGCTCAGTCATAGATCTCCTGCCGCGTGACTACTTGTTGTCCGGAGCCTGCTGAAACCGCGGGACCGGAGGCAAAGCACCCTGTCCGGCCTGCCCTGCGCTTCCGCAATAGGGAGGGCAGGTTTTAATGCCTTGCGTCGGATCGGGAAGATTCTGTTCCATTTTCTGCAATTGGCACTGCGACAGTCGCCCGCCGTCTTTATTGCCGCACCGGGCAGGAACCGACGAGCTCCCAACTTCCGAATAGCCCTCGGGACAGGAGCCGCACACGGGAAGCATGTTGGCCCCAAGCGGCACACACTGGACCAATGTCGGATCCCCGTCCTTACAGACCGACGGCGCCTGCGTGACGCCGGTCGTGGCATAGCCGTCGGGACAGGTTCCGCAAGTCATTCTGACGCTTTTCTGCTCACCGGCCTCCTGCGCCCATCCGGCTATCGGGAGCCCCACGAGACATCCGGCCAGCACCCCGCACTGAACCATTGCTCGAATGTGCATCCTGCTCATCGCTCACCCCCTCGCAAGTTCTTTCAATCCTTCACGAATCAATTCTTTGAGGCCGGCGTGGCTTTCACCGGTTTTGGAAACCCGTTTCAATGCGTCTTTCACATCTTGTGGACGATAGCCAAGATTGACAAGGGCTGACAGCGCATCCTCGTACGGACCCGCCGGGACTGCCGGCTCCTCAATTGTGGCAGGAGACAGGCCTGAATGAATTTTCACGACCTTCTCTTTGAGTTCGAGCGCGATACGAGCCGCAGTCTTCTTTCCGATGCCGGGAATGGTGGCAAGCTTGTCCACGTCCTCCGATTGAATGGCTCGAACAAGGTCGAGGAGAGGCAACCCCGATAATACACCGAGAGCGAGTTTCGGACCGATACCGGACACGGTGGTCAGCAAGAGAAACGCGTCTTTTTCGCTCTGAGAAAGAAAACCGAAGAGTTGAATGGCGTCTTCGCGCAGATGGGTATGAATATTGAGCGCCGCGATCTCGTCCAGATTCGGAAGCGCGTAGTAGGTGCTGAGCGGGATGTGGACTTCATATCCCACGCCCTGCACGTCCAGCGTGAGATGCGTCGGTGCTTTAAAAGCCAGCCGCCCCGTCAGAAAGGCGATCATTGTGGCTCGCGTCTCAAGTGGCAGAAATATGCCGGATCGGTTGTCACTTATCCCGCAGCGGCGGCGGCCACCTTCTCCATCACTTCTTCCGAAATATCGAAATTGGCATGGACCTTCTGGACGTCGTCATGCTCATCCATCGCTTCCATCAACTTCAGCATTTGCTCGGCGGATTTTTCTTCGAGTGCAATGGTGTTTTGCGGGATAAAGGTAATTTCCGCAAGAGTGGTTTCGATCTTCGCATCCGCCAACGCTTTCTTGACGGCTTCGAATTCGTGCGTCCCGGAAATCACCTCATACATCTTGTCCGTGACCTTCACGTCCTCGGCTCCCGCCTCTAAGGCCAGCGTGAACACCTTGTCCTCGTCCGCCTTGGCCTTCTCGATCGTGATGAGGCCTTTCTTGTGGAACTGCCAGGCTACGGCTCCCGCTTCCGCCATATTCCCGTGATTCTTGGTGAACAAGTTACGAATTTCCGCTACCGTTCGGTTGCGATTGTCGCTGGTAATTTCCAGCAACACCGCCGTTCCGCCTGGACCATAGCCTTCAAGCGAGAACTCTTCGTAGACGACGCCGGGAAGTTCGCCGGTTCCGCGTTGGATGGCTTTCTTCATCGTATCGCCGGGCATATTGGCTTCTTTGGCCTTGGCAATGGCCAACCGCAGACGCGGGTTCCCGTCCGGGTCGCCGCCGGAACGCGAAGCGATCGTCAATTCTCTGATAATGCGCGTGAAAATTTTCCCGCGCTTCGCATCCTGCGCGCCTTTGTGGCGCTTGATTGTCGCCCAATGACTATGTCCACCCATATGTCCCTCGCTTACGCCGGCAAGACTCTAATGGTTCATCACCTGAGACGATAGCTCACGCTCTTATTCTTGGCCTCGTAGAGGTAGCATAGGCCTTTGAAAGGTGTCAATCAATCGGAAGCGGGACAGTCCTGTCCGCAGGTTATTCGGAGTACAAGAGGAGTTGGAGCCCGATCAGCAGAATAAGGCCGGCCCACACCGTCTCCCACCGCGAGCGGGTCCAGCCCCTGAACGCGTGGTTCCAGGCAGACACCAGTTTACTGGAACCAGCCGACACCGCCAGTGTGCCCATCACGGCATGATGCATGGCAATTTTATGAGCCGAAGGATGTGCGCCATGGGAATGGGTGAACAACATGAGTCCGCCGACCATCGCAAACAACGGAAGCGGGACCAGCCAACTGGCGTGGGTCAACCGATCAAGACGGCGATATAACTCGATGAGACCGACGGTCAACGCCAGCAAGCCATAGGTTTTATGCTGAAGAATTTCGTGGTCGCTTCCGAAAAATGTCTCCCCAACACTCATCGATCCGATGGGCCACCCCTCGTGATCGCTCCAGATGAGCAGGAAGGTCGCCGCGCCGAGTAATGCCGCGGGCAAAAGCATTCTCGCCCACCCCAGAGATTGGGCGCGCACCGCCTGCGCCATTTCTGAAAACCCGATCAGCAGGACAAAGAGTCCCGCGAGATGGTGGTTGAACTCCGAATACGCCACGCCGGCCTGCGAGCCTTCCCAACTGCCCGTTGACAGGGCAAGCGCGTGATGATCGTGGCCAGGATTCGGTGACTCACCGGCGGACATTTCGTGACCCGACTCACCGTGCTGCGCGAACAGGAGCGTGCCGTCCAGGCCAAGGACACCCGCTGCAAGCGAGAGCGCGCACACCACCATCACGATGGCAGCGGATCGAGTCGCCGAGTCTGGTAAAGGAAAGGCCCATCCGGGACGCCGGATGGGCCTTTGAGAGCCCTGCTGCATACCACTCACATTCACATGAACTTCATGAACTTGTCTTTGGCGTCATCCATGACCTGCGCGGTGATTGTGGCCAGGCCCCGTTCTTTGGCGACACGCTCGATTTCTTTCCGCGCCATCGGTCGAATGAAGTCGGGGATATTGTCCAACCGCTGTTCGGCCTCCCGCGACCAGGTCATCCCGTTCGGCGAGTCGCTCTTGGAATCGTCCATGACCTGGAGAGTAATGGATTTGAATCCGTTCTTGCGGGCATAGGCTTCGACACTGCTTTGTACCATCGGCTTGACGAATGCCGGCAGCCGGTCAAGTTTTTCCTTGGCATCGGCCGTCCAGGTAAACTCCGAGGAGGCAGGGCCGGTGCCGTTGCCCGGTTTGCCTGTGCCCGTCAATCCCATTTCCGCAACCATGGCGGAGAAGGGACAGCCGCCACTGGCTTTTTCTCCTGATTTTTCAGGTGCCGCCGTCGATGCAGCGACCGGCTGCCCGCCCTGAATCTTCTCGTTCAAATAGGCCCCCATCTGACCGGCACCGGCCAACGCCTCATCCTTCAAGGTGCCACGGGTCATTTCAAACGGCTCCGCTGCCACCGTTCTGCCGCCCAATTTGACGCCAAGGGAGCTGACCATTTGTGTTTCTCCGGGATTGGTCACCATCGAGAACTTGGCGTTGCAGGACGGACAGCCGAAAAAGACGCCCAGCGAGCCCTCTCCGGGCTTTTCGACTTTTTCGAAATTCATATAGGTTTCGCAATTGAGACAAACAAATTTCATAGTCACTCCTCTCGCTTCACTCGGCTCACAGCTTATCCGCCAGCACCTTCTTATAATCGAGCAGCGTGCGGATACGCCCGGCAATTTCCTGGTAGCGCTGAATGGTCGGATAGGCTTCGTCGAGCAGCGGCTGTCCCTTATCGAAGGTGCGGGCGAGTTTCCGATCAAACGGGACCCTGCCAAGAAGCGGAAGATCGAGCGCCTCGCACATGGCCTCGGTATTCCCTTCGAACAACTCATTCACTTCACCGCAGGATGGGCAGCGGTACTCGCTCATATTTTCGACGATGCCCAACACTTTGATCCCCATGTCCCGGGCATAGGTTACCGACTTCTGCACGACATCCGAGGCCACTTCCGACGGAGTCGTCACGACGATCGCGCCGGCGAGATCCGGAATAAACCCGGCGATGACCGGCGGCTTATCGGCTGCCGCACCAGGAGGCAGATCGGTCAGCAGATAATCCAACTCGCCCCACATCACGTCAGAAAGAAACTCCCGAATGACATTCATTTCCATCAGCCCGAGCCAGACCGGGCTGACATCCATCGGTCCTTTCCAGCGAACCGGCGAGGCATCGTCGAGAAAGAAATCCATCGATGCCACTTTGACGCCGAGCGGACCGACAGGAGGAATCGCCCCTTCCGGTGTCATCTTCAAAGTTTGTCCATGGAGTCCAAGCATGCGCGGCACACAAGGGCCGTTCAAATCCACGTCCAGCAATCCGACTTTCGCACCCTGCCGGGCGAAGGCCAGGGCAAGATTGACCGTGGTCATGCTCTTGCCGACACCGCCCTTCCCGCTCATGACGGCCAGCTTGTACTTGATGCCAGCCATCCGGGCATGGACATGTTTTGTCTGTTCGCTTATCTGTTGAACCACCTTGGCGTCGTCGGAATACTTGAGCTTGCCAAGAATGGTCTTGAGATCTTTTTCAGCCGCCATACAAGTCTTTCTATCTACAGGCTAAACGATTCAGGACGGTACGGTAACACAGCGGTTTCTGGGGAGTCAAACCAGGCGAAAGGTGGGGGGCCGCGGAAAAATGAACTCCGCGGAACCCGCCTTCTCTCAGGGTCACACACTAAATTGAATATTGGAAGGTCGGTTTGGCCCCGATGGCCTGAGCAAGAACGCCCCGTTTCTTGAGTTCTTCCATAATTTGCTTGGTCGCTTTATCGAGATCCGTCGGCCCGCTCAGCACAATATCGGTATTCGGAGGCGGCTCCTCGCTGGTTTTGCTCATGTGCACGGCAATGACCGGAGCCGGATGCACGAGCGTCCGGATCGCCTGTACGGCTTCTTTATAGTGCAACCCGAATGGATTGGTGGTGGACACCACGATCAACCCGGTATCGATCAGCAGCCGGGCAACCTCGCCGTACCGCCTGGCCATTTCATCGGTCTGCCCGCGTTCCTCCTCTGTCAAATCCGCGTCGAGTCCCCGGCGGAGGTTCTCGCCGTCCAACAGATACGCATGTCGCCCGTCGGCCACAAGCCGTCCTTCGAGCTGCCTGGCCAGCAGAGATTTGCCCGTGTGCCGCCCGCCGGTAAACAGAACGATGGCGGCGCGATGCCCGTACTGCCGCGCACGATCCTCGACGCCGACCTCGCCTTTGACCCACGCAAAATCGCGGCGACGGGCCTCCTCCCGCAAAAACTCCTGATCATCGTGAATCAGTTCCGTGATAATCCCGCCCCCGGCGATATCGTATTCGTCGACTAAGACAAACCGCCCGGTGGCTTCAAACGAAGCAGACAGGTCGAACGCCACCGGCGTCTTCGTCCGCAGCGTCAGTTCGGCCACCTGATTCTTGTTCACCGTCGTGCTGCCTTGCTGCTGCGCCAGGTCCATCGTGTCGATGATCCGGTGGATGGTCGCCACTTCGCAGTCGACCTCTTTATTGGCGACGCGCAACTGATATTTGCGGCCGCGCTCCAGCGGGCGCTTGCCCAGCCAGAAGAGATTGGCGCGAAACGCCGTCGAGACGGACGGCAGATGCTCCTGATGCGTGGCGATTTCTCCGCGCTCCACGAAGATCTGCTCATCGAGCGTGATTCCAATGGATTGACCGGCAGATCCTTCCGTCGGAGGCGGATCGACGTTGAAGGCTTCCACGGACCGGATATTGGCCCGCTTGTTCGAAGGTGAAAACACCAGATGGTCGCCGACTTTCAGTTTTCCGGCGGTAATGCGGCCGGCGATGATGCGGCGAGCGTCGAATTTATAGACGTCCTGGACGGGAAACCGTAACGGCTGTTCGGAACGAGCGGCTTCCTTTTTGAACAGACTCAGCGTGTCCAGCACCGTCGGACCGGTATACCAGGGCATGTTGGCGCTGCGATTCGCGATATTGTCGCCGAGCTTGGCGCTGACCGGGATGATCCGTTCGGGCACGGCTTTGAACTGGCCGAGAAACTCCCGATACTCTTTCTCGAT
>OMJA01000219.1 GCA_900299245.1 Nitrospiraceae bacterium | reverse complement strand
TGCTGCCGCAAATCCATTCCCAACGCGGTCGCTTCGGTCGAACGATCCAACATCCGTCCTAATGTCTGAATATGCGCGAACACGTCTTCGACCGTCCGGTCGGCCAGCATGAACACAGGAATCTTCAGTTGCTCCAGTTTGCCGATCAGATCGGGCTTGAGAAATTCCTGCGGCGCCACAATCAAGTCAGGCTCGAGTGCGACGAGCGATTCGAGATTCGGATTGGCGTACCCGACCACGGCCTTTTGCCTCGCCTCGGCGGGAAAGTCGCAAAACTGGGTCACTCCGACCACCTGTGCCCCCGCGCCAATGGCAAACAACATTTCTGTTACGCTGGGCGCCAACGAAATGATCCGGCTCGGAGCCTTGGCTAAATACACCCTGCGCCCGGCGTCATCGACAAACGCCCGAGAGGACACATGGGCCATGAACGGCATACCGGTCAGAATCCCCTGTTGACGCCGTTTCATATCCGTACACTCCCCTTCACCGCAGGCTGAAACAATGGCACCACCCGTCACAACGGCGGTAACCAGTATCCAGCAGGCAACAATCCATCGGCCATGCACGTACAAATAAAAAATCCCCAAGGCCTGACAGAGACCTTGAGGATTGCACCCGGTTCTTCATCCTCGCCTGTTCCCCAGCCCTCGAGGGAACGATGGTCAATTCATTGGGCAGGTCTTCTGGCTCATGGTTCATCCTACTCCCCGCGCCTTCCCATCCCTCTCGTGGACAGTGGCAATGACGGGTTTCGTCCCCATTCACAGCGGCGGGACCGCGAGGGAGGTACACCCTCTTCCCTTACCCAGGAATCATAATTGTGGAGGCACAATAGGAGACCCTGCTGAAACTTGTCAAGTCCATTAATGGCCGGACCTACGCCAGACCATCGATGGATTCCGTACACTCACACTCCTGCAGAAACCGGAGAACTGCCTATCAATGCGAGGTTAGACGAACCCGACGGCGGGCACGAGCCTTGCTGCCCCCATCACCGCATCATTCCAGTCGTTCTTATTAGAAAGGTGCCTTCCACAACACACGCACGAGGCTGAACGTATCCATGCGCAATATGATTATCAGCATTTGCATCATTGGTCTGTTCCTGGAACTCTCAGGGCTGATCTGGTCGACCAAAAGCGACAAACCCAGCGAAGCGTTTGTCAGGCTCTCCGCTCCACCAACTCGCAGCATCGAACGCCCACTTGATAATGGCTACTTTCTCCTGCTGGGAATGGCGGCTTCCCAGAGTGCGAATCCCGTCCAAACCGGATACGACATCTGGCTCGAAGCCGGTGCACGCCCAACTGAACAACGCTTCGATTTGGATAAACCTGGACGAACAGAACTGCGCCTTCCGGTCGCCTTCGACCGCGTTGTGCCTGAATGGCATGCCGCAGACCCGCTGGCCGAGTTCCAAAATAAAGACGCCTCGTTTCGGTTGTCGGCTCCGCTCTACGCACCGCTTGTTACCCGGTATGAACAGTGGCTCCGCATGCGATTTGAAGATTGGGGATACGGGCGCTTGGGCTCGCCGCGCATCGAGGAACTCATCGCGGCCCACCGATTTTTTGTCGCCACGGGATTTGTAGACCAGGTCAGAACCGGTCTGGATAGACTCACTCTCGACATCGAGAAATGGCGCACCGTTCTGCGCGAGGCGCGCACACTTCCGATCAAGATGCTGGCGACGGTGATGATCGAAGACAATGTCGAGCTGCTGTCGCGAATACTGAGCCAGACCACGGTCGACAAACATGTGATGGCTCAAGGCCTGAATCTTCTCCAGCCGCTGACTGCGATTGAGTACTCACTTCGTTGGCCGATTCAAAATGAATTCATGATGGGCTACCAGGATAGCCGCAAAGATAGCATTACAGGACTGCGGCAGCAGCAGAGCGACACACCGGAGCTGGCCACAGTCACCACCCTGGCACATCTACCGGCTGACGCCTTTCACAACATTGTTCACCCCGCAAGCCATACGGGGTTGTGGTTGACCTCCAACAGACAACGAACCTGGGATACATACGCAAGCTTCTACGATGCCACGATCAAAACGGCTGAAACCATTCATAGTCCGCTTCCTCGCCTTCGCGACATCGCCAAACAGTCCCAACGCACATTTCTCGAACGTCTCGCCGACCCGATGGAATTCGATCCGCAATGGGAACTGTTCAGCCAACGTCTGGTTGAAACCGATGCCCGCCTCCGCCTCGTCTCCCTGCAGATCCTCATGAGAAAGCCCACAGCCACGGCAACCATCCCGACCAGGCTCGCGGAAGTCGGCTCGATGTATTTTGATCCGTTCACGGGCCTCCCTATGCTCTGGAGCCCGACGCAGAAGAAGCTCTATAGTACGGGGAAAGACAGACTCGATGACGGGGGGGACTTGAACTTCGACATCAGCGTGCCGCTGCCGCCGACTCTGATAACACCGGCTTCCTAGCACCCAGCTCACCAGACAAAGTTCAGGATCCTCCTCCAGATCAGCGCTATTTTTGATATCGGATCTTCAGCACCAGGATCGCAAGGGTCAGGACAAAGGTGATGGCATTCGTCGCAATGACCGGCCACGCCATCAGATAGAGTCCGTAGATCAACCAGAGAAACACGCCGGTCGTAAACGTCAACAGCATCGCCAGCGACATATCATCGGCCGACTTCGTTCTCCAGGTGCGCTCCAGTTGCGGCAGAAACGCGATTGTCGTCAGCGTCCCGGCGACAAATCCGATCCCATTTGCGATCTCCATATCCACTCCTTCTCCAGCCATTTCCAGAATCGTGCGGCCTCTATACGGCCGGGCACTTGTCACCGTTCATCCTCTTGTGCTACTTTATCGAGCTAATCAATCGCTCGATCACTCAGAAGGAGCATTACCGTGGCATTCTCTTGCGATCTTTGTCAGAAGAAACCGAAGTCGGGCAACAACGTCAGTCACGCGAACAACAAGACCAAGCGGGTATTTAACCCCAACATTCAGAGCGTTCGCGCAGTCATAGACGGTGCAACCAAAAGGATTCGCGTCTGTACGCGCTGCCTCCGTTCAGGACTGGTCAAGAAGGCGGTTTAGTCGCTCTTCCGCTCCGTTCATTTTCAAGGCTATTGAGAGCAGAACTTCACTTCTACGCTCATCCGGGATGATCGATCGGGGATTATCCGGTAATAGAGGGGTGATTTCTGCCGTTTTTTCTTGTCAGAATAAGTCCTTACCCGCCATTCGCATCCAGCCCGCACTGCTTCCCGCCGCTCCAACAGAACCGACCATCAGAGCTCGTTGGCACCACACCCGCTAGCGAGTGAGCTGATGTCGAACTTCAACCTCACGAAGGCTCTGTGTATAGGGAGCACAGACCTCTTTGGCTTTGGGAGGCTCGTCCTGATACTTCGCCAGGCAGAGACGATAGGCCTTCAGCAGTTCAGCCTTCTCATCCTGAATATCCGCCGTTGATTTCAATACACGATATTCTTCGTAGTAATGACACCCGGCGGACAATGCCATCCAGACCGACAGGCTCAATATGGTTATCCATGGCCGCATTCGACACCATGTAGGAGATAGAAAAAAGGACCTGGAACCGCTCCGGCTCACAAGTCCTACGTTCAACTCAACAGTGACGTTTCAAGAGGGATGTTGGAGCGGGCGATGGGATTTGAACCCACGACAACTTGCTTGGGAAGCAAGGACTCTACCACTGAGCTACGCCCGCTCACTGAATTGCATCCTACGCGGCCCCCGATTCCAAGTCAAGAAACCCCACCTACTTAACTCGCTCGACCAGGGCAAATTTTCTCCGGCCGACTTTCATTTGGTACTGCCGGCCGGCCTCGAGAGTAATCACCGCGTTGGCGTCGTTCTGCTTCTTCTGGTCGAACTCCACTCCGCCTTGAATGACCAGCCGGCGGGCTTCGCTCTTGCTCGTCACCAGGCCGGTTTTCGCCACGAGGTCGACCACTCCGATCGATTGACCGTCTTTCAAATCCTGCCCCGTCAACACCAGCCGGACATCGGGCTCTTCGGGAAACTCCCGCTCTGAAAACTTCTGTTGAAAGGCGCCCCGCGCCTGCTTTCCCGCTTCGTCACCATGGTAGCGGGCCACGATCAGTTCAGCCAGCGACTGCTTGGCTTCCATCGGATGCAGCGCCTTGACCCGTTCGAGATCTTCCGTGGTCAGCAATTCGTAGTACCGCAGCATCAACGCATCGCTGATCGACATCACCTTGCCGAACATGTCTTCCGGCTTATCTTCGAGCGCGATGTAGTTCCCGACGCTCTTGCTCATCTTCTTGACGCCGTCGGTGCCTTCAAGCAGCGGCATCGTGATCACGACTTGCGACTCCTGACCGAAGTCGCGCTGCAGTTCGCGTCCGACCAGCAAATTAAACTTCTGGTCGGTCCCGCCCAGTTCCACGTCCGCTTTCATCGCGACCGAATCGTAGCCCTGCACCAGCGGATACAGAAACTCATGAACACTGATCGGCTTCTGCTCGTGAAAGCGCTTGGTAAAATCGTCCCGTTCCATCATCCGCGCGACACGATAATGGGCCGCCAACTGTATCAAGCCTTCTGCCGTCATCGCGCCCATCCAGGTGCTGTTGAACTGAATGATCGTCTTCTGCGGATCGAGAATCTTGAAGATCTGCCGCTGGTAGGTCTTGGCGTTCTCCTGCACCTGCTCTTTGGTCAACGCGCGTCGGGTTTCCGAAACGCCGGTGGGATCGCCGATCATGCCCGTGAAATCGCCGATGAGAAAGAGCACTTGATGCCCGAGATCCTGAAAATGCTTCAGCTTATGAATCAAGACCGTATGGCCGAGATGCAAATCCGGCGCGGTCGGATCGAATCCCGCTTTCACGCGGAGCGGGCGATTCTCTTTCAGCGAGCGGGCCAACTTGGTTTCCAACTCCGCACGTTGAATCACTTCCACAGCACCACGCACAATCAGATCCAGCTGCCGGCTCAATTCGCTCATATCGGCCCCTTCTTTCCCTCATCCTGTACGGGAGCTGTTGCCACCGTCACGAACGGCTTCAGCCGCTCAAACTTCTTCTTCCCGATACCCTTCACCGCCCGCAGATCATCGACCGCATGAAACCGCCCGACGGATGTCCGGTACTCCACCATCCGTTTTGCCAGGACCGGACCGACGCCGGGAAGCTGATCGAAGTCCGCCGCCGTCGCACTATTCAGATCGACCGGTTGCGGCCGACTCGACCGTCCGTGCGACTCAGCTGCTCCGGCCGGTGCAATCGTAGATACGACATCGGCGGCTGTTGTTGCCACCCTGTGTTCGGAAGAAAACGACGCCGCATGGGTCACGGCCGGCCGCTGCATCGTCTGAGGAACCTGCCAGCCGATCCACAAGACAACGCCCATGGTCATCGCCAGCATGCCCAGCTTGATGAAGAACGACTGGAGGATACTCATGCCTTCTTTTTCATCTGATGAATGGCGCAGCCCTCGACATCTTCCAGCGCTTCGCCGAACCCTTCCGCGAGCGTCGGATGGGCATGAATCATGTGGGCGATCTGCGACACTGTCGCGCCGGTTTCCATAGCCAACGCCGCTTCGTGAATGAGGTCGGCCGCATGGGCGCCGACAATATGCGCACCGAGCACACGGCCGGTCGCCGCATCCGCGATCACTTTGAAGAGTCCCGTAATGTCGCCGGTCGCCTGCGCTTTGCCCAGCGCCGCATAACGGAAACGTCCCACCGTGACGGCCTGCTCCGGATCCCGGCCGGCCGCAAGCGCCTGTTCACGGGCCTGCCGCTCGGTCAATCCGACCCGGCCGACTTCCGGCAGGGTGAAGATACCTGCGGGAATCACGTCGTAGCGAATTTTCGCCTGATGGCCCAGGATGTTTTCAACGGCGACTTTCCCCTGCGCCGACGCGACATGTGCCAACATGGCTTTTCCGACCACATCGCCGATCGCGTACACGCCGGGCACATTCGTCTCCATGCGGTCATCGACAAGAATTTCGCCGCGCCGCCCCAACGCGATACCGGCCCGCTGCGCCCCGATGTCGCGTGATTGAAACCCGCGTCCGATAGAAACCAGTAACATCTCCGCTTCGACCGTACTGCCGTCCTTGAGGTGCGCGACGACAAGCCCGTCGCGCATCTGCGCCTCTTGAATCGTCGTTCCTGTCCGAACATCGACACCGCGCTTTTTGAGCTCGCGCGCCATCAGCACGGAGACCTCTTCGTCTTCCAGCGGAAGCACGGCCGATTGCAGTTCGACCATGGTCACCTGCGTGCCCAGGCCGCTGAAGAGCGAGGCGCACTCGCACCCCTCGACTCCGGCTCCGAGAATGATCATCCGCGGCGGAGCCGACTCCAGATCGAGCGCCTGCTTGCTGGTGATGATCATTTTCCCGTCGACGGGAAACTGCGCCAGTTGCGGCCAGGACGAACCCGTGGCGATCAGGATCGCGTCCGCCTGCACCTGCCGTTGCGCGCCGTCCTTCGCGGTCACCGCAATCGTACGGGCATCGGTCAACACACCGCGCCCTTCGACCACCTCGATCTTCCAGGCGTTGAACAGCGTAGCGATCCCCTTGACCAGCGACGCCACCACTTTGTTTTTTCTCGCCACCATGCGGGCAAGATCGTAGCGCGGAGGGCCGGGCAGTAGAATACCGAGGTCCTCGGCTTTCTTGAGTTTGTCGCCGAGTTCGATGACGGAGAGCAGCGCCTTGCTGGGGATACACCCCCAATTCAAACACACGCCGCCAAGCGCCTGCTGCTCCACGACCGTAACGCGAGCGCCCAGCTGGGCCGCTCGAATCGCCGCCACGTAGCCACCAGGCCCGGCTCCCAGAATCGCGATGTGTTTCGACATGGACGCGCGTTAATGTTTCTGGCTGGCGAGAAAGGCTTCGTATTGGGCAGCCGTCATGAGCTGCTCCACTTCCCCCGGATTCGAGAGATCGATCACGGCGATCCAGCCCTTGCCATAGGGATCGGAGTTGACGACTTCAGGGTGATCCTTCAGATCCGTGTTGATCTTCGAGACCGTGCCGCTGACCGGAACATAGATGGTTGACGTCGTCTTGGTCGATTCCACCTCGCCGATCTGCTGTCCGGCGGTAACCACGGCGCCCACCTTCGGAAGATCGAGAAACACGATATCCCCGAGGGCGTCCTGGGCGAAATGACTGATCCCGACCGTCGCCTGCTTCCCGTTGAAACGCACCCATTCATGTTCTTTGTGATACCGCAAGTCGCTCGGAATCATAGAATCTCCATACATAATCAATTGAAGAACTGCCGGCCGGAAGACGCCGGATCGTAGTAGGCAACAGCGTGATTTGTCAAGGAATACCGCCCGTCCTCCGGGGCAACAGCACGACATTGCCGTCCCCCCGCTCCCGGGAAACCGCCCCGAGCCCTTCGGTCCATTCAATGACCGGCATCGCATCCGGAACCGACAGGGAACGGATGAGCCAGAGCCGGTCGGACGTCCCCACCTGCTGAGCCAGCTGCCCCAACAAGAGCGGACCGGCGGTCTCATCCGCCCGGATGGCAAGATCCCCCCCGCTCCGCTGGAACAGGTCGTTGAGATCCTCACCGTATTGCTCCAAGCCGAACAACGGTTCGCTCACGGTCCTTCCGTGCGCCTCCAGTACCAGGCGGCCGGCCGGGCTGACGTCACGCATCGATTTTCTGATACGTGCCGCCAGCGTGGCATAACTTCTCGCCTTCCACCCGACCCAACGCCAGTAGGTTGATTCCCGATCATAGATCATGGTCTCTCCGCCAGCCGGCTCGCCGAATAATTGTTGCGGTGTGAGCGCGAAACCAAAGGCCGAACTGAACTGCCGGAAAGATCCGTCAGTAAAGTTGTGCGCGTACCCCTGCGCCTCCCTTGCCTTCAAGAATATCCCGTCGCAACCGGCCCTCAGCAGCTGTAGCGCTCGAGCCTCGAGGACAGCCTGGTAGTCTGGATGCGCCGGATCGGGAGCCCGGGGCAGCGTGTCTCCATTCATTGCCGGAGACCGGCTCAGCCACTCGGGCCGGAGGACGAGACCACCGCCCTGATAGGGGTCCACGGCACCCCACACCGACAGACCGGCCAGATGCGCCGCGCCGATAAACGTCTGAATCGGTTCCGGACTCCGCTCAGCATCCCGGTCGGTATCTCCCGGATCCAGCAGCACCGTGGTCACACCGATCTTCAGCAAGGCTTGCAGCCACGCCACCCACACCGGCACCGGAGGGAGCCGGGACAGCGGAAGCGCCAGAGCAACCTGACGAGTGGCTGGGGCGGGAAGCCCACCGGGCACTTGACGCAGTTGATCGAGCCGCTGCAGCGCCTGCTGTTGATAGAGCGACGCCTGGGCATCGCCCGCTGCATCGCCTGTGGCAAGCATGCGATATTCGGCCGTTGCCGCGCGGTACTCCCCCATCTGTTCATAGGAACGGCCGAGCCACCAGCGGGCCTCGGCCACCCGCAGGGCGCCTGCTGCGGTCGTATCGACGAACCGGCGGAAAAACAGTGCGGCTGCGGGATACCGTTCCTGCGCAAACGCCCGATGCGCTTCCCGCAGGAGACTCAGTTGCGCATCGCGCGCCGGATCATGATGGATCTGTTCGAGAGGGGGCACTGCGGATGGAGAAGGAGCGAGTCGCGGGCTGCAGGCGCACAACAGAGCGAGAGACAGCGCCAACGCCGTCCCTCGCATCAGTGGTTGTCCGGAAGTGAAGGGCAGGAAAACCATCACCCTCCGCAATAGTAGTTGGATGGAGAGACCTCACAACCGGCAGGAGGCTCTAAAAGGCCGTCCAGCAAGGCCGCAGCAAACGAAGAGGCGACAGCGTATGTCGTTCGATACGTTGAGGCTCTGAGTGCCGCGAGAACGAAGCTGGCGGACTTTTTCAGCCTCCTGCTAACTGAAGATTTCCATGCCCGGGAAGAAGTAGCCCACTTCAAACGCCGCGGTCTCAGGCGAATCCGATCCATGCACGGCGTTGAACTCGATATTGGCGCCGTGAGCCTTGCGGATTGTGCCCGCTTCCGCCTTCGCAGGATCGGTCGCGCCCATCAGTTCCCGGTTCTTCTTAATGGCATTGTCGCCCTGCAACACGATCACCACGGCCGGACCCGACGACATAAAGGTGCAGAGGCTGTCGAAGAACGGCCGCGCCTTATGGACGGCATAAAATCCCTCCGCGACGGGTTTCGACATCTGCATCAGCTTCATCGCCACCGGCTTCAGCCCCGCCTTTTCGTAGCGGTTGATAATGTCTCCGACGGCATTCTTCTTGACGGCATCAGGCTTGATAATCGCTAACGTACGTTCGCTCATGATAGCTCCGGTTCCCCTTCAGAGTTAAAGAATACATTGAACTGCGCTGGAGCGCATTATAAGTGGCTGATACCGGGCTTGCAACAGGATGAATCATCGACGACTGCCTGGAGGGCACTTCTTACAAGGCAAAGCGCCCGGCGAGTTCACCCGGCTTGAAGACGCCGCGTTCGGTGATGATGCCGGTGATCAGTTCGGCCGGCGTCACATCGAAGGCGGGATTGTAGACGGCCACGCCGGCCGGCGCGACCGGATGGCTGCCGTGGATGGTGGTGACTTCCAACGCATTACGTTGCTCGATCGGAATATCCGCGCCGGTCTTCGTCTTCAGATCGATCGTCGAGTACGGCGCCGCAACATAGAACGGAATGCCGTGAGCTCTGGCCAGGACCGCCACAGAATACGTGCCGATCTTATTCGCCACATCGCCGTTCGCTGCGATACGGTCGGCGCCCACGACGCACAACTGAATCTTTCCCTGACGCATGAGCGAGCCGGCCATGTTGTCGGTAATCAGCGTTACCGGGATCTTGTCCTGCATCAGCTCCCAGGCCGTGAGGCGGGCGCCTTGCAAAACCGGGCGCGTTTCATCCGCAATGACCTGGATCTTCTTGCCCTGTTCCCATGCCGCGCGGATGACACCGAGAGCCGTGCCATATCCCGCCGTCGCCAGCGCTCCGGCGTTGCAATGAGTCAGCACCGTCTGCCCGTTCGCGATCAGCTCCGCGCCATGCCTGCCCATGGCTTTACAGAGCGCAATATCCTCTTCAAGGATCGCTTGCGCCTCGGCGAGCAATGCGGCTTTCACGGCGGGCACTGCCTGCGCGCTCAGGGAGGCGAGCTTTGTTTTCATGCGGTCGATCGCCCAGAACAGATTCACGGCCGTGGGCCTGGTCGCGGCCAGATGATCGCAGATCGGCAGGAGCGCCTGCG
>OMJA01000218.1 GCA_900299245.1 Nitrospiraceae bacterium | reverse complement strand
GCAGGAGTGGACCAAACCGGCTCCGACCACGTAGAATGCGCGACCGGTTTCACCAACCGGCCCGTTCCGGTCTGCCGGCGAACCCGGCGGAGTTCACCCAACGTTGTACTGATTAGTAAAAGGGGTTGTCATGAGCGTGAAATGCGGGATCGTCGGGCTGCCCAATGTGGGAAAGTCCACCTTGTTCAATGCGCTGACCAAGTCGGGCATCGCGGCGGAGAACTATCCGTTCTGCACGATCGAGCCGAACATCGGGATCGTGGAAGTGCCGGATCCACGCATGCAGGGGCTGGCGGATATCGTCAAGCCGCAACGGATGCAATATGCCACGACCGAGTTTGTGGACATCGCCGGGCTGGTGGCGGGAGCCTCCAAAGGCGAAGGGCTGGGCAACCAGTTCCTCGCGACGATCCGCGAGACCGACGGCATCGTGAACGTGGTGCGCTGTTTTGAGGACGACAATGTCATCCACGTCGCGGGCAAAGTCGATCCCTTGTCCGATATCGCGACGATCGTCACCGAACTGGCCCTGGCCGACCTCGCGACCGTGGAAAAGACACAGGAACGAAACCTCAAAGCCGTCCGCGCCGGCGACAAAGACGCTGCGAAGCTGGGCGAATTGCTCCCGCTGGTCGCCGCCTGCCTGAATGAAGGCAAACCGGTCCGCACCATGAAACTCGACCCGGCGCAGCGCGCCCTGCTGAAACCACTCTGCCTGATGACGATGAAACCCGTGATGTACGTGGCCAACGTCTCGGAAAAAGGCTTCACGAATAATCCGCTCCTGACCCGCGTGGAAGAATATGCCGCCAAGGAAGGCGCGCCGGTCGTGGCCATTTGCGCCGCGCTGGAGTCCGAAATCGCCGTGCTGTCGGATGAGGAAAAGAAGGAATTTCTGGCCGACACCGGGATGACGGAGCCGGGACTCAACCGTCTGATTCGCGCCGCCTATCAACTGCTGGGCCTCCAGACCTACTTTACCGCGGGCGTGAAAGAAGTCCGCGCCTGGACGATCCATGTCGGCGATACCGCCCCGCAGGCGGCCGGCGTCATCCACGGCGATTTCGAAAAGGGCTTTATCCGCGCCGAGGTGATCAGCTACGACGACTATATCGCCTGCAAAGGCGAAGCGGGCGCGAAGGAAAAAGGCAAGATGCGGCTGGAAGGCAAAGAATACATCGTCCAGGACGGCGATGTGATGCACTTCCGGTTCAACGTGTAGACCAGGCCATGGATCAGCCGCCGCCCAAGTCTCATCCGCGCGATCCGCTGCACGGCATCACGCTGGAAATGATCGTCACCCGGATGGTCGAACGCCACGGGTGGGAAGAATTGGGGCGGCGGCTGCCGGTCCGCTGTTTTCTCAACAACCCCAGCATCAAATCCAGCCTTACGTTTTTGCGCAAAACGCCTTGGGCGCGCGAGCGGCTGGAATTGATGTACATCGTAGAGCGGACATGACCCGGCGCACGAATCAGTCCGCCCTGCCGCAACGCTGACAACGCCTCACGGGAAAGCACGACCACACCATGGCCCCCAACGCCACCATCTTCAAAGCCACACTGCACATCGCCGACATGGACCGGCACTACTATGAAGACCATGCCGTGACGCTGGCGCGGCATCCGTCCGAAACGGACGAACGCATGATGGTGCGGCTGCTGGCCTTTGCGCTGCATGCCCATGAGGCCCTGGCATTCGGCCGCGGGATCGGTGCCGAAGGCGAACCGGCCCTCTGGCAGAAGGATTTGACGGGATCCATCGATCTCTGGATCGAGGTCGGCCAGCCTGATGAGCGGACGATACGCCAGGCCTCGGGCCGGGCCAGACAGGTTGCGGTCTATGCCTATGGCGGGCGGGCCGCCGATCAGTGGTGGAACGACATCCGTTCCACACTCTCCCGTTGCCGCAATCTGACGGTCGTCAACATTCCGCAGGACGGAAGCCGGGCCCTGGCGCAGCTCGCACAACGCAGCATGGATCTCCATTGCTCCATCCAGGAGGGACAAATCTTGATGGGCGACGGAACCACCGCCGTGCAGGTCGACCTCGCGACCCTTCATCCCGCGACCATGTAAATCCTGCCGGGGGCCGGACCTGCGACGCCAGTCTCCGGCTTGTCATTGAAACAACCACCCTTTTCAAATCTTCAAAAAATAATGCTATGGCCACCCGGCCCTAGCCTCTTTCTTCTGAATAGATTACACTGGACTCCTATTCTTCCGGAGGTCATTTATGAGGGCAAAGGAGGCCGGTCCTTCGTCCAGCAAGCAAGATCCGCCAGCCAAGCTCCCCTGCACTCATAGCCGTATGGTTGAGGATGAACGGACGCCAGACGGGAAAAAATCCGGTCGTCTGATCTGTATGGAATGCGGAACCGTGCTGCCTGATGACACGACACGCACCTAGCCGCTTCCGGTCCCGCTGCTTGTATTCCTTGACTCCAACGCAGCCACGGACCACCGACTACCGTTGACAGACACCTGAAGTACGCTCAAAACGAGCCCATCTACCCCGCCGACCGGCTCACCGGCTGTACGGGGCGATTCCGCCGGGACTGGCCGCTTTTTCTGGCTGGAGCTTTGGAAGCCTGGCCACCAGATCCTGATCGGGCGAAAAAGTGCTGACGCATCCGCAACAGACTGTCAGCCATCTCTTGCTGTCCAATATAGGAGAGCAACGCATAGATGAAGAGCACGACGCCGAACATTTCAAGCCCTTCCTCTACCGCAACTAGCACAGCATAGGACATCGTATCCATTCCACCCATGGAGGCCACCTGGGCACCGAACATTTCGATCCCTACAGCGCCGCCGACATACAGCATGCCCGATGCGACAAACAGACGAGCCGTCGTTACAGGAAGTGACCGGAGAAACCTGAGGTAAGTCAGTCCGACAATGGGCACCATCAGAATCCCCAGAATGACCCAGGGGAAATGCAGGTACCCGATCGACAATCCGATTCGATTTAGGAATACCCGAGCCAGGGGACTTGCCATCTCATGAAGACTGGCGGCTTCATCCAAAGATAAATAGAGAAAAATCACCGCGAGGCCAAACCATTGACGGAAACGGGGAGCATGCTCGTACTGCTTCGTGATCCCGATGACACCGAGGAACACGGCGCAAAACAACAATGCAGAAGAGGCATACCAGGAAGGAATATTGTTTTCCAAATCGAGATTAAATTGGCGCTGAAAGCCCAACTGAAAATCATAGCCGCCGTACACCCGCAACGCCTGCGTAGCCATGTGCGCCAGCAGAAGACTACAGACAATCAATGACAAGGCTATCGCAATCTTTGCAGGGGATAATTTCACACCACTCCCTTACGGTTTCATGTATGTAGGGACACTCTCTAAGCGCACGCTGCAACTTAAGCTATACAACGCTTTATTGCAAACTCGTGTAACCCGCACATACATGGTAGGCTCAGCCCACAATGGCCATACGTTCTCACCGCATCTTCCTACTCCTCACTGTCGTATCGGCACTCGTTCCTGGCCTGACACTGGCAGCCTCTTCGGCCTATGTTCAGACCACGGAAAACCTCGACCTGCATCACGTGCACTTCGCGATCGCCGCACCGCCGGATGTTGTATCCCGGCTGTCCGCACGCGCCAAATCCCGCTTTACTCAAGCCGGACTGACGCTGGGAGATCCGGACGGCAGGGAAAAAGCGCCCATTGCCACACTCACCCTGACACTCAGCGCTCAACCGTTGACCGAGACCTGCCCCGGGCACGTCCTCTATACCCCCTCACTCACACTCAGCGAGCCGGTCCTGATCACGAGAAATGCTACGCTCATGAACGATGTCACCTGCTCGCCCATACGGGTCCTCAGGTGCGGGAACCGGTCACGGTGTCGGATCTCGAACAGGACCTCGATACATTCATCGAACTGTTCATCGCCGACTACCGCGCGGCCAACGCTGGAATCCACCATTCGAATTCAGACGGTATTCCAACGGTTTCACAGACCGATCTTCCACCTTCGGTTTCGGTCACAGGTGAGCCTGAGAAAACATATCCCGATGCCGGATTAACGGAATTGCGCGCCGATCAGTTCCGGATCTCCATCTCAGGCGGACGATTCACTCAAGCCCTCACGACCAGAGCCCTACAGCAATTCAGCGATGCCGGCTACCCTCTCAAACCAAGCCATGGACAGGACAACCGGATCACCCTCGGAATGGAGCTGACGCAACGGACGCTAGAGGATCGCTGCCCCGGCAAGGTGCTCTACGAATCCGGCCTCTACCTGGTCGAACAGGTTCAACTCGCGCGAAACAGGCGGGTGTCGATCTGGAGCGACACCTGGCTGCGGGAAACAACGCAGGTCGTCACCCCGCGCTCACAACAACAACTTGAATCAGACCAGGATGCCCTGCTCCAGCAGTTCATCGATTCCCTGCGTAGCCATTGAACGGGATGACGCGCTCGATTGCTTCCGTGGCAACACAGATTTACAATCCGCGAAGATTTCCGCGCCGGAATTCGACGCGATGGCGCACGATGAAAGTGGAGTGGAGTCGAGCCGATGAAAGAAAAGAAACGGATTCCCACGGATGGCGAAGCGATTCAGTGGAAGAGCCCGTTCGCAGCGCTGAAAGACATTGCCCTTCCCCCGTCCGCAACAGACTCCCCTGCAGCGGCCAGTCCTGCCAGCCCGCCACCGGCGCCGAAGAAACAGCGCGGGCGTGTCGATATCATCAGGCAGACCGCCCATCGTGGCGGAAAGACGGTCACCGTCGTGACGGGGTTTACCGGAATCAGCCAGGCTGAAAAGGAGCAACTCGCCAAGCGGATGCAGACAGCCTGCGGAGCGGGCGGCACGGTCAAGGAAGGCCGGATCGAGATTCAGGGCGACCAGCGGGAGACGGTCGCCCGCCTGTTGACGGAGGCAGGATTCCGGCCGGTGTTCGCCGGCGGATGAACCGGCCGAGAGTCTCCCGCGCCGAAACCCGTTTACCCCGCTGCTATTGAGCTGACGAAAGTCCCACGACAGGCGACACTCGTTTTAACACCGACACCGGAAGATATTGGACGAGATCCCGCGGCTGCATCACGGACAACAGCCGTTCGATTCGCTGTTCGTTCGTTCCACCCATCGGCATATCGGCAGCCATCAACGCATCCATCAATTCCCGGGATGACAACTGACGGAGAAATTCCCGCACAGACGATTGCGCATCAACCTGTTGACCAGCCTCTTGCTCTTGCCCCTGCCCTTGCACGACTACCTGACCGTTCATCTCGAAATCCCTCCCTGTTGTGTAGGAGTCGATAGTAACCGCTCACAACGAAAGAGTACCGAACTTATTGGATTTTCGCATGCCCCGGATTGGCTACCTCAAAAGTAGGGGGATGCATGGATCGATACCAGGCAACATCCGTCAGCGTTGCTCACCGGATCGGAACAATGAAAGGCGGGAGAACGACCACAAGACGACGGCCTGCAGGGAAATTCTTCTTCCAGTTCAGGCACTTCTACAGGTAGACATTTCCACCGCGGTTCGGCTATCATCCCCCTCTCATTTCTTCAGCAAATACAACCAAGTGGCGGTGTAGCTCAGTTGGTAGAGCAGCGGACTCATAAGCCGCGGGTCTCCCGTTCAATCCGGGACACCGCCACCAATCCTCCCCCTGCTATCCTCTAAATCTCCCCGGTCATTCGCAGATTCTGCTCCGTGCCCGAACGCCTGCAGAAAACCCCTCAGGCCTGAACGAACGACGCTGAGGCGGCAGGAATCACAGAGACATCTGCAAAGAGAAGAACGATGTAGGAAGAAATCCGTCATGAGCCAACGCAGGGAGTTGCCGCAGAGGTTTGAGGGAGAAGGCCCGACTGCAGTACACCATCGGCTCTCGGGAAATCAGGGCAAGGCTAAAAGACCATCGCTGACTTTATCAGCGACTTGAGCAAACGCAGCGCTTACACCAGGCAGCATAGAGCCAAGGCCTGAGTGCTGAGTCACTCAGAGAGCTTTCCAGGAAGACACTCAGAACTCAGCACCCAACACTCAGCACTTCCGCTAGTCCTGTCCGATCTTCGGTTCCGAGTAGCTGACGTCCGTCGAAATCTTTGTCTGCGCATACTTCCGGTAGGAGAGCATCACATCCCGCACCGAGACCACGCCGACAATCGCGCCGCCTTTGGTCACGGCGAGGTGGCGCACGCCGAGATCGCCCATCATTTCCTGAGCGTCATCCACCGGCTGGCTCCCCTCGATCGTGCACAGGGGCGTCGTCATGATCTTGTCGACGGTCAGTTTGCCGAGCGGTTTGCTCGTCGCCACGGCGCGGCGGACGATATCGGTATCCGTCACGATCCCGACCAGTTGCTTGCCCTTCTTCACCAGTAACGAGCCGACCCGCGCCGTGCGCATCGTTTTGGCGGCGCTGACAATGGAAGTCTTCGGCCCGATGGCTTTCGGACGTTTCGTCATGATCTGTGCAACGGTGGACATCATGCACTCCTTTCGTCGCGAACGTGATCGATGAGAAGAACGCCGGCCGCGCTCATGTAGTATTTAATTCAGCGTACCACAGTTGGAAGGAGTCACTCAAAACAGTCGAAACGTACCGGGAGAGATGTGCGCCTGGAAACGAGCTTCACTTTTCAGATTCAGAACCAGCGTCTGTTCAAAATGGCCTTCCGGCAAGGCGCAGGAAGCAGACAGCACCGGAAGAGGTTGAAATGTATTTTCAACAGAACAAACACGAAGGATGCTCAAAACGGTCATCCAACAAGGCCGCAGGTGAGTCAAAACCGGAGGCGTACCCTCCCGGGTACGTTGAGGATTTTGACGAGACGAGAACGCAGCGAGAAGCCGTTTTCAACATCCGTCACACCGTCAGCACGATCTTCCCAAAGAACTTGCGCGAAAGCATCTGCTCCTGCGCCGCCCGTGCTTCTTTCAGCGGGTACGTCCGGTCGATCACCGGGATCAGCCGCTTCTGGCCCATCAGTTCCGCCGCCTTCACCAGTTCGGCCCTGGTCCCCATGTAAGAGCCCTTGATCGTGTACTGGCGGGAATAGACATACCGGAGATCCACCTTCACCTCGGCGCCGGTCGTGGCCCCGCAGGTAATCAACCGCCCGCCTTTCGCCAGCGACGCCAGACAGCTCTCCCACACCTCCGGCCCGATATGCTCGATCACCACATCGACGCCATGGCCTTCGGTCAACAGCTTCACACGATCCGCGACTTTCTCTTTTGTGTGGTTGATGACTGCGTCGGCTCCGAGCACAACCGCCTTGGGAATCTTGTCGTCCGATCCGACCGTCGTGATCACCCGCGCGCCGGCCAGCTTGGCCAGTTGAATCGCCATGGTCCCCACGCCGCTCCCGCCGCCCATAATCAACACCGTTTCACCATGCTGCAATCCGGCCAGCGCAAACAACATGTGCGAGGCGGTCACCGAGACGAGAGGAAACGACGCCGCCTGTTCGAACGAGAGATTCTCCGGCATCGGCAACACATTGCGGAACGGCACCTTCACATACTCGGCATAACCGCCGTGCATCATCGCCCCCAGCAGACTGTAGGACTTGCAGAAGTTATCCCGCCCGGCCAGACACTGTTCGCACTTCCAACAACTGATTCCCGGCGACACAAAGACGCTCTGCCCGACCGTCACATGATCCGCCTGCGCCCCGACCTGCTCCACTACGCCTGCCACATCCGATCCCGACACATGCGGCAGCGGCATCGGATAGGCCGGATTGCCCTGACGAATCCAGATATCCAGATGGTTCAACGCACAGGCTTTGACCTTGATCAGCACCTCATCCGGCCCGATCACTGGCGTCGGCAGATCCTCATACGACAATTTATCCGGCCCACCATGTTGACGAAAAAGTATGGCTTTCATAGCGCTCCTTTATAGGCGAATCAGAACGAATGCCACGGGAGAATGAGGTTGCTCAAAAAGGTCGTCAGCAAGGCCGCAGACGACGGAAGCACCGGAGGCGTACCCTCAGGGGTACGTTGAGGATGCTTTCAAGGCGAGAACGAAGCTGGCGGCCTTTTTCAGCAACCGACTAGAATTTCAGCTCGCCCTCGACGACCATCACACACTCCCCCCCGACTTTGACTTCCTGAATCACGCTGTCGGTCGAATCCACCTGGATCAGAATGCGCGAGGGCCGGTCCATTTCATAGCCCTGCTCCGAGACGATCTCGGCGGTGGGCTTCGCGTCGATAATCCGGGGATGCACCAGATAGGCTCCCAGCGCGCCGCTTGCGCTGCCGGTGGCGGGATCTTCCAGAATGCCGATGGCCGGGGCAAACATGCGGGTATGGACCGTCGAGTCCGGTTCGACCGTGACCGTCGTAAAGACCATGATACCGTTCGCCCCGAAGCGGCCGCAGAGATCGGTGATGGCCGAGGGGTCGGGCCGGATCGACCGGATCGCCGTCAGCGTGCGAATCGGCAGAATGAGCACCGGCAGCCCCGTCGACACCACCTCGATCGGCGACTTGGCTTCCGCCACCGCGTATTTCGGCAGCCCGAGCGAGAGCGCCAGCTTATAGAAATGCTCTTCATCCTCCACCCGGTCGAGAAACTCCGGCTTCGGCTGAGACATCACCACATGCTCGATCTCCTTGGCCGTGCCACGCAACTCGACCGGAAACAATCCGATGTTGCACTCGTACAGCAGACGGGTCACCGAGCCGGTCAGCGGCACCAGCCCCAGCTGCGCCAGGAGATAAAATGTCCCGATCACCGGATGGCCGGCAAAGGGCAACTCCTGCGTCGGCGTGAAGATCCGCAACCGGACCACCGCCGCCTTGTCGGTCGGAGGAAACACGAAGACCGTCTCGGAGAGGTTCATCTCCCGGGCGATCTGCTGGAGTTGATCGTCGGAGAGCCCGTCGGCATCGGGAAACACGGCAACGGGATTGCCGCCGAACGGCTCGGAGGTAAACACGTCGGCTTGGTAGAACTTCAGCGAGCGGCGATCAGGCATGATAGTCATTCCCCTTCATCCTGACTCCTAATCCCCGGACATGGTCAAAAAGGCCTTATGGCAAGGCCGCAGGGAGTATGGCGACTGAGTCGTTTTTTCTCACCCGCCCGCCTCAAGCTGCCAGAGCAGCTCGTTCCCTAGGGGTCCGCCGCAGAGAGACGGACGACCGAGAACGCCGCCAGAAACCTTTTTCAACATGCCGTTACGCCGGACGAGGCAAGGCCTCATACGCCTGCGTCATCGGATTCCGGATATAGTTCTCCACGTAATTCTGCAGCGAGCCGTTGCGATAGAGCTGCTCGTTGGCAAAACGCGTATCGACCTTGTGCAACACTTTCACGCGCACGCCGGTCTTTTCCGTGAACTGGTCCAGCGTCACACCGGTAATATCCGTGAACGGCCCGCGGCCTGACTGCATGATGCACTTCGGCACGTGAATCACTTTTTCCGTCGTCAGCCGCCGGGCGATATCGTCGAACGTCAGCAGCACCGTGCAATCCGAATCCCCGCTCAGCATCGCGTTCGGCACGTAGAGCACCCGTGCCTTGTTCTTCCGGTACATCGAGAGAATCTTCGAGACGCTCCAGCCCGTCACCAGCGTATCCTTCTTCTCCAGTTCCAGCGAATCGAAGAGGCTGATGATCCGCTTCCGGCTCAGAAAGGCCGTGATATAGGCCTCGGTGTGGATCGTCTGCAGATTCGGCAAGGCCGCATCGTAGATCCGCAGCGCTTCCTCCGCCAGATGCTTCCGGCCCTGCCGCATGAGGCCGGCCGTCTCCTCTTTGAGGCCGCGCACCGGCGTGAGCGTCCCCATCCAGAGCACGCACTTCTGATTGATCTTGGAGATCTCCACCGCATCCTTTGACATCGTGTTCGCATCGAAGGAATAGAAGTTGGCCGACGAGACCGCCGGACCGTCCAGCACCTTCATCAGATGCTTGACCGACGGTGCGTGCGGCATGAGCCGCTGGCGATACTCGCTGAGGGTGATGACCGACAATTCGAAGTTGATCCGGCCGGGATATTGTGCGACGAGCTGGTGGATCTTCGGCACATGCACAAAACCGACGGTGAAGAACTGGATGCTCTTGTCCGTGTACTTGAGAAAATCCTCGACCCACTCCATCGCCTTGGGATGGAGAAAGAGATCTGTCCATTCCATGAACTCGTTCCCGCCCAGGCACCAGAACTGCTTCGGGTCCGTCGGTTTTTTGCTGATGTAATCGAGGATGTATTTCCAGTCCTCGTCGGACGTCTTCGGCGGATCGAGCGTTTCGCGGTAGGAGTGATCCAGCTCGTAGCAGAACTCGCACTTCACCGGGCAGTCGCGTCCGAGACTGAGCGGGATCTTCCCCGCATCCATCTCACGGCGCAGCACCTCGCGATAATCTTTCTTCGCAAAAATCGGAGCGGCCTGGAGCATCGGAATCGGCGTTGGCATTGATTGAGAACCTTGCTCCGGTTACAGTATCAGCTATGACTGACGACACAATCCCTGAAGAAATCATCCGCGCGCTGGAAGTGCTGGGCCTCACGCTCCCGGTCACCACCGAAGATCTTGAACGGGCCAAGCGCGTACAGCTCTATACCTGGAACCCCGCCCGCTACGCGAACCTCACCAACAATCCATCGCAATATATGCAGGCCTACAAGAAGGCCGAAGAGATGACCAAGATCGTCGAAGCCGCCTATGCGCTACTCTGCGCCGT
>OMJA01000217.1 GCA_900299245.1 Nitrospiraceae bacterium | reverse complement strand
TTGTGCATGGACGTTCGTTCAACGGTCACCACGCTTGTGGTGAGAATGATGTTGGGTTTGTCCTGTGCAGCCGTTCCCGCTTTAGCGGACGAGACGGTGTCGCCCAAGTCGGAATCGATCCCCTCTCCCGCTCCTGTCGCTCCGCCTCCCCCGACCCCGCCGCCGGTTCAGCCGAAGCCACGTGCGCAGGAGGGCGACACGAAACCTCCTCTCAAGGCACAGAGTCCCGGTGTCCAGGCAGACGGCGCCGGCAGGGAAACGGTTCCGGTGAAACCGGAACCAGGCCCAGCTCCAGCCCCGTCGAAACCCAAGTTGCAAGAAGGCGAGTCGAAGCCTCCGGTGAAAGGCCTTCATTCAGCGAACGGGTCGTCTTCCCCAAAATCCGTGGCGCCTCTTCCTGGAGAAATTACCGGCAAGGACGGAGCGCCGATGGTGCTGGTGCCGGCGGGCGAGTTTACAATGGGCAGCGACAAGGGGGACGACGATGAATCCCCTGCCCACCGCGTCTATCTGGATACGTTCTATCTCGACAAGTTTGAAGTGACGAACGGGCGCTTTGCCAAATTCGTCGATGCCATACAGAGCGAACCGCCGTGGGGCTTTTCGGATAAGGATACACCGGTCACGCATGCGGATCGGCCGGTGCGCTGGGTGAGCTGGATGGATGCGATGGGCTATTGTCTCTGGGCCGGCAAGCGGCTGCCGACGGAAGCGGAGTGGGAAAAGGCTGCGCGCGGGACAGACGGGCGCATCTACCCTTGGGGTACTGATCCGCCGACGCCGGCTCATGCGGTATTCGGCTTAAAGGAAGGGGGAAGCGATACGGTCTCTCCTATCGGCAATCGTGACAAAGGGAGAAGCCCGTACGGTGCCCACGATCTGGCGGGTAATCTCTATGAATGGGTCACCGATTGGTATGCCGAAGATTACTATGCGAATTTTGCCAAGACGCCTGCGATTAATCCGCGTGGTCCGAGTGAAGGGACGGCGAAGGTTCAGCGCGGTGGCTCGTATATCAACAACCCTTACCGGCTGCGTTCCTCCTTCAGGACGAAGGGTGATCCCACTGAGCAGGACCCCAACGTCGGCTTCCGCTGCGCACAGGAAGTACCCAAACTGCCGTAGCGCAGTCCGGGCACTTCCGTAACTTACGTCGGAATCGTTTCGCCCTTACTCGCCTGCCGCCACGCCTTTCTTATACGTCGTATACACATAGACCGGAATCCCGGCATCCTTGAGGGTGGCCTGGATCAGCGGGTGCACCTCCTCCCACGAGAGTCCTCCGACTCCGGTAGCCAGACGCGGCAATGCCAGACTTGTGACTTTCTGATCCTGGAGCTCTTTTTTCAGGGCATGCAGAACATGATTGATATTGGGGATCGTCGCTTTCCCCGGTTTGCTTTGGTGCCCATCCGGCGCTTCCTGTGTAAACAGATTGACGATGACCGGCGATCCAGGCCCTTTCCAGCTCCACAGACTTCCTGGCTTGGGATTGTACGTCTGGCAATAATGGCGAAAATCTTTGTACATGGCCGGCCATTGTTCCCGGAGGGCCAACGCGAGCCCCTGCTTAAAATCGTCGTGAGGAGCAACGCCGTGAGCGATTGCGCCGGCTTTGGAGAGAAGGATGTCACCGGTTACTTCTTTGATCATCATGCGCCCTTTCTGTAATGAAGGAGAAATCCCGCAAGCCTTGTACGTGATAGATAGGTCGTTCAGCGCAAGAGGTCAACCACAAGGACCTGAAAAATGTTTTCCCTTCGTGATGGCGCGGATAGTGCGTACCATGAAGTATGGTTTCACGTTGCTGAGGGAAGAGTCATGAATGTCCTTATCACGGGTGCGATACTTGGCTTGCTGGTCTGGGCTCTGGTGTCCGGGAACGGTGCAATCAGGATTATTGCGCGAATCATCACCGGTAGTCTGACGTTGCTATCGTTGGCGGGGGTGATTTTCCTCTTCGGTGTGGGACAGAAGGCCCACTGGACCAGCGACGGGCCCGGCATGCTGGTCATCATGATCGGAGTCGTCGCGTGCGGATTCTTCACCCTCCTCTTCGGGCATCTGACAATGCTCGCGTCCTCGCCTCAAGCCTCTCAGCCCTCGCGGAATTTCAGCGAACTCGTGCAGTTCCCTGCTCATAAAGAAAAAGACCGCCCTTCAGAGTGACGCTTATCCGGCCAACGCGCGTTCTCCCCTCTCCCTGTTCCATCTGTGGATCGGTCGGCGTATGGTAGTGCTGCGCTGCTGATGGCGTAACCGCACGTCCCCGCCCGGACGCTGTTGTGAAAGGATGCAGGCATGAAGCGATATCGGGTGCCAGCGAAGGGGAAGTTGAACCTGAAGGCCTACGATCCTGACGAGACCGGTGACTATAAAAAGACCGATCAGGGTAAGGACAAGGCTAAAGCGGACACGGCGAAGCTGATTGCCAGACTTGCGGGATTGCAGGAGCGTTTGTATGCCAACGCGACACGGTCTCTGCTGATCGTTCTGCAAGGAATGGATACGAGCGGCAAGGACGGAACGATTCGAAGCGTGATGTCCGGTATCAACCCGCAGGGGTGCAATGTTGTGGCCTTCAAGGCGCCTTCCAAGGACGAGCTTGCGCGCGATTTTCTCTGGCGGGTGCACAGGGAAGTGCCGCCGAAAGGCCACATCGGCATCTTCAACCGTTCGCACTATGAAGATGTGCTAGTCACGCGGGTGCATGGGTGGGTTTCTGATGCGGTTGCCAGGCAGCGGTTCAAACAGATCAAGGAGTTCGAGGAGCTGTTGCATGAAAACGGTACGGTGATCCTGAAATTCTTTCTCCATATTTCGAAAGCCGAACAGAAAGAACGGCTCGAAGCCCGTATCGCCGATCCGGAAAAGCGCTGGAAATGGAATTCCGGCGATTTGGAAGAGCGGAGGTACTGGGACAAGTATATGCAGGCTTTCGAGGATGTCCTGTCTGCAACCAGCACCACGCGCGCGCCCTGGTATGTGGTGCCCGCGAATCGCAAATGGTATCGCAATCTGGTCGTGGCGAATTGCGTCGTCGAGGCAGTGGCGCGGATGAAGCTCAAGACGCCGCCGGGGCCAGAGGGCGTCGATTTTTCCAAGCTGAAGATCGTGTAATCGGGTTCTTTCCCGGGCTCCTGCCAGGCACTTGCACAGGTAAACAATATTGAGTAGGGTAATCACCGGCCTCCGCACTTCTTAACCGGGAAAGGATGATGTGATGAAGCACGTGATGATGAGTCTCCTCGCTGTCAGTCTTCTGTTCGGTTCTGCTCCTCTGATCTCCGCGCAGGTTCCATCTGCAGGCGACATGCAGCAAAAGCTTGATCAGGAGATGGCCAATGCGAAACGGTCCGCCACAGAATCCTCTTCCGCAGTTCGACAGGGGGCCGGCAACGTGAAGTCCGAGGCCGAGCGGAAGATGGAAGAAACCGCCGCTCAGCACAAGGGGCAGGCTGAAGGGAAGATGACGGAGGAAATCGAAAAAGCGAAGCGGAAAGCCATGGAGGCCGGGCACTAACAGAGCCTGATGATCGTGTCAGGGATGGGGGAGCAGCCGGATGGTTGTTCCCCTTTTTCTTGTCTGGAGACGTCGTGCTCAGCGAAATCTAGGCTGTACGTCATGAAGCGTTGTGACGGCATATCTTATGCTTCCGTGCGTCGATAAAAATTATTGCGCGGCCCATTGACAGCGTTTTCTAATGGGCGTAGATCGAAATTGCGGCCTGTGATGTTCGGTACTGCGGGAGATCGGGCAGACCGCGCGGCTGCTATCCAGGTCTCTCGATGATTTCATCAGAGAGGAGGGTGGACATGAGCGATGCAACGCCACCTGGTCCGTCAGGCCCGTCGATAAGCGGGCGTCTTTCTCGTCGGTCGTTCTAGTCGTTTCTCCACTGGCTGTGCCGTGATGGCATGAGGAGCCAATTGGATGTCAGCGTAACGATCGTGGAGATTGTCGGCTGGAAGGGGGAACTCTCGTACCCGGGATTGAAGATGTCTCCCCCGAGCAGAAAGACATGACCGTATCGTACGGGTCTTACGGGCCGCGACATAAGACATAATTCTCGGCGTCCCAAGCGCCACTCACGGGCGACCTCCCACCATAGTGCAAGGTCGCCCGTGTTTTTTCCGTGACTGAACAATCCACCCGGCTTCGTGCTCGTATCCATGTTCCCCTCAACGCATTGAGGCAGTCGCCGCGGGGTGTCACTCCTCGCCGCCTCGCCGGTACAATCGGTGAGCCGACGGTGACGCGATCAACGTCAAGGTGTGTCTGCGTTCACTTGGCTCTCGATCTGCGCCGGAGATAATACAGGGGGACTCCGGTCAGAACGGTGATGGCGCCGTAGAGCGATTCTACGGGTCGTTCGAGTACGCTGGAGATGACGAGGGCACCGGCGCCAAGAACGAGTGTGGCTGGAAGAAATGGATAGAGTGGGGCACGGTAGTGGGAAGCGTGGATTGTTTCTGCTTGGCGCAGGCGGAAGATCGTCGAGAGGGTCAAGGCCATGAACAGCGCGAGGACCAGGCCGCTATAGACCAGTAATTGCTCAAAGGTGCCGCTCACAATCAGGAGTGAAGCCCAGAGGCTTTGAAAGATGATCGCGCGGGCCGGCACCTTCGTTCTGGGCTGTACATGAGCGAGCCAGGAGCTGATCATCCCGTCACGCGCCATGGCCCAATAGACGCGGGGTCCTGCCCAGGTCATGGCGCTCACCGCTCCGGCGATTGAAAGGCAGAGAATCGCGGCGACCAGCCGCCCTCTTTGCGGTCCCCACAGGGCCGCCGCGGCTTTTTCCGCGACCGGCACAATCGGCTCCCGTGCCAGTTCCGTGATGGACAAGGCCGACAGGTACACCATGTTCATCAAGAGATATATCGCCGCGACGAAGGTGGTCCCTCCGATCATAATTCCGGGCAAGGTCTTTCGGGGATTCTGGATGTCGGCGGCAATGTAGCCGGCGACATTCCAGCCGAGATAACAATAGGTCACGATCACCAGGGCGATGGCGGCTGCTCCAACCGTGGGTTCCTGCGCGGCCGGTGCGCCGAGGAGCGGTCGTCCCTGCCCGATCACGGCCGACAATCCACCGAGAATGAGTCCCCCGATTGCGACGACTTTCGTCGTCGTAAGGATCAACTGCAGCCGTCCGCCTGTTCCGACGCCCCGGCAATGGATGGCGGTGGCACTCCAGAGGAGGGCGAGGGAGAGGGAGAGGCCTTTCGCGATCCATCCCGATTCATCCTGCATCGGCACGACGCGCAATGCGTAGGAGGAGAAGCTGATAGCCGAGGCAGCCACGGCGGCGCCGAAGCCGATCGTGAACGATGTCCAGCCGCTGAGAAAGGCCGCGAGGGGACCATATGCTTCCCGCAAATAGACATAATCTCCGCCGGCATGGGGCAGACGCGAGCCCAGTTCGCCATAGACCATTGCACCGCCGACAGCGACCAGCGCTCCCGTAAACCATAGAAGGAGAATCAGAAGCGGATCTCCGAGATCGCGGGCCATGATGCCGGTCGTTGTGAAGATCCCGCCCCCGATGATGTTGCTGACGAGGACGCAGCTCGCGGTAAACCAGCCGATCGTGACACATGGGGTGGCTGATGCGCGAATCGAATCAGATGGTTTGGACATGGGCCTGTGAGTGTAATCATTCCGGCGAAGTAATTGCGAGGCTCCGGAGGCCATAGAAGAACCGCTTGCCCGCCTTGTTTCTCCGCGCATGGCCCCTTTACAATGCTTCGACTCTCACCCGAGGAGGCCGCCATGGGTCTTGCCGACAAACAGTGCGTTCCCTGCCGAGGCGGTGTTCCGCCGGTTCCCGCCGATCGAGCGCAGGCGCTGCTGAACGAATTAGGCAGGGGGTGGTCGTTGAACGCACAGGGCCATCTTGAACGGCTCTATACGTTCAAAGATTTTGCCCAGGCGTTGGCCTTTGTAAATAAGGTCAGTGTAGTCGCAGAAGCCGAGGGCCATCATCCTGATCTCTATCTCGCCTGGGGGAAATGCAAGGTGGAGATCTGGACGCATAAGATCAATGGTCTCACCGAGAGCGATTTCTATCTGGCGGCCAAGGCCGATCGGGAGTTCGAGCCATTCCGGGTTGCGGCGACGTCATAGCATAGTGGTCTTGCCATCATGAACCTACGAGGCAACAGATGAGCGATCAAGCCAGGGTGGCGCTTGTCAACATGCCGTTCAGCTACTCGAAGTATCCTTCCATCCAGCTCGGGACTCTGTCGGCCCTCCTGAAGTCCAGAGGGGTTCCGGTC
>OMJA01000216.1 GCA_900299245.1 Nitrospiraceae bacterium | reverse complement strand
TTTTGTAAACCGCAGGTTGGAGGTTCAATTCCTCTCGCCAGCTCCAGAATTCGACTAACAACTGGATCTGGTAGCGCATACGAAGAGGGGCCATGTCTAACAAAGACATAGCCCCTCTTCCACTCATACTGACCAATTCGCATTGAATCGGTTTTGAGATTCAGCTGACGTGATTAGGCTACCGGTCGGCTTCCATCAGAGTCGACTCATCCTCCAGCTCTTCGATGTCCGCCTCGCTCTTGCCCTTGGTGGTCGAGGGGTGGAGTCCGTATTTCCGCAACATCTTATAGAAGTCCGCCCGATACCGGCCGGCAAACTGGGCGGCGCGGGAAATATTCCCGCCGGTCAGCTGGAGCACATTCTTTAGATAGGTCCGCTCGAATTCTTCCTTCGCCTCCGTCAGGGGCTTCAGCGGCGCATCAGGCGACACACCGACGGACGGCAACAGATCCGGCGTAATCATATCCTGCCTGGTCATGACCACGGCTTTCTCGATGGCGTTTTCCAATTCACGGACATTGCCCGGCCAGGGATTCACCATCAAGCGGTGTAGTGCCGTCGGTGTGAAGCCGCGCACATCTTTATTCGCCCGCTGGTTACTGATCTTCAGGAAATGTTGCGCGAGCAACGGAATATCGTCGCGACGGTCGCGTAGCGGCGGAATGAAGAGCGGCACCACGGAGATCCGGTAATAGAGATCGTTGCGGAAGCTGCCGTTCTTGACCGCCTCGCCGAGATCCTTGTTGGTCGCGGCAATAATACGGACATCGATCTTGGTCGACAGTTCAGAGCCGACTTCCCGGACTTCCCGCTCCTGCACCGCCCGAAGCAACTTGACCTGCATCGAAAGCGGCATTTCTCCGATTTCATCGAGGAAAATCGTTCCGCCGTTGGCACTTTGAAACAAGCCCTTCTTCGGACCATGGGCGCTGGTGAAGGCACCGCGCACGTGACCGAAGAGCTCGCTTTCAAACAGGGCTTCAGGAATGGCCGCGCAGTTGAGCGCAACGAAAGGGCCTTTGCTGCGGCGGCTGTTGGTATGAACCACCCGCGCCATCACTTCTTTGCCGGTGCCCGTCTCGCCGAATAAGAGGATGGTGGCATCGGAATCCGCCACCTGGGCGATCTGCTGGAAAAGCCGTTGCATCGCCGGGCTGCGCGCGACGACGTTCTCGAGTCCGTAGAGTTCTTTGACCAGCGATTTCAATCGCTGGATTTCTTTGCTCATGCGCTGCTGCGCCAGAGCCTTTTCGATCGTCGCCTTGAGCTCTTTGTCGTCAAACGGTTTCGTCAGATATCCGAAGGCGCCCCGTTGCATGGCTTCAACCGCATTGGGGATGCTGCCGTGCGCCGTCAGGATGATGACCGGTAACTGCGGATGAATCCGCAGCAGTTCCTCTGTCACATCCAGTCCGTCTTCGCCCCGAAGCCGCAGGTCGGTAATGGCGAGATCGAACATCTTTTTCTTGGCCTCGATGACCGCATCCTGCCCTGTGGTGCAGGCGGTCACCGCAAACCCCTCGGCCGCCAGCCGCATTTTCAGCAGGTGCAACAAGCCTTCATCGTCATCGACTACCAGGATCTGTTCTTTTTCCATAGGCTCCTTATTGCGCTGGTGCGGGCGCCGGCTCAGGTACGGCAGGAACCGGCACCGTCGCAGACGGCGGACGAATCGGCCGGACCTTTTCCCGCATTTCCTGATCGATCCGCTTCAGCGCCTCTAATTGACTGGAGAGTTCTTCGATTTTCTTGTCCCGCTCTATGACTTGCTTCTGAAACGATTGCACGGAGGCTTGATCGGCGGCCGCTTTCGGAGCGTCTTTCTCTTTCTTCGACGTGAGCGCTTCGATTTTCCGGTCCTGATCCGCTATCTGTCGTTGCAGCGCTTCAATCGCCTGCGCATCGGTGTCTTTCATACCGCGGAGTTGCTGCAGGAGTACTTCACGATCAAGCAAGTCCCGCACCAGACGATCTACAGTTTGATTCAATGCGCTATTCGCATCGGCTATCGCTGGGGCCGTGAGGACGGCCTGAGCCCAGGACGGGTCTTTCTGAGCGCTTCGTTCCTGAAGGAGCTTCAGCCAGGCTTTGCTGGATGCGGCCAACTGGCTTTTCGGTGCCACGGCCAGGACTTTCCCGAAATATTTTTCAGCAATATCGCGGCTTTCGTATAGACCCAACAGGCCGCGCGTGAAATAGGCATGGTCACAGGTGCTGGTTTCATTGCACTTTTGAACCAGTACGTCCTGCTTTTTTGCAAGTGCTTGATAGTTTTTCGATTCTGCTGAATCGACATGAAAGTACGGCTGATTCAACGGCAAGGGAGAAGTCCAACTTGCACAGCCGCTCAATACGAGCGGAACGATCGATAACACGGCTCTCTTCATAGTCACCCTCAACTTATCCCTCCAGGCTTGGTCAACCGTAGGATAAACCGTACAGTCGTCCCCTTCCCCGTTTCACTTTCAATCCAGATTCGCCCCCCATGGGCTTCCACTACTTTCTTTGCCAGCGCCAACCCCAACCCGCTCCCTGCGGAAGAATTCTTTGCCTTATTTCTCCCCTGATAAAACCGTTCGAAGATATGAGGCAGGTCGTCGGAAGCGATGCCGGGCCCTGCATCGGAAACGGCCACTTCCAACACTCCGGACTTGAGATCGGGCACCATCTGTAATTTGACGACGCCCCCTTCCGGACTGAACTTCAAGGCATTCGACAGGAGATTGTCCAGAACCTGTTCGATACGGAGCGCATCGGCTTTGACCCACAGCCGTTCTTTGGGTTGTTCGGAGATCAACTGGATACGCTTCGAATCAGCCAGCAGTCTGACCTTATTGACAGAGATATCCGCGATTCGGTTCAGATCAATAGGGACGATGCGATATTCCATCATACCGGCTTCCATCTTGGAAAGGTCGAGAATCGTCGAGATGAGATGAATCAACCGCCGGCTGCTGTCGGCCATGATCCGAAGCGTTGTCCGTTGCTCCGGCAGCAGCGGCCCGGGAATCTCATCCAGAAGCAGGTGTGTCCCCTCCTGAATCGACGCCATCGGCGTGCGCAGTTCGTGGGAGACGTGCGCGAGAAATTCAGACTTCATGTCGTCCAGTTCCTGCAGTTTCCCGCCCATCCAGTTGACGGTATCGACCAGGTCGCGAAGCTCCGCCGGCGCGGTAATCTCCAGCGGCGTCCCGAATCGTCCTTGACCGATCAGTTTGATGTGCCCCTGCAACTGACGCAACGGGCGTAAGATACTGTAACTGGCGATCGCCGCGAGTCCGAGGCCGAAGACCAGGGCGACCAACACCAGCTGCTCCGTCACCGCTTCCGCCTGCGCCGCGCTCGCGCGGGATTCGCTGACGCCGACGCTCACGCGGGCTTCGTGCACATCGATATAACTTTGAATCGTCGCGGACATCTTATCCGTCAGCGCGTCGCGGCGGTTTTCGTATCCCGGTCCGCGCGTGCCGGCCTTCTCGTCGGACTGTTCGAATTCATCATGAAAGAGGACCAGGCGCTCCTGCAGCAACTGGCCGGTTTCCTGAAGCAAGGCGATTCCCTGTGGCGCGATCTCCTGAGTGCGGAGATGCTGCAGATTGCGCTGGAACTCCTCGACCTCTTCGTTGAAATTCGTCAGAAAAGTCCGGTCTTTTGTCGCCAGATATTTTTTTTCGCTGTTTAGTTGCGCAAACAGCGAACCTTGTAACCGCTTTGCCGCCTCGACGGCAGGATAGTGATAGGAAGCCATCTCCGTACTCAATGCCGTCAGCTGGCGCAGCTGAAACAGGGCGTACAGATTGACTCCTGCCATCACCGCGATAATGACGAGGCAGGTCAGGACCAGCCGCCAAAAAATGGATAATCTCACAATCTGCGTGCCCTTACTGAGTGGCTGAATGTCAGCTGTAGGTAAAACCATACGCTATTTCACATCCCATCTCAATATTCGACTCTGCGCATTGCCTGCTGGTCACCACTTCTTCAAGCGTACTACCTGTCTTGATCCGGAAGGGAATCAAGCCATGGCAACCACGTTGAAGAGGATCGATAGACGCTGAAATTCGGACTTACTCTCGCTCAAACCGGCCGGCAAACACGCGCCGCCGGTGAGAAGAGCCGTGGAGCAATGCAAAGAGGTGGCCGCGGAATAAGAGGATGGCCATTGCGACAGGTGGTGTTAGGAGAATCGCCACAATCCAGTAGACGTCAGACGGCAGTCCAAGATAGCCGAACCATCCGCCGAGCACCGTGAACGGGAGAATCAAGAGCTGGAAGAAATCGAGTCCGGCACCCCGGCCTAGCCGGCTCGACAGACTCACGAACTGTTGCAGGCCGGCCGGAGACAGCACCACGGGTAGAATCAAGAGGCCGAAGGGCAAGAACCATTCAATCCAATTTTCCAACACAAATTCATAGCAGGTCTTGAGTACGTCCAGCGGAGAATCGTGGCGGACCTGATAGATCACCTCCGGCGCCGGGTTCAACAGAATGAAGAGCAGCAGGAGCGCCGCTGAGGAAAGAAATTGGCCATAGGGATTGGCTTGTGTTCCCATGTCGAGCGCCATGACGGGAAGCCATAAGATAAACCCGACTCCGATGACTTCCCAAAAGTAACAGCCCACACTGTCCTGGATATCCTGCATCCGGAGGGAACGCGCCCCGCCCAGCGATTGTTCGATCAAAGACAGCGTCGCTCCCACCAACAGCGCATTAAGCGCACCCAGGAGAAAGCCGCCGGCAACCCCCAAGGAACCGGCGACCTGCGAAACTCCGACAAAAAGACCGGCAAATCCCACCAACGCCAGCATCGCAATCCAGCCGTGACGGAGCGACCGAACGGTAGACCGGAACGATTGCCGATACAACTCATACAACGAAGACATGTGACTGGACATAGCCGACTTTTACCGCGTGAGTTGTTACAGAGGCGGGCTGCTCCAGGAGCGTCCGCATCGACCGTGCGGAGAACGTATCCGGCACGAGCCCGCACCATAATCCGGAACGGCCGGTTGGTCAAGAACGGACCGGATACAGGAGAAACACCCGCATCATGGGTTGACACGCGCAGGCCGATGATTATGTAGATTCTCACTGGCAAATCGTACACTTCTCGCGGAGGGATCCCCGTGGATATGAATACAATGACCGTCAAGCTTCAGGAAGCGCTGCAAACGGCCTCGTCGCATGCCATGCGCCGCAGCCATCAGGGCATCGATGTCGAGCACCTGTTACTCGCTCTCCTCGATCAGGAGGGCGGCACGACTTCATCGTTGCTGGAACAAGCCGGAGTGGCGCTTCCCGCCGTTCGTCAGGCCGTCGATCAGGCGCTCGGCAAACTGCCGCAGGTACAGGGTGCGAGCGGCGGTCCCGGACAAGTCCATGTCACCAATCGCTTGAGTCAAGTCCTTACGAAGGCCGAAGACGAAAAAACGTCGTTGAAGGACGACTATCTGAGTGTCGAACATGTGCTGCTTGCCATGGTCCAGGAAGGCGGCGTCTTCAAAAAGCTGGGCGTGACGCGGGAGCGTCTCTTGTCCGGTTTGCAGCAGGTGCGGGGCAATCAACGGGTGACGTCGCAGGATCCCGAAAGCACTTATCAGTCGCTTGAAAAGTACGGACGCGATCTGACCAGGGCTGCGGGTCAGGGCAAGCTCGATCCTGTTATCGGCCGCGACGATGAAATCCGCCGGGTGATTCAAATCCTCTCCCGGCGCACCAAGAACAATCCGGTCCTGATCGGCGAGCCCGGCGTGGGGAAAACGGCCATCGTCGAAGGTCTGGCCATCCGGATTATCAAGGGCGATGTTCCGGAAGGGCTGAAACAGAAACGGGTCATTACGCTGGATATGGGAGCGCTGGTCGCCGGCGCAAAATTTCGCGGCGAATTCGAAGAGCGGCTCAAGGCGGTGCTGAAGGAAATTCAATCCTCGCAGGGGCAAATCTTGCTCTTCATCGACGAGTTGCACACCGTCGTCGGAGCCGGCGCCGCCGAAGGCTCGATGGATGCGGCCAACCTGCTCAAGCCCATGCTAGCGCGCGGTGAGCTGCACCTCATCGGAGCGACGACGCTCGATGAATACCGGAAACACATCGAAAAGGATGCCGCGCTTGAACGGCGGTTCCAGACCGTCCTGGTCGATCAACCGTCGGTCGAAGATACGATCTCGATTTTGCGCGGCCTGAAAGAACGTTATGAGGTTCACCATGGCGTGCGCATTAAAGACGGGGCGCTTGTGGCGGCGGCAAAATTGTCCAACCGGTACATCGCGGACCGGTTTCTGCCGGACAAAGCCATCGATCTGGTCGATGAAGCGGCGGCACGGCTGAGGACCGAGATCGATAGTCTCCCGGCCGAGCTGGATGAAGTGTCTCGCAAAGTGCTCCAGCTGGAGATCGAACGTGAGGCGCTCCGCAAAGAAAAAGATCAGGCGAGCGCCGCCCGGTTGACCACGCTGGAATCCGAGCTGGCCGAGAAACAGAGTACTGTGCAAGCGCTCAAGACGCAGTGGGATTCGGAGAAGGCCTCGGTCGGCCGGCTTCGGAAGACCAGGGAAGCCATCGAAGAAGTGAAATTAAAAATCGAACAGGCCGAGCGGGCGTACGATCTCAATCGCGTGGCGGAACTCCGCTATGGCGACCTCCCCCGCCTTGAACGGGAGCTGGCGATCGAACAAACGTCACTGGGGAAAAAGCAGGATCAGAACCGGCTGCTCAAGGAAGAAGTCGATGAAGATGAGATTGCCGCAGTCGTGAGCCGCTGGACCGGTATCCCCGTGTCCCGGTTGATGGAAGGCGAATCGGACAAACTGCTCAAACTTGAAGATCTGCTGCATCAACGGGTCATCGGCCAGGATGAAGGTGTGCGCGCGGTGGCAGATGCGGTGCTGCGGGCGCGGTCCGGCATCAAAGATCCCAACCGGCCGATCGGATCGTTTCTCTTTCTCGGCCCGACCGGTGTGGGAAAGACTGAGCTGGCGCGGGCGCTGGCAAGAGTGCTGTTCGATGACGAGAGCAATCTCATCCGTATCGATATGTCCGAATATATGGAGAAGCACACCGTCGCCCGCCTGATCGGTGCGCCTCCCGGCTATGTGGGCTTTGAGGAAGGCGGTCAGTTGACCGAAGCGGTTCGCCGCCGCCCGTTCTCTGTCGTGCTGTTCGATGAAATCGAAAAAGCGCACCACGATGTCTTCAACGTGTTCTTGCAGATCCTGGACGACGGCCGGCTGACGGATTCCCAAGGCCGGACTGTCGACTTCAAGAACACCGTGCTGATCATGACCTCGAACATCGGCAGTCCGCAGATTCTGGAGGCACAGCAGACCGGTGCGTCGTATGAAGACATGCGGTCGGTCGTCATGGGGGAACTCCGGCAGCATTTCCGTCCCGAGTTTCTCAACCGTGTGGACGAAACCGTCGTGTTCCACCCGCTGGCTTCTGGGCAGTTAGTGAAAATCGTGGAGATTCAGCTGGAGCGGTTGCGGACGCGGCTCGCCGAGCGGCGGATTCAGCTGGCCATTACCCCGGCGGCACTTGCCTGGCTGGGGGAGCGCGGGTACGACCCGGTCTACGGCGCGCGGCCGCTCAAACGGCTGATTCAGCAGGAACTGGAAACGCCTCTTGCCCGGTTGTTGGTAAAGGGAGAATTGCGCGATGGTGAGACCGCATCCATCGACCGGAAGGACAATACCCTGATCATCGTTCCGACGGTAGCGGCGGAGGGCTGAGCGCCCTCCGCTACCCGAGCTTGACGGCTCCGCCCGACACGTCCTGTGTCGTGCCGCTGGCGCGAAGCTTGTCGATTTTCCACTCCTTCGAGGACACCTCCAACAGGTGCCCCTTCATCGTGGGGAATTCGCCCTTGGAAAAGACCACCACATTCGGCGCCTTCACGTCGAACTGGAGGAGGACTTTGCCCGAGGTCGATTCCTTCAATGTGACGGTCTTGGGTGTTTTGCTCACATCATAGGCCCGTCGTTCGTTGAACATGATCGTACTGTCGACCAGTTTCACGAGCATTTTCCCGGTCTGATCAAAGAGAGCAAAATTCAGAAGAATGGCTCCGGTCGAGGGATGTTGCGCGACCTGAATAAGCGGCACGCCCTCGACTTCAATCGTGCCGTCCGTATTGCGATAGACATTCGAACCGACTTCAAGATCCATGGTTCCCCTCATGTGACCGACCGTCAGAAAAAAAGACGATGCCGTTATGACTTCTTGATGCGATCGAGAATTAAGGCGATGCAGCCTCCCAGCAGCCCCCCGCCGATGATGGTCGTAAGCAGTTCCGCTAGCTTGAGCGTCCAGACGGACCCTTGAGCCTGCATGACATCGCGAATGCCGCCTTGCAGCATCAGCACGGAGAGGGCCATCGTCGCCCCCACAACGAACCACCACAGAAATACTTTCATGGTAGCCAACACGACCGTCACACCTCTATGGCTCGATCAAGAGCCCGATACTGAATGGCCTCCGCGACGTGAACGGCCTCAATCTTATCAGAGTCCGCTAAATCGGCAATGGTTCTGGCGACGCGCAGGATCCGCCCATGAGCACGCGCCGACAGATTGAGCTTTGCCATCGCCTGCTCCAGTAGCTCCTGAGGTCCGGCCGCGAGCCCACAATACCGCTTCACGAGTCTGGGCTTCAACTGGGCATTCGTATAGATGCCCTCGTCCCGATAGCGCACCTGCTGCCTCCCCCGCGCGGCCAGTACGCGGCTGCGGATCGCGGCCGAGCTTTCTGTCGGGGGCAGTTCATGGCGTAACTCTCGAATCGGCACCGGCGGTATCTCTAAATGCAGGTCCAGCCGGTCGAGCAAGGGGCCGGACAGTTTGGCGCGATACCGGCGGATTTGCGGCACCGTACAGACACAGGG
>OMJA01000215.1 GCA_900299245.1 Nitrospiraceae bacterium | reverse complement strand
GCTGTCGACTATCGCGGCCGTGGTCCCAGCCGTGCTTGAAGTGAAATCCGGTTGCCCGACGACCACATTCGCCGCCTGGCCGGTGACGAATACTTTGGCTTTAGAGGCCGGGGGGGGGGGAGCAGGGTCGCTGCCGTTACAAGCCACCACGAACGCACAGGCCGCCAGCGAGAGCGCCGCGGCCGAGATCAAATCAAGACGAATACATTGGTTCATAATGAAACTCCTTTTTTGATAGTGTTGTGAAGGCCGTTAAGCTCAACTTTCCCATCAATGCACCACGGGCTCTCCGGCCCCTGTACTTTCATATCCCTTGTAGCCTTTTGCAGACATTGAGACCGGGGCTACTTCATAGATCTCTTTCGCCACTTTTCCGTCTGGGCAGGGCGCGCTCGATAAAGGCCATAGCCTTGCGGGTGCCGCCGGCGAGACGGCCTGAGCGTTTGTATCTGGCCCTGCTTCGGGTTGTGGAGTAGAGCTTCCACGGGGTCGGGTTTCTGTGTATCTCGGCAATGATGAGGTTGATGCGCGTATTCAGGTTGATTCGTTGTTTGGGTATCCACTTCTTCGGGATGATCATAGATCTCCTGTGTTGGCCCCGTCGTTCTCAGGGTGGGAGGACGAGGGGCGAGTGAACCTGCGATGCCGGTGGCGTCTCGTCTCATTGGAAGAGGCGTTCGGCCGTCATCTTGCAGGCGCGGCATACCAACTGCGTGGACGGGGTATGGGAAACGGGTGCCGCGACCTGAAACAGACAGATCGCGTCCCCGCGGCAGCGTTCGCACACCATGATTTTACCGGTCGAGTGCGAGTGTTCCTGTTCAGGCCTCATGGACGCCCCAAGATGGCGGCCTTGGCTGATTGGGCAATGCGAAACCGTACGAATCGCTTGGCCGGGATTGCGATCGTATCGCCGGTTCTGGGGTTGCGCCCCATGCGCGCAGACCTACTGACGATTCGCAGCTTGCCGATCCCCGGAAAGGGAAAGACGTGTTTTGCTTCACGGTAGGCCAGTTGCACCAGGTCATCCAGAAACTGGATGGCCGTTTTCGTTGTCAGCTCGTGTTTCTCGGCCAGGTGCTTGGCGATCTGCGACTTCGTCATGCGTTGTCCCACGTCGTCTCCTCCTTGGTGGTGTGATGTGAAGCCAATGTGCGCCGGTGGGCGCCGGTGACGCCCCGCGCTTCGTCACTGCCAGATCGTTCATCCCTCATCACGGATCCTCTGTGCCTGCCGGGGTAGAGCTGCCGCGAGCTTCTGCCCAGAGGAAGTGCAACGGATAGCTCATGTGTCGATAGGAGCCACTCTGGCGGAGATCGCGTGGGTGCTTTATTGGGGATATGCCTCGGATGTTTGCTAGGGTAATTTTCATGAATTGCCGCCGTGAGTGAATCATCAGGAGGCTCTCGTGCTGCCATATTGTTAGCATTGTGGCCATGCTGTTGGGTTCCAGTCTTTGTTTGCACCTTCGCTCAGAGCCTGTTTGGTGCGACTAGTTAAGAGGAGTCGTTCCTGAACAGGCGATAGGCGGCCGCGGTACGGTTTGAGACCCCTAATTTTTTAAATATATTTTCGAGATGCTTCTCCACGGTCCGCATTTCGATCCCGAGTATGGAAGCTACTTCGGCGTTGGTCTTGCCTCGGCTGATCCAGATTGCGACCTCGGCCTCGCGCCGAGTCAAATGGAGTTCCCCCAGAAGGGGGGCGAGCAACGGTTTGTTCGGGGGCTTTTTCCCAGTCATGCTTTGAATCCTCCTGGAGCCATCCTTCGTCCTTCGCCGTGGCTTTTTCGGAGCACGGTCTCCGGCCGATGATTCCGCTGTATCGTTGGGGCAGGCACGGATGTCAGGGTGTAAAAGCAAACCTAATGCCGATCAGGCGTCGCGCTACATTCTTCAGAGACAGGCTTGCGTTCGCCCGTCGTTAGATTCGAACGATCTCAGATGAGTAGAGCAGTAAGGCTTAGGATGAGGCTTTCAGCTTCGATCACCCAACACGCCAGTGTATCTTACTGGTCTTCCATCGCCGCATTGTCGAGCCAAGCTGATTCAGATCCATTGGATTCCGGTCAAAATAGCGGACAAGATACGTGCAAACACGTATTGCTACGTAAATTCTAGTATGGATAATCCGCACTCTTGGAAGGGGATAGAACGAGAAGACGCGTAAGGACGTCAGCAAAGAAGCGTTGCGACGGGCCAGCGCAATTCCGAATCGAAGTTGAACCAGAAATGGGGTGGATGTTGATAGGTGTTTGTCGTCCTAGTCGGGGTCGTCCTAGTCGGGGAGGAGTGGCGCTCATCGTTTGCCTATCGTTGCTTGGAAAGATGGCGTTTGCTCAAGATCTGGCCGGTCCGCCGCGCGTGTCCTCCTATGTAGCGGAGAATTTGGTAGGAGAGCTGCTCTACCTTCAGGAAGAAACGGTTGTGACGGCCATTCGGAAAGAGCAGCCGATTTCCCAGGCCCCGTCCAACATGTACGTATTGACGGACGAAGACATCCGCCACTCCGGCGCGACCGATCTGCCGACCGTGCTCCGCCGGGTTCCCGGGTTGGACGTGATGCAAACGAGCGGAGCGGACTTCAATGTCAGCGCCCGTGGGAATAACCAGACCATTGCTAATAAGCTGTTGGTGCTGGTCGATGGCCGCCCCATCTTTTTAGATGTGCAAGCCACCGTCAATTGGAAGTTGCTCCCCGTCACCCTGCCGGAGATCAAGCGCATCGAAGTCCTCAAGGGGCCGGCGGGAGCTATCTACGGATTCAACGCCTTCGACGGCGTCGTTAACATCATCACGAAGTCGGGCGCCGAGATGACCGGGACGACGGTGCAAGTCGGAGGGGGGGAGTATGGCACCGTCAGCAGCGCGGCCATCGTCGGCGGCCAGGTGGGGAAGGTCGGCTATCGACTGTCGGCCGGACACGACCAGAACCAGCAGTGGAATCACCGAAACGCACTCGCATTTCGCGCGGACAAGTTCAATGTCGTGACGGACTATGCGGTCAACGCGAATGATAAATTGACGTTCAGCGGCGGACTCGTCGATGCCAATCGTTTCGACGGACCTCTTGCAGAAAATCTGCATCTCGCTACGCGCCCTTCGCAGGGCTATACGAATGTCGTGTACGAGGGGCCATCGTATTTCATTCGCGCGTATTGGACGCGCTATGAAGATGTCGCCGATTTGAACGTGAATCCTTTGCTTGCAGGATTGCTGAAAACCACCGATCGCTCCGGGAACCCGACGAATGCCATCACGACCAATACGTACAATCTCGAGGCGCAGCACGCACTGGAATTGGCTTCGGCTCATCATGTCCTCTACGGTCTGAATTACCGGCGCAACACCGCAGCCAGCAATGTTCTCTCGGTTTCCGGCGAAGAGGACCGGTTCGGTCTGTATGCGCGTTATGAATGGCGCTTGGCGGAGCCGCTCACGCTCGACGCCGGTGCGCGGTATGAGCTGAATACGTTCATTAATCCCACGATCAGTCCGCGCGCCGCGTTGCTCTACCGGCCCTGGTCGGATCACACGTTCCGCGCTGCCTGGACGGTGGGCTATCGCCCTCCCTCCATCTTGGAAACCTACAGCAGGACGCAAAGTACCGTGACCTTGCCGCTGCCGTTCCCCTATAACACTCCGCAGCTCGCTCTTTCTCAGGGCAGCAACGGCTTGGAGCCGGAAAAGATCGTCTCGTATGAGCTGGATTATCAAGGCTGGTATTTGCAGCACTGCTTACGCCTTCGCGCGAGCCTGTTTTTCAATCATATTACGAATCTCATCAATGCTAGGCCTGTGGGGCCGCTGCGATCCAGTTTTGTGAACGATTCCGGCTTGGCGGACATTTATGGCGGGGAAGTCGGGGTCGAGTATCTAGTCACCTCGTGGGTGAGCGGCTTTGCGAATTTTGCTTATCAGGAGATCCATCAATCGTTCACCGATACGGTGCGGAGAGGCGGGCCACGGGATAAAGCGAATGCAGGGCTCCGCGTGACGACCGACTATGGGGTGAGTGCGGAGGGGCTTGTGCATGTTGTCGGTGCGGCCACCTATCCGGTGTCCAACGTATTCTCTACCTTTGCCCCTTTTTATCCCCCAGGCTCTACAGCTCCAGATCCTCATGTGGGAAGTTATACCGTAGTGAACCTTCGGACGGGATACTGCTTCTGGAAGACGCAGAGCTCTGCCGGATATACACGTAGTGCGGAGGCGGCGGTCTCGGCCTTCAATGCGTTGAATGACAAGCACAAGGAGCATCCCTTGGGGGAGACGCTGGGGAGTCGCGTCATGGGGTGGTTGACGTTCCATTACTGATTTGCAATCATGCGCTGCACACCGCACGCTGTGTGGCGCCTGGATCAGGTCAGGCGGCCTCGCGTGCGTCGGCGAAATCAGGAAATACAATGGGAAACATGTTTAGTCTGGGCCGCCTGTTGTCTCTTGCTCTCGCTCTCACGGTGGCCGGCGTGTGCGAGGCCTGGAGCGCCACCGTCGCCGTTCTGAAATCAGATGACTTGCCGCATTACACGCGCGCCGTCGAGGGCTTTCGCGCCGCCATCCCTCCTTCCACGACGGTGGTCGAACACCTGCTTTCCTCGCACGTCGCGGAGAGCCGGCGAACCGGCCAGGCCGTCCGTGCGTCCCGGCCGGATCTTGTGCTGGCGATCGGATTACGGGCGGCCCTGACGGCCAAGCTCGAAATCCCAGATATCCCAGTCGTGTTCTGTCTGGTCTTATATCCCGAGCGATCCGGATTGCCCGCGGCAAATATGGCGGGCATCTCGATGCATCCCTCCATCGAGTATCAGCTCTCCTCTCTACGATCGGTGCTGTCCGAGGCCAAGCGCGTCGGCCTGCTCCATGGAGAGACGACGTCGCAGCGGTTTCTTGCCGAGGCCAAGCGCAAAGCTCGCCAGTTCGGTCTTGAGGTGGTTCCGGTTGCACTCCCGCAGGGCGGCGATGTTCCCGCGGCCGTCCGTGGACTGAAGCCGATCGATGCGATCTGGATTGTCCCGGATCCCGATGTGGTGACCGGTGAGACCCTGGAGTTTTTGCTCGCCTATTCGTTTGAAGCGGGGGTTCCGCTGTTCGCCTTCTCAACGACGCTGGTGCAGCATGGGGCGGTTGGGGCCAGCTATCTGGACTCTCATGACGTCGGTGTTCAGGCCGCTCGATTGGCCCTGCGCCTGCTCGACGGTGGCGACGCCCTTCCGCTGGGTACGCTGTTTCCGGCGGAGCAGCCGCGCCTTGCCGTGAATGAGCGGGCCGCGGAACATTTTCAACTGGCGATCCCGTCGACAACGCTGCAGGCGGCCACCGCCCGATTCGGGGCGGGAAGCCTGGCCCAGGGCGATCTTCCGCCGCACTTCGTGCCGTAGCGAGGGACCACGCGCGTGCTTGTACCCACGTTCGTTGACACCCTGGTGAGAAATCCTCTCGGGCTGACCGCCCGATTGATTTTCTTCACCGCGCTCATCGTCTTGATCTCCAGCCTCAGTCTGAGCCTGACACTTATTCAACAACAGGTCGACTATGCCTTCCTGGAACTGTCTGAGAAAGGCGGTCTCATCGCGCGCGCCCTGGCCGAATCGAGCCGGTACGGAGTGTTGGCCGGGGACCTGCTGCGGGTAAATCGGGAGGTGCAATCCGTGCTGGCGGATGATTCGGTGCTCTATGCCGCGGTCTTTGCCCGGGAGGCCAAGATGCTGGGTGTCGCCTATAAGCCGACGGCGTCGCCCTGGGTTCAGGGCGATCGGTCCACAGGCCTGCCCTCGCCCCCTGCCGCCGCTCGCCAGGTTCTCTCGCTCGCGATGGCCAGCGCGGCCCCGACCGTTACGGCGCTGCAGTTGGAAGGGGAGGCGTCGAGACCGGTGACGCTCCCGGCATCCGCGCTGTCCTTCGCCTGGTCTCTCTTTGCCGATGACGACTACGCGCGCGTGTACGACGTCATGGTCCCCATTCATCCGGCGATGTCGCTGAATCTCAGCGAGGAGCCGCAGAGTCTGCCCCTAGCGGAAGCGGGGGGCGCCGGCCGCCTCATGCCGGGTTCCGCCTATGGCGTGGCCGAAATCGGCATCTCGGGTGTCTCGGTCCACCGAGAAATGCGCCGCCTGATCTCGCAGATGCTGGTCACCACCCTGTTCATCATGCTGGCCAGCCTTGCCATGACCGTGTTCGTTGCCCGCCGGATCACGGCGCCGATTGCCCGGTTACATGCCGCGGCGCTGGAGATTGCAGGCGGCAATCTCCACGCGGATGTTCCGGCCTTGCGCGGAGACGAACTGGGGGATCTGGCGCATGCCTTATCGACGATGACGCAGTCGCTTCAGGCGCGCGACAGCAGGCTGCAGGAGTTGACGCATGACCTTGAGGAGAAGGTGCAGGCCCGCACGCGCGATCTGCAATCGGCGAACGAGAAGCTTCGCGACTTGGACCGACTGAAGACCGGGCTGGTGTCCACCGCATCCCATGAACTGCGGACCCCGCTGACGTCGATCAAAATGCACGTGGACAATTTGTACGACGGAATCGAGGGGCAGCTGTCGGACAACCAGCGGGAAACGTTGCATCGCATCCGCAGTAACATCCGGCGGCTGCGGGTGCTGCTCGACGATCTGTTGGACCTCTCGCGATTAGAGGCCGGCGGCCGAGCGTTGCAGTGCGGCCCGATTCAGCTGGCGGAGCTGCTGGACCATGTGATCACACAGCTCGCCGATCTGTCCGATCTCAAGCATGTGCGGCTGTTGAACGCCGTGTCCCGGGGTCTCCCTCCGATCGAGGGCGACCAGCCCTCCCTGACCCGGGTCTTCACCAATATTCTCGACAATGCGGTGAAGTTCAGTCCGCCCTACAGCGCGATTGACATTACCGCCGTCCGGTCCGCCCGGGATGCCGTCACGGTGTCTGTTCTCGATAGAGGCTGCGGGATTCCGGCGGAGGATCTGGCGAACATCTTTTTACCGTTCTTTCGTTCATCATCGATCGGGCCGGAATACAAGGGATCGGGACTCGGTTTGGCCATCGTGGCTCAGCTGGTGGCTGCAAATAACGGTTCGGTTGCAGTGCGCAGCGAGGTCGGCCGGGGCAGCGAGTTTCAGGTGACGTTGTCGGTCACGGTCGATGAGGCGTGCTCGTCAGCGTGAGGAAGGGGTGCCCGCGATCTGCTTTTTTCTGAGGAGTTTTATGAAGTAGGTTCGTTGCAGTTGGAGCAGCTCGGCGGCTTGGGTGCGATTCCCGTTGGAGCGACGCAGCGCCTCTTCCAGCAGCCATCGGCTGTACGCCTCCAGCGACACGTGGTAGGGCAGTTCCTGCGTTGCAGGCGGCGGAGACGCGGGGCGCCCGGCCGGCGTTCGGATGCCGAGATCCTCCGGGCCGATCTCGGCCCTCGACGACAGGAGAAGGGCCCGTGACAACACGTTTTCCAGCTCCCGAATATTGCCGGGCCATTTATAGAGCGCCAGGCATTGCTGCGCCTCTTGCGAAAGCGGCTTTTTGGCGATTTTCATATTGCCCGCTTCACGCGCGAGAATCATCTCCGCAAGCAACCCGATGTCTTCGCCGCGATCGCGCAACGGCGGGACGCACAGCGGCATGACGTTCAGCCGGTAAAACAAATCCTCACGGAACAGGCCTTGCGCAACACGCGCGCGCAGATCGTGATTCGTCGCGGCGATGAATCGCACGTCGGGCCGAATCGCTGTGGTGCCGCCGAGCCGGTGAAATTCCTTGTCCTGCAAGATGCGCAGCAGGCGAGTCTGGAGCGTCATCGGCATGTCGCCGATCTCGTCCAGAAACACGGTTCCGCGATGTGCCGCTTCCAGCTTGCCGACTTGCATCGCCGTCGCTCCGCTGAAGGCCCCTTTCTCGTGCCCGAATAGTTCGTTCTCGAGCAGGCTTTCGGGTAGGGCCGCGCAATTGATGGCCATGAAGGGGCCTTTTTTTCGTGGGCTCCAGCGATGAATGCTTCGCGCCAGCAGTTCCTTGCCGGTCCCTGTTTCTCCGAGCAGCAGCATGGCCAGATCGGCGGGAGCGGCCCGTTTTGCCGTCTCGATCACCTGTCGCATGACGGCGCTCTCTCCGACAATGATCTCATACCGAGACCCCACTTCGGTTCGCAGGAAGCCGATCTCGCGCGCGAGCGCCCGCTGCTCCAAGGATTTTTTGATGATCAAGTCGAGATGGTCTTGATCGAAGGGCTTGGTAAGGAATTCCTGCGCGCCGAGTTTGACGGCTTCCACCGCGCGTCCCACCGTGGCGTAGGCGGACAGCATAATGATCGGCGGCAGAGTGTTTCCGGAGCCTCTCGTCGCGTGGTCTTCAAGAGGGCTCTGAAGCCGTCTGATCACGTCCAGTCCGGAAAGCCTCGGTAGTTCCAAATCGAGCAGCACCAAATCCGGATTGGTTTGTTGTATCAGTAATAACGCCTGGACGCCATCCTGGGCGGTGATGGTGTGATAACCCAGCCAGCGGAGACGATTGGTCAACGCCGTCAAGATGTCCGGATCGTCATCGACGACGAGAATGGTTTCTTTCAGACTGCTTTCCATCAGTGCGCAACGTACGTCACCTCAAGTGAAAGATCAAGAATTTCTCTCGGTCGTTTAGGTGTTGCCTCTCGGAGCATTCTCAACGCCTCCGGTGCTCCTCCCTGGCGTGGATCGAGAGAGCCCACCCACACGATGCGCGACTACCTTGGTTGGACTGTCCCTTAAGGGGATGACCCCGCGGCCTCACCACCTCGATCATCACTCCGCCACAGGACAGTCTGCCTAGCCGACGCCATCCGATCAGAGTCTTTTGGAGGGGCGCTCCGTAGAGTCGAAATAGCCGCCGCATTTCTGTGCTCTTTGCCTACAATGCGCCACGTGAATCGCTTTCGGATCTTCCTGATCCCTTATTGAAGGAGATTGTATTCACGATGAGCCAGCGGCCCGTCTTTACGACTATCGGTTCAGTCGCCGTCCTTGTCGCCAGTGGGTGGCTGTATGTGGCGCCCTATCTGATCCTCAACGAGATGGAAGACGCTGCTGAGGAGGGCCACGCGGAGGAATTAAACAAGTATGTGGATTTTCCTTCACTCCGCGAGAGCCTCAAGAGCTGGGCGTTATCAGAAATCAAGGCCAAGATGGAGCAGGGGGATGTGCCGAGTCCGGGGGCTTCAATAAGCGACGAGGGGATGGTCTTTGCCGGAGCGGTTGTGAACGCCATCGTCGAAGGAGTCGTCACTCCCGAAGGGATCGCCAAAATATTACAAGGCGCCAGTCCTTTCGACGAACCTGCCGACCCTGTTCAATCCCTGTCGGATTACGAGTTGGGGTATGAAGGCCTCTCGAAATTTATTGTTCGTCTCAAGCCCAGCGACACGGAGGGCATCGATTTGATCTTAAGCCGTCACGGGTTGACGTGGAAACTGACGGCGGTCCGCCAACGCATGAGTCTTGCCGCGACTCAGTCCAAGCCATTGCGACAGCCGGTTGAGCCGCGGGCGGCGGCTCCTGTCGCGCCGTCAGAGCGGTCGCCGTCGTCGGTCGAGCCGTCGCCGGCGCCACCGGGGAGTGAGCCGATCCCCGACAATCCGGGCCGTGCGGATCAATCGCACCCGGCGGCAGCCACGTCGTAATCCGAGAGCCATCAGAATCCGGCTCATTGTTGGTGACCGGTGCAGAAGTCGGCGGGCGCTCGTGCGATCGCGCCAATGGAGGGCCGGGTCAGGCGCGGGGGCCGGTCCGGCCTGGCAAACCAGTCGAGAGTCCTGATCCGGCGGAGGTAAGGTCTCTATCGGGAGGTGTTTGCAGGAGGTGTTATGAAAACGCTGCTTTTCTGTTTGATGATCGTCGGGGTCCTCGGTTTTGGAGACAACACCTGGGCGGCATGGGAAAAGATAGGGGTCGGCCAGCAGTTCACTCATTATGTTGACCGGGGGACGATGGTGTTCGCCGGAGATCTTGTGAAGATGTGGGTGTTGGATGACTACAAAACGGCGCAACTCACGATCTACAAGAAGTCGTTTTTCTCGTTGAGGCAGCAGTTTGAGTTCCATTGCACAGAGAAAAAAGGGCGGGGACGAGAAGCGGTTGCCGTCGCTGGATCTATGGGGCATGGGAATGTTGTCTGGAGCGATGCCTTTGTCGAGCCGTGGAGAGCCATCGTGCAAGGCACGATGCTGGCTGAGTATTGGACGCTTGCCTGTGGGGTCGAGCGGCCGCAAGGGTAAGAAGAGTAATAAGCGTGGTCAGTGCGAGGGTGTCCGATGAAGATAGGAATCGGTGGAAAGACATACAGAGGAGCAAACAAATGAAAAAGAACTGGACAATTCTCTTGATGGGCATGGTGATGGCTATCGGCGCCGAAGCCGTCGCGGTGGCGGCGGATGTCCGAGTGTTTGTGCGCCACGAAGTCGCAGATTATACGGCATGGAAGAAAGTGTATGACGACTTTGAACCGACCAGGAAGAAGATGGGCGTTTTCTATCAATCGGTCCATCAATCGTCGGATTACTCCAACGATGTGACGGTGATTCACGATTTTCATAGCCCTGAGCAAGCGAAAGCCTTTATCAATTCGCCGAATTTGAAAGCGGCGATGGAAAAGGCCGGGGTCAAAGGATACCCGCAGATCTGGTCTGCCACGAAAGGGAAAAAGCACTGATTGCCTGAACCGGGGGGCATTGCCATGGCCTGGCCGCCGGTGCTGGTATGAAATTCATTGATCTCGAAACGTATCCTCGTCGGCGCATCCTGGAGGCCTTCGCGACCTGTGAGGTGCCCTGCCTCTCTGTCACCAATCTGGTGGATATCACGGGGGTGAAGACTGTGTGTGAGCAAGCCGGGTGTTCCTTCTTTGTCGGTATGACGTTTCTGATTTCCAAGGCGGTCAATCGAGTTCCTGAATTGCGGCATCGCCTCATCGAGGGCAAGCTGGTCGAATTCGAGCGAGTGGACCCCGGCTATACGGTGTTACTGAAGGATCGGACCTTCTCGTTTTGTGACTCCCGCCATTACGAGGACTTCCCATCCTATCGAGACCATGCTGAAATCTGCATCGATTTGGTTAAACAGTGCCCGGATCTTGGAACAGGCGAGAAACATCATATGTTTTTTATTACGAACCTCCCGTGGTTCAGTTTTACCGCAATTACCCACCCCTATCAGAAACGGTACGCCTCCGTCCCTGTTATTTCCCTCGGGCAATACGTTGCCCAGGGTGAACGTATCCTGATTCCCATCGCGATCCAGGTGAATCACGCGCTGGTTGATGGAATCCATCTCGGCGACTTCTACGCGCATCTGTCGAGCATGTGCCATGCGCCGGGGCGTTACGTCGTGCCCTAGTCTGGGCGTTCTGCGCGGATCGCCTCCTCCGTACCCCCATCATTCAATTGCCGGAGGTCGGTGGCGGCATAGAGGAGAAATGCCCTGGCATCAGAGTCAAACGAGCTCTTGTTCAACGCCTGTCTGTGCCCTACATCATATGAAGAACGTGTACCGTGATTGCGAGGTCTAGTTATGCGGCTGATCATAAGACTGTGTGTCTGCGTGTGTGCCGGGTGGTGGCTCGCCGGCTCCTCCATGGCGGCTTCCGGTCCTGAGGATGACGGATCACGAATCGTCATTCGCTTCCCGAAAGACGGGTCCGTTGTCACCGGCAGCGACTTTGAGCTGGAGTATGACTTTCAGAGAGGAGAGCTGGCGGATCATGTGCATCTGTATCTCGACGGCCGGTTTCAACAAAAGTTTCCACTTGAGATGATGGGCCTGACGCGCGGGCCTCATGAAATGCGGATGGTCGCCGCCACAGCCGATCATCGGTTGCTCAAAGCCTCATCCATGGTACGATTCAGGATAGAGTAGGGAGCCAAATGATGACTATGACCAGGGGCGGAATGTATTCCGTTCAACTGCTGACTGCCGTGTTGATAACCGTGTTGCTCGGCTTCGTGTCTCTAACCATGGCCGCCGAATCCGGTGAGGGTTTGAAAAAGAGTGGCACCGATCAGCCAGCAGATCGATCAGGAAGCCCTGATCCGGCAGTGGTTCCGTCGTGGGCCGCTTTTGAAGGGCAAGCCAAAGGACCCGTGACGGTCTTTTGGCATCCGCTGTGGGGGACCCCCAAAACCGTGTATGGCATGCTCTCAGCGCCCGTCACTCCCTCTGTCACCGCCGCCCAACGATTTCTTGCCGACCATAGCAGCCTGTTCAAATTCGATCCCACTCTGGGGGATCTGCAACTGTCCCGCGAGATCGATGGGCTCATCGGGCGGCAGTTCGTCTTTGCCCAGGTGTATCGCGGAGTCCCGGTGTATGGCGGCGAAGTGAAAGTACAATTCGACCAGAATGGTCGAGTTATCGCCCTTAATAATTCGTATGTGCCCTTGCCGTATGGACTCGATCATGTGCCTCAGATTGCAGCGGGAGGAGCCATGGCCGCAGCCAGCGAGCACCTCCCGCCACAGGCACAGGGGAAATTCGAGGCTGACGATCTTCCGGCTCAGATCTCCAATCTCGTCATTTATGCCGAGGAGGGGATACCGGTCCTCGGCTGGGAAATCATTCACCATACCTGGGGGCCGACCTGGCAGTCTTTTGTGCATGCAAAGACAGGGCGACTGCTTGGCCCGGCCAAAGACCTCAACCGATATGTGACTGGATCGGGCAAGGTCTTTAAGGTCAATGCGCTGGTTGATAAAGGGACCACGGCACTGCGCGACAATAACAACGCGAACTCCGCCGAGTTTACCTATTCCACCTGTACCCTGAATGGATTGGCCTCCACGCGGTACCTCGATGGCGAGTATGCGTCCAGTAGTGCCTCAAAACGGCGCGTCCAAGGCACCACAACCTATATATTTAACGTTGACCGCAGTTCGAACGGTTTCAGCGAGACGATGGGCTACTGCTATCTTGATTATGCACAGCGTGACGTCATTCAGAATCTGGGGTTTGTCGATGGGACTGCCGATAAGCCGAGTGGGACAAGGGCTATCAACAAACGGCAGCAGGTGTTCAGCGTCGATCGGCTCACGCAGGACAATTCGTATTATTCGCCGTCCACGAAAAATATCACCTACGGAACCGGCGGGGTCGATGATGCAGAGGACGCAGAAGTGATTTGGCACGAGTACGGGCATTCAATCCAGGACAATCAGGTGCCTGGATTTGGATCGAGTGCGGAGGCGGGTGCCATGGGTGAAGGCTTCGGCGACTACTGGGCCGGGTCGCTGAGCGCGCGCTTTCGGACGATCAATTGGTCGGATGGTAAAGACCAATCTCTGTGTGTCGCTGAGTGGGACGCGACTTCCTATTCAGGGACAAATCCTCCCTGCTTGCGCCGGTTGGATAGCGGGAAAAAGTATCCGGCAGATGTGGTCGGCCAGGTGCACGCCGACGGGCAAATTTGGTCTGCAGCGCTCTGGCAAATCCGTGGCCTCCTCGGTCCGGAGAAGGCTGACCGCTTGATTCTGCAGCACCATTTTCTCATCGCGAAAGATGCCTCTTTCAACAATGCGGCCAACGCGCTTATCACAACTATTACGGCCTTTATTGGCGGGGCCAATACATATGGATATACCAGCGCCGAGAGAGACAAAGTGGTGTGTATCCTCAGAACAAGAGGATTCACCGTGGGTGGATCAAGTACCCCTTGCCCGTGGTGAGATGGAGCATTCCCGCCGGCATAGCCAAACTCTCAGGTGATCCAGGTGTGGCCAAACGCGGAGGGCGTGAACCTGGAGCAGGGTCGGTTCGTCGGGAGAACTCATCCTGGCCGGTCACATAACAGCCACATCGATTATGATGCGATATGCCGCGTTGCTGTCAGCCCTGCTCTTATGGATCCCCAATCCAGCACTGGGGGAATGGACCGAAATTGGCTCGTCCCGAGGGCCGGAGGAATTTATTCTGTATGCTGATCCGCTGAAACTGCCGGACGAACATCGGATCGTCGTGTCGTTCCCGCATCTGAAGCAGTTCACGCAGGCACGGGTCCATCCGGGGACTGGCCGGCTGATTCGCTCCGTCATCGTCGACGCCGACTATGACTGTCACCTCGAGCGCGAGCGAATTGTGGCCACCACCGCCTACGAAGGGGGCATGGGCCGCGGAGCCGTGGTTGCCACTGAGCCGGGCGACGGTCAATGGACGGCGATCGCCCGGGGTGATCTACGGATGCTTCTCTGGCAGGCGGCGTGCCGGTGACAGGTGCTGTCGCGGCCAGATCAGTTCCGGTTCGCCCTTCTCATCTCCTTCTTTGTCGTCTCTCCACCTTCTCCTCCTACCTCCTCCTCCTTCTTCCCTCACCTGCACCCACAGACCACGTCTTTCGCTGATCAATGAACGTCTTCTAGAGCCCTAAGAGAGTAATGAACAGAGCCGAAGGCGCTCTTGTTCAAAACCTTCCGGTGCCGTACACCGAATGAGGACGGATGCGTCGAGCCATGGCGTTCGCGTGATTTCTGAAACGCCAAGGCGCATGAGGGACTCGTGCGGCGGCAGTGCTGAGCATGCTTTGTCCGGCTTGTGCTCGATGCGTCGGCGGGAGTGGAGCAGGAGAGAAACTCTGTTGTCGTTGTCTGGATAAGAAATGATCGGGTACGAATTAGCCCAGCACCATCGAGAGCCGAACATCGCCTGGATCAGTTTTGTCTTGTATCCGGCCGGTTGGCTTGCCTGCATGTTCAGCGCGGCATCCGGACGCCCCTGGCTGGGGGCCATCTATGCGGTCCTGGTCATGGTGGTTCATGTGTTTGGCGCACGTCCGTGGGAGTCCGAGTTCGTGCTTCTGCTCGCCGCCTCTGTGTTGGGAGCCTGTTCTGAATCGTGGCTGCTGCAGGCCGGACTGGTGCACTACGCGAATGTGTCAACGCATTCGATGCTGGCTCCCTATTGGATTGTCCTGGTCTGGGGGCTGTTTGCCACGATTCTGAATACCGCGCTTCGCTGGCTGCGTGGCCAATGGTTCGCGCAGGTGCTGGGAGGATTGATCGGGGGACCGGCGGCGTATTACGTCGGAGCGCAGTGTGGCGCGATCGAGTTGGCGGGATCCTTGCGCGCCGTCCTGGCTATTGGTCTGTTATGGGCGGTCACGATTCCCACATTGATGTCGCTGGTGACTAGACTCGATGGGTATGACCCGGGAAACAGATTCTAGATATGTTGCGACGTCCCGATCTTCTGCGCAGCTATGCACTGAGGAGCCTTCCAGCCAGGGTCAGCCCTGTCTGGGACGGGCCTGTCGTTCGCGGGTCCATCTGCGTGAGGTCTGAAAGGAGGGAACGATGAAGCGGGTAGTTCTTGCAGGAAGTATCTCGGTCATGATCGTGACCCTCTGGTCCGCGCCGGCCCGCGCCGGGTTTCTGGACAAACTTATGGACCAGGTTCAGCAGACAACGGAGGATCGTGCCCGGAGGAAGGTCGACGAGGCCATCGATCGCTCGATCGACAAGGCGCAAGACAAGGTGACGAATCCATCTCCTGAAGGACCCAAAGAGACCGGTGAGGAACCTCGCCAGGCTGAGGAGCCTGTCGCCCGTCCCAAAGCGAATCGTCCGGCTTCCGTGAAAGAGCCGGCCGGGGAGGCGCCTGCCGCGACGAAGCCGGCGGTGACGGAATCACCGATTGGTCAGTCTGAGGCAGCGTCCAAGGAGAAGCCGTCTCCGCTGGTGGATGCGGGAAAAGATTTCACCCCCGGCACCCGTGTCATCGCGGAATTGACGTTCGAGCGGGATATGATCGGGAATTTCCCGCGGGGGCTCAAATTGAAGTCGGGGAATGCCGAGGTGGCGATGGTCGGCAAGACCCGCATGCTCCGCGCGACGAGCTTCGGGGAATTCGTGATTCCGCTGCCGGATGTCCTGCCGATCCGGTTTACGATGGAATTCGATTTTATGGGGCCGGGGGGCTGGGATCAGTCCATCCGGTTTGATGACCGCTCGGACGGCTATGCCGTGGAGTTCGATCCCTGGCGCGGCGGCATTCGCGGGCCGAACAATGCCGAGTTTTTGTCGGAAACCACCGCCCCGCCTAAAAACGGGACGTTTCCCGTTCAAATCATGGCGGACGGCAGTTACGTGAAGGTGTACATGAACGGCGTGCGGGTGGCGAACGCTCCGACGGCGATGATCGGCCGATCCCGCGAGATCCGCGTGCAGATGAAAGCCGATCGCGGCCAGCCGGCCTACTTCGGCCATGTCCGCATCGCCGCCGGAGGCCGATCCCTCTACCAGTCGCTGATGGAAACGGGGCGTTATACGGCGGAAGGCATTCTCTTCGACACCAACTCGGACAAGATCCGCTCTGAGTCGGCCGCCGTCCTCAAAGAGATCGGCGATGTCCTGAAGGCGCATGCCGATCTGAATCTCGTGATCGAGGGCCATACCGACAATGTCGGCACGGAAGCCGCCAACAAGACCTTGTCGGAGCGCCGCGCCGCCTCCGTCAAAGACTATCTGGTGAAGGAATTAAAAGTTCCAGCCGCGCGTTTGACGACGCAGGGGCTGGGCAGTACCGTCCCCGTGGCGTCCAACGACACGGCGGAAGGACGGCAAAGCAATCGCCGCGTCGAACTGGTCGCGCCCTAACGGCCGATCGGAGCGGACGACTATCACAGGAGGTGTCTGTGCGACTTCATCTCATGCTGGCTCTCATCGCGGTGGCGTTGGTGGCCGCCTGCGCTCCCACCAAGCAATCCCGGTCCATGGAGACGTCGGGGTTCTTAGGGGATCTCTATCCCAAGATGCACAAGGGAGAAGAGGGAGAATCGCTGCTGGTGTACCGCAATCCCAAAGCCGCCCTCATCCCGCGCGGCACCTACACGAAGATTCTGGTCGATCCCGTCCAGATTTGGGTCGACTCTTCCATGTCCCCCGATCAACAGAAGGATCTGCAGCAGTTGGCGGATCTGCTCTATGGTTTGGTCTACCAGAGCCTGGCGAAAGATTACGAGATGGTGACCAAACGGGGGCCCAACACGCTGCATATTCAAGCGGCTTTGAGCAAGGCGGATCGGGCCAACGTTGTCCTACGGGCGATTTCCACGGTCCCTGCGCCGATGAATGTTTTCGCCCTGGGATCCATGCTGAAAAATGTCGGGACCGGAAAACCTGCGTTCGTGGGCGAAGCGAGTGTGGAAGTGCGGTTTCTCGACGGGGTCACGGGAGAGATTTTGGCCGCGTCAGCCGACCGGCGTGTCGGCAAGAAACGTCTGGATCTCGATTCCTTCAACTCGTGGGATGATGCCCATAAAGCGTTGGAGTATTGGGCCGAGAAAGTCCGCTACCGACTCTGCCAGCAACGGGGCGCGAGCAATTGCGTGCCGCCGAAGGACTAAGCCGGGAGGATGATCATGCGCTGCAACCCGAGTGAGGAACGAACCTGTGCGCGGATAGTGCGATACGTATCACTGTCATGGCTTGCGGTGCTGTTGTGGGGGCTCTGGTCTCTCGACCGGCCTCTTGCCCTGGCCGAGGCGCTCACGCGTGGGCCCTATCTGCAGGTGGGGACGGCCACCACGCAGATTATTCGCTGGCGCACCGACTCTGCTACGGATAGTCAGGTACGTATCGGCACCGCTCCCGGGAGTTTGAACCAAACGATTAGCGTCAGCGATCTTACGACTGAACACATCGTTCTGCTCACAGGGCTCTCCCCCTCGACCACCTACTACTACGCCGTCGGCAGTGCGGCCACCAACTATTTAGCCGGCAACGACGCGGCGCATCTTTTCAAAACGCCGCCGCTTCCGGGAACTGCGCATCCGACTCGCATTTGGGTGCTTGGCGATGCGGGAACCGCCGGGCCCACAGGATCCAATGCCAATCAGACGGCGGTCAGGACCGCCTACGAAAGTTATCTGGCGAGCGCTCCGGGCTATACGGATCTGATCTTGATGCTCGGCGATAATGCCTATAACAGTGGCACCGATGCCGAGTATCAGAATGCCGTCTTCAACATGTATCCGAACTTTCTGCGACAGACCAACCTTTGGTCCACGGTCGGGAATCATGATACGGCACAGGCCACGAATCCCGACATCACGACGGTCCCGTATTTTCAAATCTTTTCTCTCCCTACTGCCGGAGAAGCCGGGGGAGTCGCCTCAGGAACTGAGAAGTACTACTCATTCGATCACGGGCACATTCATTTTGTCTGCTTGGATTCGATGACCTCCAGTCGCAGCACGACCGGAGCCATGCTCACGTGGCTGAAACAAGACTTGGCCTCTAACACGCAACCCTGGGTGATCGCCTTCTGGCACCATCCCCCCTATTCGAAAGGTTCGCATAACTCGGACACGGAGGCGCAATTAATTGAGATGCGGACCAACGTACTACCGGTCCTTGAATCCTTCGGGGTCGACCTTGTGCTGAGCGGGCACAGCCATTCCTACGAACGGTCCTATTTGATCGGCGGACATTACGGACTCTCTGGGACATTCGATCCTCCGTCCATGATTAAGTTCCCCGGCGGGGGGCGGCCGGGAATCGATGGCGCGTACCCCAAATCGTCAGGCGCCGATCAGAAGCGCGCCGTCTATGCAGTCGCCGGGAGTTCCGGCCAGACAAGCGGCGGTGCGCTCAATCATCCAGCCATGTTTATCTCGCTGAATGTGTTGGGCTCCCTGCTGCTGGATGTGAACGGGTCGACGTTGAATGCAAAATTCATCAATAATGCCGGCGTCGTCGCTGACAGCTTTACGATGAGCAAGGGAACCTGGAACAATGCGGCGCCGACCGTCACGATCTCGGACCCCGCTAATGGAGCCGGTATTGCCGCCTCCTCGCCGGTCACTCTGACCGCCACTGCCGGCGACAGCGATGGATCGATTGATCATGTCGATTTCTACAGCAATAGTAAACTCATCGGGACCGATCCCTCGGCCCCCTACAACATCTCGTGGACGGAGAGCACGCCGGGTACGTATGGATTGACGGCAAAGGCGGTCGATAATCAAGGCACGATGAGCACGTCGGCTGTCGTCTCTGTCACCGTCGGGCAGGCCGCGGTCCCCGCGGCACCCACAAACCTTCGGGCGACTCTGATCCTGACCACGCAGATCGATATGAGTTGGAGCGATTCAGCGAGTAACGAAACCGGTTTCGATATTGAGCGTTCGATCGATAACAAGACTTTCTTCAAGATCGGTTCGACGGGTTCCAATCTGACCGCATATTCCGCGACGGGGCTGGCGAAGAATAAAACCTACTACTTCCGTGTGCGTGCGATCGGCAGCGGTGGAAACTCAACCTATTCCAACGTGCTAAAAGCCAAGACGCTTCGCTGATCGCTGTCAGGAGACAGGCATGCTTCAATGGAGAACGGTATGCGCGGCGGTGGGAGGAGTTCTACTCTTGGGCTTTCCTGCGCTGACTGTCGCCCACGAGCACTTGGAGAATCAAATTGCGCGGATGTCAGTTCTCCTAAAGAACGCCCCTGATCGTCCGGAGCTGTATGTAAAGAGGGGAGAACTGTATCGTTTACATGAAGAGTGGGAGGCCGCGTTAGCAGATTGTGACCGGGCGGCAGCGCTGGCTCCCGCTTTGGAAGCGGTCGATATGCTGCGCGGTCGCGTGCTGCTCAGTGCCGGTCGGGCCGGAACGGCCGAAGATGTTCTCCGGCGTGTCCTCAATGCCCATCCTTATCATCCCCAGGCCCTGTTGCTTCATGCCAAGGCGTTAGAGCAGCTGGGGCAATTCGAACAAGCGGCCGTGGATGCTGAACGGGGCCTGGTTTACCTGCTGCAGCCTGATCCGGAAGAGTTCCTCGCAGCGGCGCGCCTCTTTGCGAAAGCCGGTCGGGTTGAACAGGCGATCGGTATCCTCGACCGAGGGATCCAGCAGCTGGGAGGGATTGCATCGTTGCAACGAGCGGCGATCGATCTCGAGCTTCGCCGCGGAGATGTCGAGGCGGGGGTAGCCCGGTTGGAGGGGCTTGCCGCCGCCTCCTTTGGAAAGGGAAAATTTTTGGCTGAACGCGGGGAAATTTTGAAGCAGGCGGGGGGGGGCCCGGGGACGG
>OMJA01000214.1 GCA_900299245.1 Nitrospiraceae bacterium | reverse complement strand
GGCGCGCAGGCGCGGAAGGCGGTTTCGCGGGGCTGTCTTGATTCGCGCGGCGCGCCTGTGGGATAGGTACGAACCATGATGCTGGCAGGATTATTTGCCGGGGCGTTGTTTCTCGGGCTGTTGATCGGCGACCGCTGGTACTTCCGCACGCTTTCCGCCGAAGCGAGCCGTTACGGCTGCAAGGTCGGGCGCGGCGCGGCGCGGCTGGACACGGTCGGTCTCGCGCAGATCCAGGCCCGGTTCGACAAGCTGGGGCTCCTCCCGATGCGGCACGGAGTGGCCCGCTTGTTCATCGAGAGCAATCGTGTGCTCCTCCGTCCCCGCTATCCAACGCTCTGGGCATTTCTCTGGATCTGGCCGATGAAGGCGACGATCGATCTCCAGGCGGATGGCGAGGCGGTGGTGCTGGCGATGACGAAGCGGACGCCCTGGGCCTCGGCGATCCTCACCGGCGCCTGGTTTCTCATCGTGACAATCGGGACGCTGGCCACGATCGTCAGTTATGCGGTGGAAGGGGGGCTGGGCAGTTCCGGCGGAGTCGTGATGGCCGGCGGGATTCTCACGCTCGGCCTGTTTTTTCTCTTTTCCGGCCTGGTCACGGTCGTGATGGCCTATCGCATGGAAAACAGCCGGCTCGCCGCGCTGGAGCAGGAATTTCAGGATACGCTGACTGGCCGGGTCGCGGCTACGCGCTGAACAATCCCAAAAAGTGGTCGAATTCAGGAGGCAGGTCGAGGGCCGGGCGGTTGCGCGCGAGGCCGGCGATGATGCCGCGATGTTTCTTGACGAGGCCGGACGCTTCGAAGGCCTGGCGGAACTGCTGCCACTGCAGGGCGGGATCGGTCGCGATCCTGGCCTGTTCGTCCTTCGGCAGCGCATGGACCGTTGTGGTCAGCGTCCGGATGGCTTTCTCCACGCTTTCATAGGGCGGCGCGAGTTTGAGCCGCGCATAGAAGGTCTCCAAATGAGACCGGAACTCTTCGCGCAGGTGCAGCAGCGGATCGCTCGATGGGAGAATCTGTTCGGCCATAGTTGTAATTTGAATGATACGGTATGATGAATCCGAGTCACAAGTGCTGGCAGGCTGCTGAAAAGTTCCGCCGGCTGCGTTCTCGCGTCGCGCAGAGACTCAACGTACCGAAGCGTACGCCTCGTCTCTTTGCTTGCTGCGGCCTTGCCGAACGGTTTTTTTGAGCAGCCTGCGAATAATTACAGGAGGTACGTATGACGAAGATGCGTTGGATGGTGCTGTCGGTGGTCGGAATGTTGGCGTTGGGCGGCTGTTCGGGCCATCACCATCACTACGGGATGGAAGGCGGCAAGAGCGACGCCTACTGGCAGAAGGGGCAGCAGGACATGGCGGGCCTGGTCGATCGCACCATGAAGGATCCGGCCAAGGCCGCGCAGGTGAAGGCCATTGTCGGGGAGATCGTCACGGAACTGAAGGCGGGGCGTGAGCAGGAGCGCACCGCGCACCGGCAGCTCTATGCGCTGAGCGCCAATTACGCCGCGACCGCCGAAGAGTTCACCAAGGTGATGGATGAGGCGAACAATCAGCGCACGAAGACCTCCTCGAAGATTCTGGCCCTGCGGTTCAAGATGAAAGACCTGATGACGGCCGAGGAGTGGAAGGCACTGTCCGACCAGATGCTGTCCTACAGCAGCAAGTATCAGCACGGGAGCGCGGCCCCGACGAGTTCTTACTGAGCCGGCGCGGCCTTCAGCGGCATGGGCGTCCAGCTCGTGCCGCCGTCGGTCGAGTGATAGAGGCCGCTGCCGTTGGTGCCGACGAAGAGGTCCTGCGGATTCTTGGGGCTCATGGCCAGCGAACGGATGTTCAACGACGTGAGCCCCGCATTCATCGCCTGCCAGGTTTTCCCGCTGTCCAGACTTTTCCAGACCCCGCCCGGTCCGCCGAGATAGAGCTGCGACGGTTGCGCCGGATTGATGAGCAGGCTGCTGACAAAGGGATCTTTCAGCCCGTCCCCGATCCGCTCCCATGACGCGCCTCCGTTGGCGGTGCGGAACAGGCCTTTCGTCGTTCCGGCATAGACGGTGTCAGGCGTGACTGGATCGAAGACGATCGCATTGACTCCCAGCGCCATGGCTCCCATCAATTCCGTTTCGGGAATGAGTCCGGTATTGATCTTCTTCCACGAATTCGCGCCGTCCTCCGATCGATAGACGCCGCCGGTTGTCCCGGCATAGAGAATGCGGGGATTGGTCGGGTGAATCGCGATGGAGGTGACGATGTGCACTTCCTTCATCCCCGCCATGCGCTCTTCCCATTCGCGCCCGCCGTCTTTGCTGTTAAAAACGCCGACCGTCGTGGCGATGTAGATCTGCTCGTTGTTCGTGGAGTCGAACACGAATTCGTTGATGAACGAGACGTGTTCTTTAAGTCCGACATTATGCGGAAGCCAATGCTGCCCGCCGTCCGGGCTTTTGTAGACGGCGTCGGCCATGGTGCCGGCGTAGACCGTGGCCGGGAACTGCGGATCGATGGCGAGCGTGGT
>OMJA01000213.1 GCA_900299245.1 Nitrospiraceae bacterium | reverse complement strand
GTGACGGCTTCGCGGAATGGATGTTGCCGGAGGAACAACAGTGCCCGTTCGGCGTCCTGTGACCCTTGCAGCGGCAGCAGCACCTGCTTCAGGGACTTCACGAAATTCGGCAGGATCAACACGGCGCTCTTGGAGAAGGTCAGAACCCTGTGGGAGACGCTGCCTATCAGCCGTTCCTTGATCGGTCCGAGCCCGCGCGCTCCGACGAGAATCAGTCCGATCTGATGCTGTTCCGCATATTCCACGATCCGATCGGCCGGTGAGCCGATCTCCATATGCTTGGTGACCGGGCCGCAATCCATCGGCATAAGCGATACTATACGATCCAGCAGCCTGGCGCCGTCTTCCCGCATCGTCCGTTCGATGGTCGTGTACAGTTCGTGTGCGACTTCCGGCACCATCATCGGATACGCCGGTGACGGAACGTCAAGGACGTGCAGGACGTGTAACTCATCGGCGCGGGCCAAGTGCTTCAACGCGCGGACAGCTTCATAGGATTGATCCGATCCATCGATGGCCAGCAGCATTTTCATCGGTGACCTCTCTGTTGCTCAGTGACAATCCGTGGGACAGAAAAAGAGGACATAGAGCCCGACTGCCACGCCGATTGCGATTGCGCCGAGTAAGATCCAGTGGGTTCGCGTCATAGGCCATCCTCTAGCTGTCAAATAGAAGCAGCAAGTCCAGTGCCGTCGTTCGTTGCCAGGATAAGGTGGAATCTCCTGCGGATAACGGCTGATGAGAGAAGGCGATTCTTCTCCTCAGTTTTGTCGTTCAATGGGTGTCGTCATTTGCTGTGCCGTGGGGGTTGTCGCCTTTTGGGACAACTATGGGTTTCTCTTTGTAGCGTGGTTCCCCTGTCACGCCGAAGGAGAAGAGAAAATGGTCTATTAATAAGCCGTTTTCTGTATGGATATCGTTTGCGCGGTCGGCATCGGCTTTGCTGAGTAGAGAGATAGAAGTAGAACTTGTGAAGGGAGAGAGTATGGCAGAGGCGCCTTTTTCTTCTATTCTCGTCCCCGTGGATTTTTCACCCTGTTCGGAAGAAGCCTTTCGGGTCGCATGCGATCTGGCACGTCTGTGCCGTGCCGAGGTGTTGGTCGTGCATGTCATCGATACGAGTGCGCTTGCCGCCTTCAATCGGATGGGGGTGTTGGCCGTGCCTTCGGACGCAGCGGCCCAGAAGCGCCGTCTTCGGCATTTTGCCCGGTTGAATGTGCGCCGGCTCCTCGACTCCGAATCGGCGAAGGGGATTGAGATGGATCGACTCGTCTTAGAGGGGGCGCCGTTTGTAGAAATTGCGAAAACTGCACGGGTGGAAAAAGTTGATCTGGTCATCATGGGCAGCTACGGGGGGAGGTCGGGAAGTGTCGAGAAGATATTTTTCGGCAGCACGGCTGAAAAGGTGGTGCGGACAGCGGGGTGTCCGGTGCTGACGGTGCCGCTGCCGGTGAAGGCGCGTTGACCTCGAGGAATTGTACAGAAGGAGGAGACTCACGATGATGATGCAGGGCGGGCGCATGCGGGGATGGGCGACCGTATTGGGTGTGACCTGGGCTTTGTGGGGCGGAGCGGATCTTCCGCTCTGGTCGCAATCCGAACAGGTCGTGGATGTCACGATCAAAGATTTCAAGTTTGTGACGAAGCAAAGCACGCTTCGGCTCGGGGTGGCGACGGTGATCAGGATCAAGAATGAGGACGCAGAGCGTCATGACTTTGGTTCGACCATGTTTGAAGGAATTCCGACGCAGGTTGAAAAAGACGGAGTGGTTGTCTACGGGCGTGGAGTGGGGGGCGTCTATCTCGATGCCAAACGGGATGCGGCGTTGCGGTTCAATATGTCCCGCCCAGGACGCCATGAATTCCGTTGCTCGATCCATCCGAACATGAACGGCGAATTGCTTCTTCTGAATGTGGAGGCCGTGTGAGGGGGGAAACCGACAGACCACGCATCCTGCTGGCGACCGATTTCTCCAAATGGGCCCTGCGGGCCGAGGAGTATGCCTGTTGTCTGGCCGCGACCTGGCGGGCGACGCTGACTGTGCTGACGGTGCTCGAGTTTCCGCCCGGCTTGAATCCCGAGTATCCGGTCAACCAGGTCTATCTCGGGGAGCTCATGAAGGCAGGGGCCAAGCAGTTGGTGGAGTTGAAGGCGCGGGCAGCGGCTCGCGGGATTGCGTTGCATACACGTATCGCCACGGGAATTCCTTGCGAAGAGGTCCTGGCGGCCGTGAAAGCGGAGGATTCGGATCTGGTAGTGGTCGGGACAAAAGGTAAGTCCGGGCTGGCCCATGTGCTGCTCGGGAGCACGGCGGAGCGAGTCATCCGGACGGCGCCCTGTCCGGTGCTGACGGTGCGTATGGATTCTGACGATGTGTCTGCTGCGGAGGCAGGGCCGTGCGGGGGGATCAGTCTCAATCGAATTTTAGTCCCGGTTGATTTCTCAGATTGCTCTCTGGAAGCCGTGGAGTATGCCGCACTGATGGCGCAACGGCATAACGCGTCTCTCACGTTGCTGCATGTGCTGGAGCCCGTCTCGTATGGATTGGATTTCACTCTGCTGCAGACCGGAAAACGTGAGGAGATACGTGAGCGGTTGACGGCTCGTTTGGGCGATATGACGCGGGCGTTGACTGAGGCCAAGATTCAGGCTGATTCGCAGGTGCGCGGGGGAACGCCGTTCGAGTCGATTCTCGACAGCGCCAAGACGATTCCAGCTGATCTGATCGTGATGGGCACTCATGGGCGTCGCGGGTTGTCTCATGCATTGAGCGGGAGCGTGGCGGAAGCCGTATTGCGCCAGTCTCGGTGTCCGGTGCTCACCGTTCGCAGCCCGAAATACGGGCCGGGACACCGCCGGGTGTTGTCTGCAACGTCCACATAGAGGATCATTCTTTCACCAGGGGGGCTATCATGGCGACTATGATTAGGAAGCAGCGTTCTGCGCCTGCCGGGCAACCGTCCCGCGGAACGAATCCGATCGAATTGCCGGACGGGATGCGGGAGCGCATCGCCAGGAAGGCGTATGAATTGTGGAATGAACGAGGCCGTCGGGAGGGGAGGGATCTCGAAGACTGGCTCGATGCGGAATCGATCGTGATGGAAGAGATACATGAAGCTCGCGAATGAAACGACGGCCGGGGTATGGGCACCGTTATCGCCGGGGCTTGATGGTCTGGTGGCCCGGTTGGAGGCGTTGTCGATCGGGCCGATGTTTGCGGCGGAACGTGATCGCGCCTTGCGCCAGGCCTTGCGTCCCTATGTTGAGTTTGCCGGGAACGCGCCGCTGCCGCCGTTTGCCCAGGAAGTCGATCTTGCTACGTTCATCGTCTATGCGGATTACTATCCCCAGGACGGGCAGCTGACCTTGATCGAGCAGTTGCGCGACGTCGTGACCGAGCATATTCCGGAGGAAGAGCGGGCCTGGATGGACCCGCTGAAACATTCGTATATGGATGTGGTCGAAGTCGTGCCCGGCAGCGCGGCGACAGGGCAGTGGGCCTGCCGGTCGTTGGGCAATGGACGTCTCTATCAGGCGCAAGGCGGTGATTTCAGCCTGGGATTCCGGGCCGGTCAGGTGCTGCTGACCCGGTTTGTGCAACAGCCGGGAGACCCTGAAACAAACGACGTCGTGCTCGGCGAGAGTGCCCTGCTGCTTTCTCCCGAAGAGGGCAGGACCCTGTATGAAGCCGTCTGTGAGTTGCGTCGCCAACGGGAAATCGATGCCGGATCGTTCGAACTCGGCGACTGGCACGAGTTTGCCAAGCGATTCGGTTTCGAGTTGCTCTGGGTCTATGCGCAGATGCGACTGCGGGCGCTCTACCAGGTCGTGGCCGGCATCCGGTACTGCCGTTCCGACGGGCAACCGTATTTATATTCGATGGCGCTCTACGAACATCGGGAATTCAAATTTCTTCGCGAGACCTTGAGCGGGATGAAAGGTCTCGCTTCCGACCCGGCGGACGTTGGCGCATCCGGCGGATCGGGCGCACGTCTGCGGTGGGTGCAGTCTGATCCGGCTGATGCGGGGAAGCCGGTTGTCGTAGCCCGGTTCACGCTGACGCCGACGCAACTGTGGGTGGAAACCGACTCGCGTGAACGGCTGGATACATGGAAGCATCAACTGGCGTCGGCGTTAGGCTTTTCGCTCCATTTTCGTGGAGAAGCCACCGCTCCTCCGCCGCATCTGTTGAGCGCCGAAGAACTCGATGCTGAGCAGCCCGTCCGGTCCGTCGTGACCCCGGAGCAGGACGCAGCCTTGTTGCAGGCCTTTCTGGAGATGGCCTATCTGGATTGGACGGATCGGGACGCGCCGGTGCTGGGCGGGAAAACGCCTCGTCACGCCGCCACGACGCAGGCCGGACGCGAACAGGTGGCCCGGTTGCTCGATGAAATGGAGCAGAACGATCCCGGCTGGTCTCATATCGGCCGGCCGGCATTTGACTATAACGTGCTGCGCGGGCATGTTGGCATTGAAGAGGTACGCCGTGAAGACCGCTCTGCCGAACGGACTCGATAACCTGCTGGCCCATGCCCGTCCTTCGCACGGGGATCCGCCGAATATCCTTCGTATCCTCCACGCTGTCTGCGAGGTGTACGGATACATCGATCCCCAATTCATTCCGGCGATTGCGCAGTCGCAAGGCGTCACCGAGGCCGATGTGGCCGGTGTCTTGTCCTACTATCCTTCGCTCTATACTCAACCGGCCGGGCGCCATCGTATTCAGGTGTGTCTGGGCGAATCCTGTCTGGCCAATCGCTGCGATCGGGTAGTGGAGGCGATTCAATCCGCGCTGGGAATCCCGCTCGGCCAGACCACGCCCGACGGCCGGTTCACGTTGGAGCCGGTGTCCTGCGTCGGTAATTGTGCGCTGTCTCCGAGTGTCCGAATCGATGGAGCACTACAAGGGCGAGTCCGGCCAGGGGATGTCCCGCGCCTGCTGGATCGGTATCGATGAGCCGCATCAGACTCTATCTTTCCAACGACACGTCGTCTTGTGCAGCCGGAACCGAACGCCTTGTCGAGGCCTGGCGGAAGCGGTCCGATGTCGAGCTTGTGCGGACCTCTTCCCGCGGCGCGTTCTTTCTCGAGCCGATGGTCGAGCGCGAGAGTCCCGAGGGGCGTCTGGCCTGGTGCCGGGTGACCGCCGATGACCTTCCAAAGATTCTGGCCGGCGAGGGCGGCATTCCCGTTTCCGCGATCCCGTTTCTTTCCATGCAGACCAGGCACACCTTTGCCACATTCGGCGTCACCGAGCCTCTGTCGGTGGAGGCGTATCAGGCGCAGGGTGGTCTTGCCGGCCTTCGGGCGGCGCAAGCGATGAGCCCTCCGGCGATCATCCTGGAACTTAAGGCGTCTCGATTGCGCGGGCGTGGCGGCGCCGCGTTTCCCGTGTGGAAAAAGTGGGACGTGGCTGCTACGGAGGAGGCTGATCGTAAGTACGTGGTCGCCAACGCCGATGAGGGCGATGCGGGGACCTATTGCGACCGGATGATCATGGAGGGCGATCCGTTCCGCCTGATTGAAGGCATGCTGATTTGCGCCAGGGCGATCGGCGCCGGCGCCGGGTACATCTATTGTCGCCAGGAATATCCGGCGGCCAGAGCCACGGTGCAGGCAGCCATTCGGGCTGCAGGTGAAGCCGGGTGGCTGGAGTCCGGCGGGAAGCCATTTGTCATTGAGGTGGTCTCCGGAGCCGGTTCATATGTGTGTGGAGAAGAAACGGCGCTGTTGGAATCGTTGGAGGGGCGGCGCGGTGTGGTGCGCGCGCGACCGCCGCATCCGGCACAGTCCGGCCTCTACGGGAAGCCGACTATTGTCAGCAATGTGCTCACGTTTGCGACCGTCCCCAACATCCTCGCAAGGGGCGGTAGTTGGCACGCATCTATGGGGACCGAAGGGTCGCGCGGTACTGCTGTCCTTCAACTCGGCGGACGGGTCAGGCAACCGGGGCTCATCGAGGTGCCGTTCGGACTTACGCTTCGCGAGGTTCTCGATCAATTCGGGCAGGGCATGGCGGATGGCGCCCGGCTGAAGGCCGTGCAGGTAGGGGGACCGCTCGGGAGTCTGTTCACAGACGCGCAGTTGGATATCCCGATCTGTTTCGATGCTTTTGCCAAGGCGGAGGCGATTCTCGGGCACGGCGGGATCGTCGTGTTCGATGATGAGACGGATATGCTGGAGCTCTCCCGGCATTTGATGGCGTTTGTAGCGGATGAATCCTGCGGGAAGTGCGTGCCTTGTCGTATTGGATCCCTGCGGGCGCGCGAGATTCTTGACACGATTCAACGGGGCCGGGCGACGGCGGCAGACTTATCGCTGCTGACCGAATTGGGCGACACGATGAAGGCGACCAGCCTTTGCGGACTGGGGGCGCGGGCTCCGTATCCGGTGTTGTCGGCTCTGGAACACTTTCCAATGGAATTTCACAGCCGGTTGCAACGATGAACGATGCCATCCTCATCACAATCGACGGCAAGCCGGTACCTGCTCATAGCGGCGATACGGTATTCACGGCTGCCAAGCGGGCGGGGCTGGCGATTCCCGGTCTCTGCTCTTCCGAACATCTGGCGCCGTTCGGTTCGTGCCGGCTCTGTGTCTGTGAAGTGGAGGGACAGAAAGGCACGCCGGCTTCCTGTACGACGCCGGTTCAGGCGGGGATGGTGGTGCATACACACACTGACCGGTTGGTTCAGCTGCGGCGGAACGTGACGGAATTGCTGATCTCGGAGCAGCCCGATGGCGGGGTGCTCCCGGCTGCACTCCAAGAGTTGGCGCGATCGGTGGGCCTTGACCGTGTTCGCTACCGCCAGCCGGCTGTCCGCGAGCGAATACAGGACAGCTCGAATCCGTTTTTTACATTCGATAATGCCAGGTGTGTGTCCTGCGCGCGTTGTGTGCGGGCCTGTGATGAGATCCAGGGGACGTTCGCCCTCACTATGGCCGGTAGAGGATTCGGCTCCAGGCCGATGGCCGGCACGAGTTGCTATGGTGACCCTGCCACGGGGTTTGCGGCCTCCAATTGTGTCTCCTGCGGAGCTTGTGTGAAGGAATGTCCGACCGGCGCGCTAGTCGAGAAGACCGTTCAGTTGCAGGGGCTTCCGAGGGAAACAGTCCGTACGACCTGCGCCTATTGCGGGGTGGGATGCACGTTCGACGCAGGCCTTCGGGATGGGCGGGTGGTGACGATGGTGCCTGCCGATGACGGTCCCTCCAATCATGGCCATGCCTGCATGAAGGGGCGATTCGGCTGGACCTATATCTACGCAGAAGACCGGCTGACATCGCCGATGTTGCGCAGCGGAGATACATGGCAGGCCATTTCATGGGAAGCCGCGCTCGACCGTCTGGCCTTCGAGTTCACCAGAATCAAAACCGAGTTCGGCCCTGACGCGCTGGCGGCGATTTCTTCCAGCCGGGGGACGAACGAAGAAAATTATCTTTTCGGGAAATTCATCCGCTGCGTGATGGGGACCAATCACATCGACAACTGCGCGCGGGTCTGTCACAGCGCGACGGTCACCGGCATGATGGAGACGCTTGGTGCGTCGGCTGCCACGAATGCGATTCTGGATCTCGATCAGGCCAAGCTCATCATGGTGGTGGGCGCGAATCCGACCGAATCCCATCCGGTGGTCGGTGCGCGCATCAAGCAGGCGCATCGGCGGGGGGTGCCGCTCATCGTGATCGACCCCAGGAAGACGGAGTTGGCTCGGCTGGCGAACTTGCACCTCCCGCTCAAGCCGGGAACCAATGTAGCCCTGCTGAACGGTCTCGGTCACGTCATGATGAAAGAGGGGTTGCTCGACCGGCCATTCATCGACGCCCGGACCGACGGATTGGACGATTGGCTGAAGGCGGTAGAGCCCTGCACCCCGGAATGGACGGAGCACGTCACCGGTGTGCCGGCCGATCTGATTCGTCAGGCGGCGCGGCTCTATGCAACGAGCGGCGCGTCTTTGTGCGTGCACGGTCTGGGGATGACGGAGCATCGCTGGGGGAGTCACGGCGTGATGGCCCTGGTGGATCTGGCTCTGGCCACCGGCAACCTGGGCAAACCGGGCACGGGGATCAATCCGCTTCGCGGTCAAAACAATGTGCAAGGCGCATCCGATGTCGGCTGCCTGCCCACCTATTTCACCGGTTACCAGGCGCTGGACGATCCGGCGCTCGGCTCCTTGCATCAAGCCGTGACGGGGCGGCCCCTGCCGACGAAACGAGGCATGAAGACGCCTGACATGTGGGACGCGGCCCTGGCCGGACGGCTGAAGGGCTTGTGGATCATCGGCTATGACGTGGCGCAGACCGATCCCAATCTCAGGAAGGTCCGTGAGGCCTTGAGACACATTGATTTTCTGGTGGTGCAGGATTTGTTCATGAGTGAAACGGCTAAGCTGGCGCATCTGGTCCTGCCCGGCGCCTCGTTTCTGGAAAAGGACGGGACGTTCACGAACCTGGAGCGGCGGATTCAACGCATACGAAAAGCCGTCGATCCGCCCCACGGCATCCAGCCGGACTGGCAGGTCGTCTGCGAGGTTTCGACCCGCATGGGCTATCCGATGAGCTATCGCCATCCGTCCGAGATCATGGACGAGATCGCCCGGCTCACGCCGATGTTTGCGGGAGTCTCCTACGATCGGTTGGAGTCTCCCGACGGATTGCAGTGGCCGGTTCCCGAGGCCGGGCACGGAGGCACGGCCCTCATGCATCGCGACCGGTTCCCGAAAGGCAAGGCGCATTTTGTCGGCGTGGACTATCTGCCTCCCGGGGAATCGCCGACGGAGGAGTATCCCTTTACGCTCATCACGGGCCGGATCCTGCAACATTACAATTGCGGCGCGCAAACGCGGCGGACGGATATTCTCGATGTCGTGGATGTCGATGTGCTGGAGATGCATCCGGAGGATGCGGCGAGGATGCAGGTGGCGGGCGGGGACTTGATCCGGCTGGTGAGCCCGAGAGCAACCGTCCTCTTGCCTGTGATGATCAGCGAGCGGGTTCAGCCGGGTCAACTCTTTACCAGTTTTCATTTTCCTGCGAGCGATGTGAATTCGCTGTTGTCCTCCAGTTCCGATGACCAGTCCCGTTGTCCCGAGTATAAAGTCTCGATTGTGCGGGTCGAGCCTGTTGATTGGGAGGAATTGGATGCCGATGATGAGAGGGAACTGGAAGCCGTCCGCGTGAGACTGATTACGTGAACGAACCGCAGCCTGCGTCTCACAGAACGATTGGGCCGATCCAGGACGCCTATGCGCCTGCCGAGGTGGCGGTGCGGGTGCGTGACGGCGGGGTCGGAAAAGCGACCGCTCCGGCAGCGTCACTCATTGCATTGGCGGTGCTTGCCGGATCCTTCATTGCGCTGGGCGGGCTGTTCTATGCGGTGACGATTACAACGGGGATCGGGCCAACGAATTCATTTGGTCTCACCAGGCTGGTCGGAGGGGTGGCGTTCAGTCTCGGATTGATTCTCGTGGTGGTCGGCGGGGCCGAATTGTTCACCGGCAATAATTTGATGGCGATGGCCTGGGCCGCCGGCCGTGTGACCGGTGCGCAGGTGTTGCGCAACTGGGGATTGGTCTATTTCGGGAATCTGGCCGGCGCCATCGGGACGGTTGCGCTGGTCTTGCTGGCGGGAATTCCACAGATGAGTGACGGCGCGGTCGGCGAGACGCTGATCCGGATTGCGCGCGCCAAGGTCGTGCTCGATCCCGTCTCGGCGCTGGCCCGGGGCGTGCTCTGCAATGTGCTGGTCTGTCTGGCCGTCTGGCTCTGTATGGCGGCGAGAAGCGTGACGGACAAGATCCTGGCGATCGTGTTTCCGATCAGCGCGTTTGTCGCCTGCGGATTCGAACATTCCGTGGCGAACATGTTTTTCCTGCCTCTCGGCGTTGCGTTGACCCTGTCCGGAGGGGATCCCATTGCAGGGACGAGCGTGCTGGTGAATCTCGCGGTCGTGACGATCGGCAATGTGATCGGCGGGACCGGGCTCGTAGCCTTGGTTTACTGGTTCGTGTATCTTCGGCACAGCACGGGAGGCGCGGAGCCTTCTCATTGAGTCAAGCGATCACGCGGGGCTGGACGATTCGGATGATTTACACGATTACCCTCAATCCGGCGCTGGATCATTTCCTCGACGTCGACGATTTGCGCCTGGACGATGCCAATCGGGTCAAAGGCGAATGTCTCTATGCCGGCGGGAAGGGGATCGATGTGTCGCGGGCAATCCGGCACCTGGGCGGAGAGAGCATGGCGCTGGGATTTATCGGGGGGCACGCGGGGCAGGTCATGATCGAGTTATTGAAGGCGGAGGGCGTGACCTGTTATTTCACTCCCATCGCGCAGGAGACGCGGCGCAATATCATCGTGACCACCGCGCGGCGGCATACTCAGACGATGCTCAATTCGCGCGGGCCGATGGTGACGAAGGCGGAATGGGCCGCTTTTCTCGGTCACCTGACCCTGCTGAATCTTCAAGACGCGTATGTCGTGGTGAGCGGGAGCCTTCCGAGAGGCGTTCCGGCCGATGCCTATCGGCAGATCATTGCATTGGTGCAATCGCGCGGTGCCCGGGCGGTATTGGATGCGGATGGCCCCTGTTTGAAATCGGGTCTCAGGGCGCAACCGTTTGCCATCAAGCCGAACGTCAATGAGCTGCATCGCTTGACCGGAAAGCCGGTTCGATCGGAGGCTGCGATTCTGCGCGCCGTCGCACCGGTGCATCGAGCCGGAGTCAACGTCGTCATCGTGTCACGTGGATCGAAGGGGCTCTTGCTCATCGGCCCGCAGGAGCGGTATCGTGCGACGCCGCCGCCGGTGAGGGTCCGGAGCACGGTCGGAGCGGGCGATTCCGCCGTGGCGGGATTCGTGTTCACCCATGCCGCAGGAAAAGGGCTGGAGGCCTGTGCGCGGATCGCCACGGCGGCGGGCACTGCCGCGACGCTGGCGCCGGGGGATCAGGTGTGCCGCGCGGAGGATGTGCGGC
>OMJA01000212.1 GCA_900299245.1 Nitrospiraceae bacterium | reverse complement strand
GTGAGCGGATGATCGCCGGTGATCATGATGATGCGTACGCCGGCCCGACGGCAGGTCGCGACGGCTTCGGGGACTTCACGGTGGGGTGGATCCATCATGGCGACCAGTCCGAGAAACGTCAGGCCGCGTTCGATTGTCTCCACTTCGATGTGTTTCGGTTGATGAGCCACCTCGCGCATGGCCACAGCCAGCACGCGATAGGCCTGCTCGGCGAACGACCGGCTCTGATTCAGGATGCGCGCCCGTTCATCGGGAGTCATCACCACGACATGGTCTTGAATCTGGGCATGAGTGCAGAGGGCCAACACCGATTCGGGAGCGCCCTTGGTGAAGGCAACCAGCCGCCCTTCCATCCAATGAAGGGTACTCATTCGCTTTCGATCAGCGTCGAAGGCCAGCTCGCCCATACGCTGTAAGGGAGGCCGGTGGGCCAACCCGTGCTCGATGGCAAATTCCAACAAGGCCACTTCAGTGGGATCACCGGTGACGTTGAAGCGCCCATCGGACTGCCGAACGCGCTTGGCGTTATGGCAGTGGAGCAGCGCGTCAAAAAAGCTCCTCCATTGATCCACCTCGGCCGTGCTGACCATTCGTCCGCCCGACCAGAAACAGCTTTCCCGCGATTCGACCTCAATCCCGCTGGTATAGAACCGGTCTACTGTCATCCGGTTTTCCGTCAGCGTGCCGGTCTTGTCCGTGCAGATCACCGTCGTGCAGCCGAGCGTCTCGACAGAGGCCAGGTGTTTCACCAAGGCCTTGCGCTTCGCCATGCGCTGGCTGCTCATGGCGAGTGCGAGCGTCACGGTCGGCAGGAGGCCTTCCGGCACGTTCGCTATGATGATCCCGATGCCGAAGATCGCGCTGATCCAGAAGCCGAGTCCGGCCCAGAGACCGACGGCAAAGAACAGGGCGCCCATCGCCAGCGAAATGGCGGCGACGATGCGCGTGACCGTGACGATCTCTTTCTGGAGCGGGCTGAGGCCCGTTTCGACCGTGGTGGCCAGGTTGGCGATTTTGCCGAATTCGGTGCGCATTCCGACGGCGAAGACGACGGCCCGTCCATGCCCGGACAGGATCGTCGTTCCGGCAAAGACGAGGTTCGGGAGATCGAGCCAGTGTCCGTCTTCGGCGGGCTCGGCAATCCGCCGTTTCGGTTTCGACTCACCGGTCAGGGCCGCGTTATCCACCCGGATGCCGGTCTCGTCGATCAGCCGCGCATCGGCAGGAACCCGCTCACCTTCCTCTAAGATCAATACGTCACCCGGCACGATTCCGCTCCGCGCAATCTGCACGGGCTGTCCTCCCCGGCTGACCCAGGCAGTGTCGGGCAGCAGCTGATGGAGCGCTTGCACCGCCCGCTCCGCCTTGTATTCTTGCAGGAAGGCAAAGACGGCGTTGATGACGATCACGCCGAGGATGGCCCAGCCCAATGTCGCCATGCCTTCGCCCGGCTTCATCAGGTCGGCGGCGAACGAGAGCCCGGCGGCGATCCAGAGCAGGACTGCCAGGAAGTGGGTGAAATGGCGGCTGAGTCCACGTAGGACAGAATATCGGGCTGGCTTGGCCAGCACATTCGGCCCGAACGTTTTCACGCGCCGGAGGGCTTCGTCGGTGGCAAGACCGCCACCGCCCGTTTCAAGGCGCTTCAGAACCTCGTCGGTCGAGAGCCGGTTGATGTCGTGGTATCGGAATTCTCGTCCCTCAGCCATCGGGGCACCCGGGACAACTGTGAAGATGTCCGGCATCGGCAGAACTTCCCAACGGTGTGCTGAAGTCAGCCACGCGGGCCTCGCACGATGAGAATAGAGCAAGGGGCATGTCTCAGAAGACTGTCTGAGACACTTCCGAGCTCGAGCCGTTCCCGGTTCGACAGACCGCGCGCCCCCACGACCAGCAGATCGGTGAGGCCGGCTTCCGCCTGCTTGATGATATGGTCCACGACGTGGTTCTGCTGCACGTCGGTGACGACGGCATAGCCTTCTTTGAGAAAGTCTTGTCGTATGCGGGCGACCAGCCGTTCGGCTTGTTCGATCTGGGGGCGCACGAGCGCCTCCCGCTGGGATTCAGACAGATAGCCGGCGGCAAGATCGGTGAACGGGGACGCCACGGAAGAGAAGACCGTTACCTCGGCTGTTTCTGGTAGCAGGCCGACCCTCAGAAACTTCGCCGCTTTGCGCGAGTGTTTCGAGTCGTCGACCGCCAGCAATACTCGGCGCAGCTGATGCATCGGATGCTTCACGATAAGCACCGGACAGGATGCGAGGGAGGCAATCTTCCGTGCCACGCTCCCGAGGAGGAACCCCTTGATGTCGCTCATCCCTCTGGTGCCCAGCACGATCAGGTCCGACCCATCTTGATTTGCGCGCTGCACGATTGTGGAGGCGGGAGCTCCATGCAATAACAGCGTCTGTACCTCCGTCCGAGGACGCTGTGCCGACTGGCAGAGCGCCGTCTCCAGGTAACCGCTTGCGCGGCGTAGAACAGTTTCTCCGGATTTGTCCATTGCCGCTTTCATGCCTCGATAGGTCGCCACATGGGGAGCCCCGGCCGGTTTCAGGTGCCGGGTGTCTAGGACATGCAGCAAGGTTACGGAAGAAAGGGCGCTTCGACCCAAGGCGCCGATCGCTTCGACGGCCCATTGAGAAAACTCCGATCCGTCCACTGCGCATATGATTTTCATCGCCGGCTCCTTCCGCTTGCCGTTGGGCTGTCCACTCGCCTGATTTCAGGTATTCAATCTGCATTGGATATGCCATGGAGGGATCGCCATGAAGAAGAAAATCGGCGCGTTCCGGGAGGTTGTGACGCAGTCGGCCCGTGAAGTCAGTGAACGCACTGCAGCGTTTTGCGACAGGGTGGAAAGTCGGACTGTGGTGATTGGCGTCAGTGCGGACGTGTGACGGAGGAGGTCCCGATGCGGGCGAAAAAGGCGACGAAACGGGTACGGACCGTCAAGAAGCAAGAATTTTCCTCGATGACCGTCAAAGAGGTCATGGAACAGCACGTACAATCGGTACATCTGCGCACGAAGGGGGACGTGATTGCATCGCTGATGATCGAAGGATTCGGGGCGGTCCCGGTCGTTGACAAGCAGCGGGTGTTGGCGGGGATCGTCAGCGAGCATGATCTGCTGGCGGCCATCGATGATGGGCATCGTCTTGGCAAGGTGACC
>OMJA01000211.1 GCA_900299245.1 Nitrospiraceae bacterium | reverse complement strand
TTGCGCTTCGCCAACCGGCTCGACAGTTTCCGTCCGGGCTTCGTCAGCCCGCGTCCGCGGCTCCGTGGGGCGCGGCCCATCGATTTCTCTGTAGACTGTGTCACAGTGCTGGTTCCCTCCTCATTAATATGGGCGTGGGCTCAACAACGCCGGATTCGCCGGTGTGGATTCTCTCGGACACCCGGCCGGTGACGCAGCCTGGGCCGGCAATGACGCCTCTCCAAATACATGAGATGCGATCGCTTTGGCAAGGTCTGAAGAAAATTCTTGTTGGATAACCCGTAGGGCTTTTGCAGTGGCCTCGCGGTCGGACAGATGCCCCTCCTTCCCGCCCCGCGACACCGCGCCGACGACGCGCTGGGTCGCGGACTCCACCACATCGAAGTCACTGCACCAGCGCACATATTTAAATTGCGGATCCCGCACATCGATGGGCCAGATGCGCACGGTGCCCCGCACCAGCAGTTCGCTGCCGGCACGCTGGGCGGTCACATGCAGTCCTTCGCGAATCAATCCTTCAGCGAGCGACCGCTGAATGGGCTCCGCATGATCCCCGGTTACCTCGACCGCAATGACCAGATTGCTCGAGAGAAACTGATCCAGTTCGTTCGACAATTCATTGACGCGATAGGCGGCCGGCATGCCCTGGCCGGAAGAGCGGATCACGCGCAAATCCGCGTTGTACGCTTCCCGCAGCACGAGATTCCTCGTGGCGCGCCGGAGATCCCTCACTTTCGCCAGCTTATCGGTGCTCTGCTTCGATTCGGCCAGATCGGTCTCAATCATCCGGTCCAGTTCGCGCATCTTCTCCAGCATCGCCGCTTCGCCCTGGACGCGATGCATCCCCGCCAGCGCATAGTGCAGTCCCTGATGCGCGTCGTACCAGGTATCCAGAATCTTCACGTTCTCGAGCACCTTGTCGGTGGACACATTCGTCACCTGATCGAGCGTCAAGCGCCGTTCGGTATTTGCCGCGCCGCGGCTCTCGACGAGCAGATACGATTCCCAATCCTTCGCCTGCGCGGCGATCTCCGCCTTGAAAATTCTGGCCACGGCCGCGTACGCCTGATCGGCGGCGGCGCTTTTGCTCGAGGACTGGCCTTCCCCTAAGAGATAGTGAGCCGATGAAAACTCTGCGCTGGCCCCGTCGACCCATCCCGGTTTGGGATTGCCTCCAAACCAGCTACAGCCCGGAAGGGCGATGCCCCCGGTGAGTACCACCGCGAGCAGCAGCGCCAGATCACGCCTCACACCGGCCAGTATGCTCATTGAATCACCCGTTGAATCATGATCACGGTTTGACCGGGAGCCAGCGTGAGCGTTCGCCCGCTCTGTCCGGCCGCCTCAACTCCGCGCCCCGCGAGTTGCACCGACGCGGCATACTGCCCGGGATCCACCCAGGCCCGCGCGATGTGAATTTCGTCCGGAAGCGTCTGCCAGCTCCGCTTGTCCGCTTCTTCCGACGCGACCGCAAGACCTTTCGTCAACAGCCCGACGACCAGACCGACCCACGGCGCGGCATCTTTTCCCGCCGCCTGTTGCGCGCCGCGCGTCGCTCCCTCCGCCATGGCGAACTTGACCGCGGCGCGGGCCAGCGCTTTGACCGTGATGCCCGGCAGGCGATCCGAGAGACTTTTTTCGGCCAGAGCGGAAATGTTCTGCCCCACCTCGGAGCGGACCGTCACTCGGCGACCGGATTCCCCCACCAGGGTGAGCTGTTCGGATGGGACCAGTGTTTTCTGCGTGACCAATCGGGGCAACGCCACCCGCACGACACGGCCGTTGAGACCATACAACACGCTGTCGACACCGCGGTTCTGATGCCGCGACGACTGGGAGAATCCGCGGTTCAACAACACCAGCTGCAACGCATCCAGGCTGATCGGCAGATCAAGGAAGCGATCCTCTTTGCGCGGAGCGCGGCCATTATAGCTGATCAAGACTACTTGAGCGAGGTCCCGCTGCGCGGGACCGGGCTGCCACATGGTATCGGGGAAGAGCCGTTGATATTCCTCAAACTCGTTCGTCAGATGGAGCGCATCGGCGGTCCGCAGCAGATCGGTGTGCAGTTGCCCCGGCACCGGAGTGCGCGACCAGCCCCGCATCGCTTCATACGCCTCATAGGCCTTCCGATAGGCGATGAACGCGTTATTCACATCGCCGGCCGCCTCATAGAGAATCCCCGTCAGATAGCGGGCGAAGCCGTCCTCGTAATAGCCGTTCTTGTCCCTGGCCTTGTCGGTAAGCACATTTAACCGGTGATCGATACGCCGGGCCTCCACCAGAGCTTCCTGGAGCTGTCCCTGCGCGGCATAGTTCAACGCTTTGACGACGTTGATCATGACATGTTCGTACGGATCGCCTTCGTACGACAGCGCGTTGTCATTGGTTAGAAAGGCGGCGGCTTCGGACCGGACCGTCCTCGTATACAGCCGCTCTACTTCCTCTTCGGCCTGTTCGAGCACGGCGCTGCTCTGTTGATAGTCCCCGGCCAATTGCAGCGTCATGCCGCGGTCCATGCCGTAGAGCAGGCGGCTCTTGCTGCCGTAGGCGCTCTCCGCCTGTTGCACAATGGCATCGGCCTGCTTCGCATCGCCTGCAGCGAGACTTTGTTCGATGAGCGCGTACCGATTGATGGAAGGACCGCAGGCAGCCAGCAACAAGAAGCCGGCCAGCCCGCTATACCGGAAGAGGGAGGAGACAACGCTCCACCCTGCGACCGCACTGCGAGGAAAGCGTGTCAGGAAGGGGCTCAACGAAGTCCGGGAGCCTAGAAAATGGTGCGTTTCTTTTCGATGACCTTCTTAATCTTCTTCTGCCCGTACCAGACCTTGGCGTTGCTCTCCAGATCGACCATCTGGAGATCCACCTGATAAAATACCGCCTTCGTTCCCTCGGCCTCGTCGAGGATAGTCGAAATCGTCCCCTTCATCATGTAATCGGCGCCGATTTCTTTGCCGGGGGCCTTTTGCGTGTCCTCGCGGGAGTACATCGCCTGCTCTTTGCGTTCGGTCCGGAGTTCGTCGCGCTCGCCCTTGCCGGCGACGAAGGTCACTTTCTGGGAATTGGTCAGCTCACGCTCGAGATCGGTCACAAACGTCTGGACGCTGATATGTTCGTGGCTGCTGTTCAGGATCGTGCCCACCACCACGACCGGCTGCCGGTGCTTTGCCTGGGTAAAGTTGCCGAGCCATGGGTAACTGAGCGATTCTTTGACCATGGTCTCAGCCACCATCCGCGAGTCGGTATCGTTCCACCGCCCGCTCAGGTCGGTCACCACACCGGCATCGACCCGCGTGACCTTGGTCTCGCTCCCGCACCCCGCCAGCGTCAATACGGTCACAGCCCCCAGCGCCACCAGCCCAGACTTCATCGCCATCACACCACTCCCTCCAGCTGAAAAGGTCACATCGAATCAGCGCCGCAACGGAGCGCGTTACCGCCCCAACCGCTTGTCTTCTTCCTTCTCCAGCCGGTCGAACATCTTGTCGGCGTTCTTGCGAACGAAATCGCGCACCTGCGCGTTGAGTTCTTTGGCCTGTTCCAGATTATTCTTCATCTCTTCGAGGTTCAGCTTGGTGAGGACATAATAGGTGTTGGTCTTTTCATCCTTGTACCGGTCAATCGGACGGACGCCGCTGAGGGTCGCGGTCGTGACGGTTTTGATCGCCCGCTCGACATTCTGTTCTTCCGTATTCTTCGTGAAGTCGCCGGCCGTCGTCGACGCGGCATAGTCTCTCATCAGATAGCCGGTATAGGTTTCAAACGTCTTGGCGATTTCAGCGCGCGCCCGGTTCTCCGCCGTATCCCACGCCAACGGCTCGTTCCGCACACCGACCACCGATCCCACGCCGTAAAACGCCTTGCTATCCTTCTCGTTGAAGGCGCCCGACCCCTGCTGCACCCACTTCGGAGGACCGCCACAAGCGGCAAGGCCGATTAAGAGAGCGATGGCCAATCCGGTGCCGGCCAGGCTCATAACACGTGCTTGCGAAGTAGCCATGCGAACCTCCTTCATAACGAGAAATTGGTGACGTGGTGTGTGAGACAGTTCGAAAATTTGCGTGAATTCATGCTAACATGCGTCCCCGGTTCAGTCAACGCAACAGCGCCCAAACGGTTGACGAAACGGCTCGTATTCACTCCATTTCGTGATGCATCACAGAGGAGGCACCCACCGTGGCCGACGTTCAAATAGAAGACGGCATTATCAAGATCGCCAGCCTGGATATCCAGGATCCGAAAGCGGCGGCAGTGCTGGCGGAATATCCTCAAGTCCGCTGGCCGGAAATCACCAGACGCGCGTTGAAGATCGGATTGGGTTATCTCAAGGGCGGGGGAAAAGACTAGGGTTTAGAAGGAGCATCGGCCTGGCTCACCGCCGACCTGGCTCGGGAGTCGGTCCCGCCCAGTTCCAAATAGCGGCGAAACGCTTCAACGGACTTCGCCTGATCCTTCAGATGATCGGCATACAACGTGCCGAGTGAGAGATAGACATCCTGATAGCCGGCATTGACCTTCAACGCCTGCAGTAAGGCTTGCTCGGCCTCGGAAAACTTCCCGCGTTTTTCCTGAATCAACCCCAGCGTAAAGAATGAGTCGGGATTCTGCGGCGCATGCTTAACGGCCAGCTGGCCCGCGATGAACGCCTCCTCGATATTAGGCAACACCTCAAGCCGCACATAACTCTTCAACACATACGCATCGCCAAATTCGGGGTTCAGTTCGATCGAGCGATTCAACCGCTCCAGCGCTTCTTCCTGGTGCTTGCCATCCTGCAGTAGGGCAAAGGCCTGCTCGTATTGAGCCTGGGCCGCCTGCCGTCGCTCCTCCGGAGTCTGGGGGCCGGAACCGAGCACGAAGGCCGCCTTGCGACCTTCAATCAAAATAGTATCGCCATCCCCGTCCAGCCTGGCTGAAACTGGATGCTGCTGCCCCTGGGTGACTCCCGGAATCTCTTTTTCAAGATAGGCTCCCAGCTCGGACGCCATCAGCCACCCGTTCTTATTCAGATCGGCGGCCCCCTGTAACCCGGCGAGCAGCGACTTGACGAACAGGCTGGTATCCCCGACACGCCGGGACACCTCTCCCTTGTCTCCCGCCGTAATCACCTGCATCGCGCGCCGTTCCGTCTCCGCC
>OMJA01000210.1 GCA_900299245.1 Nitrospiraceae bacterium | reverse complement strand
CGAGCGGCGTGCCGAAGTAGCGCTGGTCGAGCCCCTGATCGTAGAGGCCGTGGCCGCCTTCGTGGATGCAGCTGAACAGGAAGGATTGCAGCTCGTGCTCATGGACTCGGGTGGTCACGCGGACGTCGGTCGGATGAAACGAAGTGGTGAAGGGATGGGCGGACAGATCCAGCCGCCCCCGTTCGAAATCATAGCCCATGGCGATGAGCACGAGCCGGCCGAATTCCAGCTGCCGGGTCTGATCGTAGGCATGCCGGAGGATGCTGTCGTCGATCTGCGCCGGGCTTTGGGTCACGCGTTTGAGCAGCGGCACGAGACGCGCTTTGAGCTGAGCGAACATCGGCCGCAGGGCCGCGATCGTCGAGCCCGGTTCGTACACGTCGAGCAGGGCGTCATAGGGAGAGTCTTTGTAGCCGAGATACTGCGTTTCCTCGCGTTTCAGAGACAGCATCGTGCGCAGATTCGGGAGGAACTGGCGAAACGACTTCTGTTCTCTCGCTTCGGTCCATACCTGCTGCGCCAGCGACGATTCCCGGCTGAGCCGGACTACAAAATCGGACGGCAGTTTTTTAGCCCGGCTGAAATCACGCCAGATTTCCCGCAGCAACGAGCGCGAGGGCTCATCCCACAGATCGCCCGGCTGGTCGATCGCCTGACCGGTCGCCGGATCGACCGTGGCGGCAAGGAGCCGCTCGATGTCCGGGGAGACGAGTTTGTCGTGTGCCAGGCCTTGAAGGACGGCGATCTGTTCCGCCCGGGCGGCTCCTCCGCCGGCGGGCATATGCGTTTCCTGATCCCAGGATAAGACCGAGGCGGCGCTGTTGATGCGGGTGATTTCCAGCAGCTTGGTCGTCAGCGGTTCCAGTGCGGTCAGCGTCTTCACGTCCGGTCTCCTCGCTTGTGCTAATATCTTCGCGCCTGCGCCAGTCTACGCAATGCGCGGCGCGATTTTCAAATGAGGCGGGACTGATGCGAAAGGATCGCGAATGAAGACACTGGTGGCTCCCGAGATCGAGGCCTATGCCCAGGCGCAGTCCATGCCGGAATCCGATGCCGCCCGGGCGCTGCGCGAGGAGACACAGCGCACCATGGCCTATGCCCAGATGCTGGTCGGTCCGCTGGAAGGCGCGTTTCTCAAGATGGTGACGCAGCTGGTCGGCGCCAGGCGTGTGCTGGAGATCGGCATGTTCACCGGCTACAGCGCCCTCTGCTTTGCCGAGGCGCTTCCCGATGACGGGCGCGTCATCACCTGCGAGATCGACGAAACCTCGGCTGCGCTGGGGCGGAAGTATTTTGCGAACAGCCCGCACGGCAGGAAGATCGAGATCCGCCTGGGACCGGCGTTGGAGACGATGCGGGAGCTGACCGGGCCGTTCGATCTGATCTTCATCGATGCCGACAAGGTCAACTATCTGAATTACTATCGCCGGGCGCTCGACCTGCTCTCGCCTGCCGGCGTCATCCTGGTCGACAATGTGCTGTGGGACGGCGATGTGCTGAAACAGCCGCCGCCGGATGAGAAAACGGCGGCCATTCAGGAGCTGAATCGCACGGTTGCCAACGATCCACGCGTGACTGCCGTGCTCGTCACGATCCGCGACGGGGTGTTGACGATCCGAAAAAAGGCGGGGGTCTGATGGGTGCGCCCTCGACCGGTGCCGCCTATGGGGCGCTTGCATTGGCTGCCGTGCTATGGGGCGGCTCGATCGTGGCGCAAAAGCTGGCGCTGGGATCGTTTTCCGCTGTCGAAGCGTCGGTGCTCCGCGACATCGGCGGGCTGGCGATTCTACTCACGACCTGGTGGTGGCAGGAGGGGGGCCTGGCCAGGATGTCGGGTAGAGATCTCGGCATACTGTTTCTGCTCGGGCTGGGAGTCTTGGGCAATCACCTGCTGATTCTGATGGGCTTGAAGTATGTGAGCGGGGCGGTGGCGGGTGTCATCATCGGCTCGGCTCCGGTCGTCACGGCGCTGCTGTCCGCCGCGACGATTCAAGATGTGCCGTTCCGGTCGGTGTGGGCCGGTGGCGTGCTCTCCTGCGCGGGAGTGGCGCTGGTATCGATCGCGGGGTTTCAGGCGGCCGGCGAACAGCCGCTGCTGGGGAGCCTGCTCGTGTTCCTCGGGGTCGTGAGTTGGGCGCTCTACAGCATCGGCAGCCGCGCCGTGATGGACCGGATCTCACCGCTTACTGTGAACTGGACCACGCTGTTGGTGGCGACGGTGCTCCAGATCCCTCTGCTGTGGACCGATCGCAAGATGCTCGATGCCGGGCTTGATTCGGTGACGATACCGGATTGGCTGGCGCTGGGGTATCTGGTGATCTTTGCGACAGCTGTGGCTCAGCAGGCCTGGCTGTTCGGCGTGCAGGGCATCGGGCCCTCCCGGGCGTCTGTCCTCGGGAATCTGACGCCGGTTGCGGCAGTGGCGCTTTCCGCGATCATCCTGAAGGAACGCGTTGGGGTGATCGAACTCGCCGGGATTGCCCTGATCCTGGTTGGAGTGTGGGTCGTCGACCGGTGTACAAAGCCGCAGGACCATGCGGGATCCACTCAAAACTAGTGCTTTTACCTATAAGGAAATTCCTGATGGTGGACGGCGGCGGGAGTATTACTTCCGGCTCATCCATTCCGGTATCATACGCCCCATTCATGCGCGATCCGTTCTACCGAATGTTTCTCCTCCCTGAGATTCTTTGCTAGATCGTGGCCAACAGGGTCATGTTCGAGCGAACAGCGGCAATCTCACAGTAGCGGGGCGATGCAGGAGCAGCATAGGAGTCTGGGGAATCGTCCCTATGCCGGCCCCATTCTGTAACTGACCTGGCGTAGAACCAGATTCTCTCGTTATTCAGCTCATATGCAAACTCGTACCGTCCATATCGCGATCGGGGTGGTCTTGGCCGGGACATTCCTGATTGACTCACTGACTCCGCTTGGCCATCAGGAATTTATCCTCTACGTGCTTCCCATCATCCTCACCATCTGGCTGGAACAGGCTTGGTCCGCCTATGTTATGGCAGGGGCCGCGACCGTGCTGGTCTATACCGGGCTGCTGCTGTCTCCGGCCGGTATTCCGATGGAAGTGGCCTTGCTGAATCGGACCCTCAGCGCCGCGCTGTTTTGGGTTGTCGCGGCGCTCGTAATCCGGAGCCGCGGGGCCATCCTTGATCGGGGTAGCAGACAGCTGGCGGCACTGGTCAATTCGTCCGCAGATGCGATCATCAGCCAGGACCTCTCTGGAACGGTGATGACCTGGAATGCCTCGGCAGAGCGGATGTTCGGTTATACAGCAGCCGACATGATCGGCCGCTCCATGCATGTGCTGATACCTTCCGACTGGATCCAGCAGGAAATCGATAGGCAGGTCGGCGTCGGGGGCGGGGAAGCCGTGGCTCAGTATGAGACGGTCTGGAGGCACCGTGACGGCCGGCTCGTCGAGCTGTCTCTCAGTCTGTCGCCGATCCTGAACCAAGCGGGGGAAGTGGTCGGGATCTCCACCATTGGCCACGATATCGCCCAGCTCAAAGCGACCATGCGATTGCTCCGTGAGCACGAGGTGCGGCTCGATCTCGTGGTGTCCGCGACCAAGACCGGCATATGGGACTGGGATCTCAAGACAAACCGCAGGTACTACTCTCCCTTGTGGAAGGAGAGTCTCGGATACCGGCCTGACGAATTGTCGGATTCGCAAGACGAATGGATCACGCGATTACACCCCGACGATCGTGACCGGGCGTTTGCCCTGGTGAAACAGTTTTTAGAGGGCGCGATTCCCACCTATCATTTGGAGCATCGCCTGCGCCATCGCGACGGTGCCTATCGCTGGATCTCGACTCAGGCGCTCTTGATGCGTGATGCGCAGGGGGTGCCGATCCGCATGACCGGCTCGCATGTGGATATTACCGAACAGAAGCAGGCGGAGCAGGCGCTCAGGCACAGCGAGGAGCGTTTCCGGAAGTATTTCGAAATGGGCCTGATCGGCATGGCCCTGACCGCTCCTGATAAGCGGTGGATCTCGGTGAACGATCGCCTGTGTCAGATGCTGGGCTATTCCCGTGACGAGCTGCTGCAGGCTTCCTGGCCCAGTCTCACGCATCCGGATGACATCGAAAAGAACATCGATGTCTTTCAGCAGGCGTTGAGGGGGCAGATCAATGGGTATCAGCTCGAAAAGCGCTTCATCCACAAGGATGGCCATCTGGTCTATGCGGTGCTGTCGTGTTGTGCGATTCGCAAAGACGACGGGGCGTTCGACTATTTCGTCGTCCTGGTTCATGACATTACAGACCAAAGGCGTGCAGAGGTCTCGCTGCGCGAAAGTGAGGTCACCCTCCAAAGTTTTTTCTCCAGCGCCGCACTCATGATGGGGGTTGTGAAAGTGCTGCCCGACGACGTCGTGCATCTCTCCGACAACCAGGCGACGGCCGATTTTTTCGGGACAACCATCGAGGCCATGCGCGGGCGGCGAGCCAGCCAGTTCGCGACGCCTCGGGACATTCTGGATCTTTGGGTCAAACGGTATCACCGGTGCATCGCGATGCGTGCACCGGTCCGGTTTGAATATGAGCACGAGGTCGTTCGCGGCGGGATGCCGGATCGACGGGTGTTGGCGGCCACGGTGTCGCTCATCGGGAACGGTTCGGACGGCCAGGCGCGGTGCGCGTATGTGGCGGAAGACATTACCGAACGGCGGCAGGCTGAAACGCTCTTGCGCCAGGCGCATGAATCGCTGGAGCGCCGGGTTGAGGAGCGAACCAGCGAGCTGGTCCAGGCGACGCAGCGCGCCCGTGTGCTGGCTCAGCGCCTCTATGAGGTACAGGAGGCGGAGCGTCGCCAGCTTGCGCAGGATTTGCATGACGAAATCGGTCAGGCGTTGACGGCGCTGAGGTTGAATTTGCAGCAAGTGGAGCAGGAGAGCGCCGGGTCGGTTGCCGGTGTGGAGCTGCAGGAAAGCATCGATATCAGCGATCAACTGCTGGCGCGGGTCCGGAGTCTCGCGCTGGATCTGCGGCCTTCGTTGTTGGATGATTTGGGGCTGGTGCCGGCCTTGCGGTGGTATGCCACGCGGCAGGCCGAACGCATGGGGTGGGCACTGCATCTGGATTTGCCGGACGGCCTGCCCGATTTGCCGGGGCCGCGCACTATCGCCTGTTTTCGAGTCGTTCAGGAGTCGCTGACCAATGTGGCGCGCCATGCGATGGCTAAGATGGTGTCCGTCTCTCTGACCGTGCAGGGGAATCTGATTCGAGTGGCGGTGCACGATGACGGGTGCGGATTCGATACCGAGGCGATGCGTGTGTCGGCCCAGCAGGGCCGCAGCATGGGATTGCTCGGGATGGAGGAACGCATCAGTCTCGTCGGCGGAACGCTGAGTGTGGAGTCTGCGGCGGGCGAGGGGACCACGGTGTTCTTCTCGATTCCTGTCGCCGAGTCGCAACAGGAGCCTTTCATAAAATGACCAGCGTACGGGTGCTGTTAGCAGAGGATCATCGGTTGGTTCGCGCCGGTATCCATGCTCTCTTGGATCGTATGGCGGGGGTTGAGGGGGTCGGGGAAGTGAGCGATGGCATGGAGGCGTTGAAGGTGGTCGAGGCGATACAGCCCGATCTGGTGCTGATGGATGTGGCGATGCCGGGATTGAACGGACTGGAAGCGGCCAGCCGCATTTCCAAACAGTGGCCGGCGGTCCGGATCATCATGCTTTCCATGCACGCGAATGAAGAATATCTCCGGCAGGCGCTCAAGGCCGGAGCGATGGGGTATTTGTTGAAAGGCGCCGATTTGGTTGAATTGGAGCAGGCGATCCGCACGGTGAGCGGAGGAGCGTCGTATCTCACGCCGTCGGTGGCGCGGCATCTGATTGACCCCGATCGGGAGGGCGACGTGCGCGAGCTGGCGCCGGTGGAGCGGTTAAGCCCGCGCCAGCGGGAAATTCTGCAGCTGATCGCGGAGGGGCACTCCACCAAAGAAATGGCCTACCGGCTGAAGCTCAGCGCAAAGACCGTCGAAACACATCGGGCGCAGCTCATGGCACGCCTCGATATTCACGATATTGCCGGGTTGGTCCGGTTTGCCATCAAGGCCGGGCTTACGCACCCTTCTTCGTAGGCGGATGTGCTTCGCATCCCGCGTCAGGAATTTCCTTAATAGCGTTATGCATGTATTTATCTAATAGTACGGGTGCGCTCAGAAAGCGCGCTTGCGCGCGTTTGCATTGTGCGGTGACGGCGTGTTTCGGGCTTCAGAGCTGCAGGCTGTGTGACGGCGAGGATGACAGGAACGTGATCGGGTTGTTGGTCAAAGGGCCGGGTGGAGACGAACATCTGGTGACGACTGTCCCGGATCGTGCCACCAGCGCCGTTCTCATGTTTCGCCGCGATGCGAGCGGCTGGGTGCCGGCATCTTGATGCAGGGAGAGGAGGCACTGGTGCAAGCGGATACCTCGGTATCGCTCTATAAGATGGCGCGGCAGGCCGGAGTTGCGGAATCGACTCTTTTCGGACCACAGGAAACCTGATGCTGCGCCGCGAGAAACAGGCTGCGCCGCACCGGCCGATCCGGATCCTCATTGTGGACGATCACCCGGTGGTTCTGCAGGCGCTGCAGGATTGGCTGGGACGCGAGAAGCTGTTTGTGGTGGTCGGCGCCTGCAATTCTGCGTTAGAAGCGTTGGCCTGTCTGGATGATCTGTCTCCGGAGATCGTTCTGCTCGACGCCAACATGCCGCTGATCAGTGGATTGGACGCGGTTCCCTTGCTCAAGCAGCGGAGTGCTGCGCTTCGTGTCGTCATCATGTCGTTGGATGAGGCCATGGTGGCACAGGCGCGACGGATGTCGTCGGTGGACGGGGTCGTGCACAAGGAGCAACTGATGGATGAATTCCCCCCGCTGGCTGGTCAATTGTGCCTTCGCGGAGCGGTGTGACGGTAGCCCCGGGACTGTCGCGCACGATTCTCTCCTCGCCCTCGCCGTTCTGATTACAGTATGATGGCCTCCTTCAGGAGGGCCCGTCTTATGATCGAACAACGCATCACCGAAGTCACCCAAGCCAATCAAGCTTTTTACGAGGCGTTCGAAAGCCTCGATATCGCCAAGATGGATCGCGTCTGGGCGCACCAGGAATATGTTACCTGCATTCACCCCGGCTGGACGCTGCGGTCCGACTGGCCGGACGTGCGCGACTCCTGGGTGTTGATTTTCAACAACACCTTTTCCATGAAATTCGAATTGTCCGAGGTCATGGTTCAGGTGGCCGGCGACATGGCCTGGGTGATTTGCATTGAGAGTATCGTCAATCAGCAGTCCGACGAACCCCAGCAGGCCAAGGTGCTCGCCACGAACCTGTTCGAGCGGATCGGCGACGAGTGGCTGCTGATTCATCATCACGGGTCGGCGGTGATGGGGTAGGGCGCGGGGCAGCCTGGTTGTCTCCTGTGCTCGCCCAACGCGCGGCCTCAGAAGGCCCTCGTAGGGTGCGCGCAATGAGGAGACTCCAGGCCGCCCGCTTAAAAAAGATGAAGAAAAAGAAATGCTCGCTTCCCGCGCATGCGGGACTCGATCCTATTTCTAAATTGGGGACGATGCTCGGTGAATGCGCGCAGTAGAACACGACCCCACCGTCCGCTTGAGAGGTGATGGGCGAAAAGAAAGAGAATGCGTTGAGGAAATGCAACGGGATAGCGCTGTTTAGCAGGGCCTGGCCGCAGCGATTAGGTCTTTGAGGAATTGGAGGGGACTTCGTCGATTTGGATGGTTTTCTGCCATTCGGCGGAGACGGTGTCACGTTCCTCCATCGTCATGGCGGCGTATTTCATGAACATTTGCGGGCCGCGGCGTCGGCGCCAGGTCAGAAAGTTCAGGAAGTGGTCTTTGCAGACCGATTTGGTGCCGGCCGGTGCATAAGGCGTGGCCTGGCAATTCTGAATGCAACAGTTGATGTCATGCATTGTGTGCCTCGTGTAATGGGCCTCAGTATGCCGGTCGGATCGTTGGATTTTCAAGGGCCTCGCGCGCGCGGTAGTTGCGGTAGCTATGGACCTGTTTTTTGCCATACGTGGAAAGATTGTGTCATGCGATATCTCGTGCTTCTCGTTCTGTCCATTCTCCTGTCGATCGGTCCGATCGGATGTACGTCCGCCTCGCGAGAGGGGCTTCCTCCGGGCAGTCCGTTTCTGGACGCGGGTGTGATGAAGCCGGAAGTCCTTCCGCAGGGGATTGCGGTGGGGGATGTGTCTTCGCAGGGGGCGTTGCTCTGGGTACGCACGGAGGGACCGGCATCTGTGCAAGTGGAATGGGCGCCGTTGTCTGTCTGGCAGTCGGCGTCGAAAATGGCCTCGACCGTGGCTCCGGTTGTGAGAACGGCCCGTGTGACGACCGGTCCCGAAACGGACTTTACGGTGACGATTCCCCTCGAGGGCGCGGTCCCGGCGACGCGGTATCGCTATCATGTGCTGGTCGGCCGGGCAGGCGAGTCCGTTGTGCAGGGTGAAGCGGTGCTGGCGGCGCAGGGGGAATTTACGACGTTGCCGGAAGTGCGGAGTTCGGTGCCTCTGTCGTTCGCCTGGAGCGGCGATCTGGGTGGGCAGCAGCGCTGTCGAGAGGGAGCCGGTGGCTATCCGATCTTCGACGTCATCCGGAAACAGGATCTCGATTTTTTCCTGTTCCTGGGCGACACGATCTATAGCGACGATACCTGTCCCTCGCCGCCGAACGAACCGGGCGCGGATTTCAAAGCCTCCACGCTGGCGGAGTATCGGGCGCGCCAGCGCTATCAGCGCGGCGCCGAGTCCCTGCGGCGGTTTCTGGAGTCGGTGCCGGTCTATGTAATCTGGGACGATCATGAAGTGCGCAATAACTTCGCCGGTCCGTTCGACGGCCAGATGCCGGCCGGTCGCCAGGCGTTGCGCGAGTATTGGCCGATCGCGTCGCCTGCCGATGACCCGAACCGGATGTATCGTTCTGTGCGGTATGGAGCCGATCTCGAACTCTTTATTCTCGATACGCGGCAGTATCGCAGCCGGAATGCGGATCAGGACGGCCCGGCGAAGACCATGCTGGGAGCCGCTCAATTGCAATGGCTGCTGGATGGATTGACGCATTCGACCGCCACCTGGAAAGTGGTTGCGACGTCGGTGCCCCTCTCCATTCCCAAAGGCGGCGGCGCCAGCGTCCCGGGGTATGACGGCTGGGCCGGCGGGCCGGACGGTACGGGGTTTGAACGGGAGCGCCAGGTGATCGTCGATGCGATTCTTGGCCAGAAGCTCAAGAATGTTGTGTTTATCGGCGGTGATGTCCATT
>OMJA01000209.1 GCA_900299245.1 Nitrospiraceae bacterium | reverse complement strand
CTGTTGAACAGCACCTATCCGGTTTGCTCCCGCTACGCTTGTCCTGCTCTCCCCGGCGCTTTTGGCATCGAATTTAATCATCAGCGGTCAAACCGCCTCGCCGCGGAGGAGCCGCACGTTGGCGCTGACGCTCACGGTCGTCATTCTCTCCTACGAGTTCGTCTATAAAGAACAGCTCGCGCGCCGGGCCTCACCGGAGCGGGCGAAATCGGTGCTGCTCTATTCCTGCGTGATCCCGTATGCCGTGGGTGTGCTGGTGATGCTGGCGTTGTGGAAACTGTAGCGGACCTGCCCGGCAGAGGATAGACGATGGCCCAAGTGATTCGAAGCGGCGCGTTTCTCCAGCAATGCTGGTCGGTCCATCCGTTGTGTGTCACGGTGAAACGGATCGCGGACGACGGCACGGTTGTGCTGCTGTGCAGTTCCTGCCGGTCCGCGCATCATTTGCAATGTGCCTCGGTGGTGGCGCAGCCGTCGGCGGCGCAGAGCGAGGGGCCGGAGACGGCTCCCGCTGCGGCCGGTCAGGCCGACGGGCGGGCGCAGTTCACCTCCTGTATCGCCGCCCATCGTCCGGCTCTGTCCTTGCGCGAGATGGATGTGTTTGAAGACCGGGTGCTGATCCGTTGCGCCGATTGCCGGTGTCACTACGCGTTGGCCGTCGCGCAGTTTGAAACCCATCAGAAATAATCCGTTGACCGTTCACCGTTTTATCTTTGCCAGGCATGACGATTCCCGGCTCATTCACCGACGAAGAGGCCGCGCTGGTGGCGGATGCGCAATTCTTTCGCAAGAAAGAGCGCATCTCGGCCAAGGTGCGGGCTCAGCTCGACGCGACCTACGCCGGCCTGGCCGAGGAATTGAGCCGGGTCGCGCTGGTGACGCCGCCGGGGTTCAATCCGCGCGCGCATCAGTTCGTCAAAGGCGAACATCTCGAATCATTTCCGTATCAGTATCTCGATTGTCCCAAGCATTTCGACGGGCCGAATAAGTTCACCTTCAGGACGCTGTTCTGGTGGGGCCATCATCTGGCCTGTGCGCTGATTCTCGAAGGGGACGGCATCAAACAGTACAAGAAGCATCTCGTGGACCGGTTTCATCAGATCGCCGGGCATGAATTGGAACTGTCGCTGGCTCCGACCTTGTGGGAGTGGAAGCGCGGGGAAGGCTATACCCTGCCGATTACGCACGATCGCAAGGCGCAGATCGCGTCGGTGCTGGCCGAGCGGCGGTTTCTCAAGATCGTGCGCTTTGTGCCGATGGCCGATCCCCGACTGCAAGCGGGCGCGCTTCCCGAGCTGAGCCGGGAGACCTTCCGGTCGATGCTGCCTCTTGTGACGGCTTGACGGCCGGAGTTCGGGAATTGTCTCCGGATGCCAACTTGGGTAGACTGGGCCAGCGTCGGCGCACAATCTATGTTTAGCGTGAGGAGGCGTCTGTGAAATCAATGATGCTGAAGTCTGTCATCGGAATGGGTTTGATCGGGGGTATGGCGCTGACGGTCGGATGTGTCGGGAAGGGGGACACCCGCTATCTCGACGTCCGGACGCCGATTGCGGCGGTGGCTTCTCAGGAACAGGAGCCGGTCAAGATCGTGATTGAACCGTTTGAAGATCGCCGCGCCGACAAGAGCAGGATCGGGCAGCGGACGCATCTCTGGGGCGGTGTGACTGTATTCAATGTGGCCGGAGAGCGTCCGGGAGAGGCCATAGCTCAGGCTTTGGCGGACCGGCTGAAAAGCCGCGGATGGCGCGGGCGCCCCTGGAAGGTGCAGGTCGGCCAGGGCTCGCTGGTGCCGGATGCCGATATCGTGATCAGCGGTCAGGTGCAGGAGTTTTCCGCGACAGCCAAGAGCCGGGTTTTTTCGACCGTGATCAATACCAGTAACAAGCTGAGTGTTCAGGCGCAGAATCTGAGCGACAAGAGCACGACGATCCGGAGCGTCGAAGGAGCCCAGAGCACCACCGTTTTCTGGTTTGCCGAGGAAGATGTGCAGGACCTGCTGACGGCGACGCTGAAAGACGGCATCGACCGGTTTATCGCGGACACGATGATCTCGGACCGGGCCTTGCGCCCAGCTCACTAAGCGCGGGGTGACGGGAGGGATTCGGAAGAGTGCGTGAGCGGCGCTGGGAAACAACGACTCCGCTGACGTTCAGCCAGGTTCTGGCAGTCGGAGAACGGCTGGCCGCGCTGGGATTGAAACCGGCGGTGCCCGCGCAGGACGTGATCTGTTACGTCGAGGAATGGACCGTGTCCGCGCCGGACGAATTTGATCAACTCGATCCCTGGGCCACGGAAGACGTCACGCTCGTGCATGTGCGCGAGGGCTGGCGGGGAGATTTCTTCCTGCTGGCCGGCGCGTACCACACCGTTTTTCAGCGGTATCAGGATGTCGGCACGTACTGTTCGGTCAGCCATCCCTGGCGCATTCGCGAGCCGTTGCGGCGGCATGAGCCGCGCAGCATGTTCTGGCTCGGATTCCGGCATGCCCATTCCTTCCTGCGCATCCGCCTGCAGACGGCGGAGGTGATCACGCCGGGGGAGACGCGCGCCGACGGCGACCGCACAGAATGGCTGGACGAACGGCGGGCCGCGTTTCTCGACGCCATCGCGATTCTGGAACTGCCCATCGAAACGCTGATTGAGAAGGACCAGGTCGTTCTGCGTCCGGCGGATCCTGCCACGCCGTTCTTTTGTTCCTGGCCCGACGCCTTCGGCCCCTGCCAGTTTGAGTACAACACGACCGACGCCTACGAGTTTCTGGTGCCGGCCAGTAAACTGGCCTCGACCTTCACGCCGGAGCCTGCCTGCGTGAGGGCCTATCTCACAGGGTTTTCCGAAGAGGCACTGACCGAGTTCGCGGCTATTGAACCGGGCGCTCGGTTCGCCTATCGCTGTTCCGTCCATTGTCCGTTGGATGAGTTGCCGGAAGTGTTGGAGGCGATCCAGCCGGAGGGGCGTCTGTACGCCACGCTCTGTGAGTTTCAGACTCAGGCGGTATTGCCGGAAGGGGACGATGCCTCCGCGATCATCGGCATCGTCGGCCTGAACGGGCAGTTCCAGATCGAAGCCAGGCTGAACCGGGCTCCGCTCAAAGAAGAAGCCATGAAACCCTGGCTGGAGCGTCTCATTGGACATCCTTTAAGCTATGCGCCGTTGCCCGCATTTGTTTAGCGGACGACTGAAAACGACCCCCAACTTCGTTCTCGGATCGAAATAATCCTCAACGTACCCCAGAGGGTACGCCTCCGGTTATTTCTCTCCTGCGG
>OMJA01000208.1 GCA_900299245.1 Nitrospiraceae bacterium | reverse complement strand
GGCGCCGATCAAGGCATGCGACGAACTCGTCGGCAACCCGAGCAGCAGCGTGACCAGGTTCCACAAAATCGCCCCGGCCAGGGCGGCTCCCACGACGACACTGGTGATGACCTCGGGAAAGACGATTCCGCCGCCGATCATCTTCGCCACGGCGGTGGAGAAAAACGCGCCGGCCACATTCAGCACCCCGGCCCACATCACGGCCGCCAGGGGGCTCATCACCCTGGTCGACACCACCGTCGCCACCGCATTCGCACAATCGTGCCAGCCGTTCGAAAAATCGAACAGCAAGGCCAGCACGACCGTCAACAACAAAAACCCCGTCAAATCAGGCATGATTGTCCAATACCATCCGCGCGGATTCGTCAGTTATGCTTCAAGACGATCCGCTCAAGAATATTTGCCACGTCTTCGCACCGATCAGTCCCCGCCTCGAACGTTTCGTAGATCTCTTTCCACTTGATCACGGCGATCGGATCGGTTTCTTTCTCAAACAGGCCGGAGATGGCGTCGCGGGAGATACGGTCCGCTTCATTCTCCAGGCTATTCACTTTCACGCTGCATTCGTTGATCTGCGCATGCGACATGCCCACCCGATCGACGGCTTCACCGACCGCGACGGACGCCTGATAGAGGATATCGGCCAGACGGATCGCCGACTCCGTCGGTTTGGTGATTTTGTAGATCACAAACCGGTCGGCCACGGCTTCGACGGCATCAAGGATGTCGTCCAGTGCGCTGGCCAGATCGTGGATGTCTTCGCGGTCGATAGGGGTAATGAACGTCTGATTGAGTTTGGTCGCGATGTCGTGCGTGATGCCGTCGCCCACATGCTCGACATCCTTGATCTGTCTTGCCTGCGCCGCAGAGTCGCGAAACTGCTCCATCATCTCTTTGAGCAGGCGGCTGCCCTCAATCATGTTGTGCGCCGCCTTTTTGAACATGTCGAAAAAGGCATCTTCTTTGGGAATAAGACTAAACATCGCGGTCCGCGCTCCTGAAATTAGGTAGATGGCCCCTTAGCTTTTACCGTTTTGCCCCGGCCGCCCGATGATGTCCGAACAACGTTCGACACACCGTCACCACCGCACCAGCCCGGTCGCCCACGTCAATCCTCCGCCAAAGCTTCCCAATAACACCATATCGTCGGGTCGCACCTGCCCGGCGCGCACCGCCGCATCCAGTGCGATCGGCAGCGAGGCGGATGAGGTGTTGCCGTACCGGTCGATCACGGAGGTCAGGCGACCGGCGGGGATTTTCAAGCGATCCGCCACATTCGCAAGAATCCGCCCATTCGCCTGATGCAACACGACCTGGCTGAGTTCATCGACCGGCACACCGAATTCTTTCAAAATATCCTGTACCGCCTGTTCGACCCGTCTGACTGCGATGCGGAACAACGAAGCCCCCTGCATCCGTAACACATGCTCGCGCCGGGCCACCGTTTCGGCCGAAGCCGGCACCCGCGAACCACCGGCGGGCACGCGAATCAAATCATGTTTCGATCCGTCCGAATGAAGTCGAATCCCGAGCACGCCTCGCCCGTTCAGGCCCCGGTCAGGCTCGCCTCGCACCACGACCGCCCCGGCCCCGTCTCCGAACAACACCGCCGTCGACGCATCGGCAGGATCCAGAAATCTCGACTTCACTTCAGCCGCCGTCACCAGGCAGGTCTCCGCCTGCCCGCTCACAATCATGGCGTTGGCCATGGACAATCCATAAAGAAACCCCGAGCAAGACGCGGATACATCGAATGCGGCCACTCCGCGACAGCCCAATCCACGCTGAACAAAACAAGCCGTCGACGGAAAGGCGGAATCCGGCGAGGTGGTCGATACAATAATCGCGTCCACGTCTCCCGCTCCGCAGCCGGCCGTCTGAAGGGCCTGCCGGCTGGCTTCGATCGCCAGATCGGAAGACGCCTGGCTTTCGGCGGCCCACCGCCGTTCCCGGATTCCGGTCAATCGCTCGATCGCTTCCGGAGCGATCCCCAGAGGCCCCGCCACCTCACGATTGGAAACAATTCGCTCAGGAAGGTAGCTGCCGGTTCCCAGCACACGCATTCGCTTCATGATGTTCGACAACTCTCACGGCGCCAGGCCATACAATATTGATCGAATTGATGCGCGGCGGGATTATAGGGGGCAGCAGAGGGCCGGTCAACCAACCAGGTCCGCCATTGCTTTTATGCCCTGTTCTTGCTATGAATTTAAAACGTTATGCGGTGGATTCTCTCCTCTCACATCTTCTCCAGGAATACTCTGCGCCGTCAGGGTTGCATGCTTGCGGGCGGGTTTCTGCTCGTCTCATTGCTGGCCTCCGGCTGTTCCAGCACGCCCAAAGAGAAAGCCGTCGCAGGGAGCAAAGCCGTCGGCGGCACCGACGAGCAGATCTTCCTCGGCGACACCATTGAGAAAAACTACGATCCGAACGTCATCATGAAGCGGGGTGAGGCATTTTTCGAGAAGGAAGAATACGCCGAAGCGCTGGTCGAATATAATCACTTCCTCGACCTGCACAAAACGCATGTGCTGGCTCCCTACGCCGCATTCCGCATCGGCGAGTCTCACTTCAAAATGGCCAAATCCATCGACCGGGATCCGGAACCGCTGACAAAAGCCATCACAGCCCTCGAACGCATGCGCAAAGACTTCCCGGGCAGCCGGTACGATGTCCAGGCGCAGCAAAAGATCCAGGAATGTCACGATTGGCTGGCCCAGATGCATCTCTTCGTCGGACAGTTTTATTACCGACGCGAGTCCTACCTGGCGGCGGCGCATCGCTTTGAACAGATCATGAAGATCTATCCGGATAAGCCGGTTGCTCCGGACGCGCTGTATTTCCTTGCGAAGAGCTACCATGCGCTGGGTGCGGATGATTGGGCCGCCGAGAACCTGACGCTGCTGGCTGAAAAATATCCGAACAGCAAAGCGGCGGCCGACGGCCGGTCGTTGATGGCCAAGCTCGGTGGTAAGAAACCGGACACGATGATCGCGAAAGACGCGTCAGCCGCCCCGTTCTCGGATGCCCGTCCCTATGCGGCTCCCGGCAAAAGCTCTGAGCTGCCGGATCTCCCGAGTGCATCCTCCGCGTTCGGCGCGCTCACTTTGCCCTCAGCCAATGCCTTGGGCCAGTCCTTCACGGCCTGCCGTCTCGGCGCCTGGTGCTGAACTCCAACAGACAGCCTTCGGCTCTCAGCAAGAATCCCTCTGCATAATTTGGCTTGTGGTAAGTTAGCTCAAGACTGAGAGCTGTTTCTGATGGCAAGGCTACTGGCTGAGGTACCAGCCGATGCCATAGCGTTCGAGGAAACTGGTGATCATCGTGAGTGAATTGGCGTAAATCATGACGCCTACCACGATGAGCAGCACGCCGCTCACCGTCGACACCCCCCACAGATAAGCTCGCACCTCTTTGAAGTAGGCCAGGAACCGGTCGACGCCCAGCGCCGTCAGGAACAACGGCAACGCCAATCCGAGGGAATAACAGGCCAGCAGCACTACCCCGCTCCAGAGTGAGTCGGTTGTGCTGGCATAGAGGAGAATCGTTCCCAGCACCGGGCCGACACAAGGCGTCCATCCGGCTGCGAACGCAATTCCGATTAAGAACGACCCCAAATACCCGGCCGGACGATTGCGGAACTGGTACCGGTGCTCGACCTTCAAGAAGTTCAGGTTCAAAATCCCCAGCAGGTAAAGGCCGAAGATGATAATCATCACGCCGCCGATGCGGCGAATGTGATCCTGATACGTGATCAGAATCTGGCCGAGAAAACTGGCCGACGCGCCGAATGCGATAAATACGGTCGAAAATCCGCCGATGAACAACAACGCATTGAGAATGATGGCCGACTTGAATTTATTCCGCTCGCTCGCATCCGTCAGCTGTTCGACCGAAAGCCCGGTGATGTAGGAAATATAGGAGGGCACGAGCGGCAGCACGCAGGGCGACACAAAAGACAGCAGGCCGGCTGAAAACGCGGCGAGCAGCGAGATCTGTGGAATGGACTGCATCATCGTCAGGACTTCATGAGGGCCTGGATCAGCTCGCGCGCGTCAGGCCCGCCCCAGTCACGGGCACCCGGCACCTTCTGCCGGACAATGCCCTGACGATCGACCATGAAGGTCATCGGCAGGCTCCGTGCCCCGTACATCAGGCCGATGCGATATTCGGCATCATGCAGAATCGGAAACGTAAATCCCATTTCCTGCTGGAACGGGCGGGTCACCGCAGCGCCCTGCGGGTCGGTGGACACCGCCAGAATCTCGAAATCCTTCCGAGAATAGCTCCGGTACAACCGCTCCATCGCCGGCATCTCGATCCGGCAGGGCCCGCACCAGGTCGCCCAGAAATTCAGCAGCACCACTTTCCCGCGCAGTTGCGAGAGCGAGACCATGTTTCCGTCCAGATCGCGCAACTGAAAGTTCGGCGCTTCTTCCCCGACCTTCACGACTCCCCGCTCGGCCACAAGTCCGAAGTTCGAGCCGTGCGCATCACGCATCCAGGCGGACACACCGCCGGAAGGATTCAACAGGAACAACCCGCTCAGCAGGACGGCAAGCAGCACCCGCATCATAATCCCCCCTCTGAAGTTCCAGTCTTCATCGTACCACGGTCCTGAGGGAACGCGGATCGGGGGGTCACGTTCAGCAACGTGGTCAGCGTTTTGAGGTTGTCGAGCCTGGTCCAGTCCTTCGGCCCGATAATGATCTCACGAACGATCCCCTGCTGATCGATAATGAACGTCTCCGGCACACCCAGGCGCTTATAGGGCTTGTCCGTTACGCCCCACGAGTCGATCAGCACCGGAAAGGTCAGATTGAGGCTTTTCACGAACGGAGGAATATCTTTCGTGGTCGTCACCCGATCGATGCTCACAGCCAGAATCACCAATCCGTCTTTCTCAAAATTCTTATTGAGCACTTCCATCGACGGCATTTCTTCCCGGCAGGGCGCGCACCAGGTGGCCCAGAAATTCAAAAACACCACTTTCCCGCGAAAGTCGGACAGTCGGTGGGATTTGTCGTTCAGATCGGTGAGAGCGAAATCCGGCGCGGGCTTGCCGACGACCAGCGGCTCATACTTCGAGCTCTGCAACCAAACGATGGCGAACGTTGCCACGAGCACAACCGCGCCGGCGATGAGAATCATCACACGCGAGCCGCTCTTCGTCCGTTCTTCGCTGGCGGGTTGAGAAGAAGGATCCTGATCAGCCAAACCTAACCCTCCTCAACATCTTGCATCATGCTCAAAATGGTCTTCCGGCAAGGCCGCAAGGAATGTGAAGGCCGAGGCGTACTCCAGGTACGTTGCGGCGTTCACATGACTGAGAACGCCGCGGGAAGCCATTTTCAGCCTGACGCTACGCGTAGGCGTGCAAACCCGACAACAAAAAATTCACGCCCCAGAAACAGAAAATAACCATCAAGAATCCGAATACCGCATAGATGGCCGCCTTATGTCCCTCCCAGCCGCGAGTCATCCTGGCATGGATGTACGCGCCGTAGATGAGCCACACGATCAGCGACCAGGTTTCCTTGGGATCCCAGCTCCAATATCCGCCCCATGCGTAATTGGCCCACATGGCGCCGAGAATGATGCCGAAGGCCAGCAGGGGAAACCCGACGGTAATGGCTTTGTACCCCAACTCATCGATGGTTTCGAGATCGGGAAATGCGGCATAGAAGCCCGTCGTTTTCCCGAGGCGCTCCGCCCGCTCTTTGAACAGATACATCACCCCGAGGCCGCCGGCCATGGCGAAGGCGGCGTAACTCGTCAACGTCACAGAGACGTGAATGTAGATCCAATAGCTGTTGAGCGCCGGCACCAGCGGCTCTGCCGTCTGATAGCGATAGGGCAGGAGCGATGCCGCACCCATCGCGATAAAGCCGATCCCGACGACGAAGGCCCCGACCGCCTTGATCTTGTAGCGCATCTCCAGCAGCACATAGCCGAGAATAATCGCCCAGGACACATAGGCCATCGCCTCGAACTGATTTGACCAGGGGGCGAAGGTGCCCGAATGCTGCATCCGCTCGAACGCCCGGGTAAAGAGCGCGCCGGTGTTCAACATCCATCCGAACACCGTAACCAGGGTCGCAACCTGACCGAGCTGCGTCGCCCAGGCGCCGTCGCGTTCATCGAAATTCTCCGGAAGATGGCCGGCCGGAGCCAGCGTCATCGCCGGACGGCGCGCAAACAAATAGCCGATATAGAGCACCAGGGCGGCCAGATACAGCCAGAACGTCATATCGAACAGAAACAACGATTTCATCATCATGTCCTCCGTCTATCGACTGCGCAGAGGCTTGCGCTTCCGCATCATACCCAAAGGTGGAAACCGGCCGCTACCGGCTTACGCCTTGAACGTTTGAATCTTGTCCGTCAGCTTCCGGAATTCTTTTTGAAAATCGATCTGGCTCTTATGGGTCGTCCCGCCGATATGGACTATCACCCCCGACTGCCCCGGCACAATCTTGGCCCAGAGACGGCGATGGAAGATAAACGACGAGAGGGTTATACCCACGACGATCATCGTACAGCCGGTCCACACGATGTTGATCCCCGGATTCTTGGCAATCTGGAGCCCCGTGAACTTCCGCGGTTTGTACCCGACCAGTTCGAATTGATACTTGGATTCTTTGATATTGAAGAGATCGGGGAACTGCTGGAAGAGCCACGGCGTAGCCTGAACGGCATCCCGCTCATTGATCACGAGTTTCACGGCAGGATTGGTGTGCTCAATCGTCTTCGAATACACCTTCTTCTCGGTGGAGTTGAAGGCAAAATCCGCGACAAAATCCGTGATCGACAATTTCAGATTGAGATCCGGCAGCGTCTGTTCCTTCTGCCATTCGAGATCGACGGTTTTCAATACCTTGTCGGTCTCTTTGTCCTTGATGTTCACCCGTGCGACTTCGACCTGATCCCAGGCGTCACCATAACTGGATTGATAAAACCAGATCCCTTTGTAGACCAGCGGATCATTCACCGAAATGGTCTTGGTGACCACCGACTGTCCGCCGTCCACCACCGTCAAGGTGCTGTTGTACGACTTGACCGATCCGTTTTCGTGATAGTCGATCCAGAACTTATCCACCTTCAAATCGAAATTGCCGCGGGGGATGTGATAGGTCTGGCCTTCCAGGCAAACGCCGAACTCTTGAAACCCATAGTAGGTTCCGAGCAACCCGCCGAAAATGATCACCGTCGCGCTCAAATGGGCCATGTGAGCGCCGACCCGTCCCATCACTCCTTTTGTGGCATAGACCGTGACTTCCCCCGGTTCGTTCTTGGCGAGCACGCGGTAGCCCTTCGACACGAAATGATGCACCAACTGCTGGGCCACCGACTCTTTCGTATTGTCGAGGGGGATTTCCGCCTGCTGCTTCATATTCTTGATGAACGCCATCGTGACGCCCACCTTGTCCTGCTTCATGGAGCGCCAGACGGACGGGAACCGCTTATAAAAACAGGTCAGCGAATTGACGCAGAGCAGCCCGAGTAGACTCGTGAACCACCAGGTGTGATAGACATCCGTAAACCCCAGGCGAAGAAACCACCGGTAGGCGTTTTCTCCGTACTCCTGGACATAGACCTCCGCCCGCTCGCCTTGCTGGATCACCGTCCCAATTGTCGCGGTCATCGCAATAAAGAGAAACAGGAAGATGGCAAGTTTGACGGACGCAAAGAACTCGACGAGTTCCTTCGAGAATTCGTCCCAGCCGAGGCCGGGAGTCGATGGACGGATCGATGGCTCTTTGGGGATGGCGTCAGGTTGGCTGTTCATGCGGCTCTATATTCGCCTGCGGTCCGGACAATAGTCGCTCGTACGGAGAATTTTGGACGATCCCCAAAACCAGATCCTGCCGATGCACTCGGCATCCCCGCCAGTTCTACGTCGCGGCCGAAGTATTGGATTGGCTGAAGTACTTCTAAATGCGCGAAAATTTTGTCATCTTACTAGCGGATTTTGTCGAGTGTCAAGCAAGGTCGGCCCGCCCGTAGCAGGACCCCTCTACCGTTGAATTGATAGACAAAAGAGCCCCGGTCCGCTAAGATTCAGCCGATTCTACAGAAACGAACCCGTCGCAGGCACAGTACTCACCTGGCCAGACACCACACAGACGGTTTTCGACAACCAGCAACTAGAGGGGGTTCATGAGAAACAATTACCTATTCACTTCTGAGTCGGTCACAGAAGGTCACCCCGACAAGATTGCCGATCAGATTTCCGACGGAATTCTGGATGCAATCCTGGCACAGGACAAATATTCCCGCGTCGCCTGCGAGACGATTCTGACGACCGGCATCGCCTTCGTGGCGGGTGAAATTTCGACCAAGGCCTACGTGGAAATTCCCGATATCATCCGCGATGTCATCAAGGATGTCGGATATAACGATGCCTCCTGGGGATTCGATTCCCACACCTGCTCGGTTCTGACCGCAATTCATCAGCAGTCCGGCGACATTGCCATGGGCGTGGATTCCGGCGGCGCCGGGGACCAAGGATTGATGTTCGGCTACGCCACTAACGAAACGACCGAGTTGATGCCGATGCCGATCGTCCTGGCCCATCGCTTGACCAAGCGGCTGGCCGAAGTGCGCAAGAAGAAGATTCTGGACTGGGTGCGCCCGGACGGCAAATCCCAGGTGACCGTGGAATACAAGAACGGCAAGCCGGTACGCATCGACACCATCGTCGTATCGACCCAGCACAGTCCCGATGTCACCAACAAACAGATCGAGCGCGACATCATGGAAAAGGTCATTAAGCCCGTCATGCCGAAGGGGCTCTATAACCCGACCAGCGTCAAGCACCACATCAACCCGACCGGCCGCTTCGTCGTCGGCGGGCCGATGGGCGACACCGGGCTCACCGGCCGCAAGATCATCGTCGACACCTACGGCGGCCACGGTAGCCACGGAGGCGGGGCCTTCTCCGGCAAGGATCCGACAAAGGTAGATCGCTCGGCCTCCTACATGGCCCGCTACATCGCCAAGAACATCGTCGCTGCCGGGCTCGCGGACAAATGCGAAGTCCAGCTGGCCTATGCAATCGGCGTGGCCGATCCGGTTTCCGTGCTGGTCGACACGAAGAACACGGAAAAGATGGCGGTTGAAAATCTCGACAAGCTCGTGCGGAAGCACTTCCCGATGACCCCGCGCGGCATTATCGATCATCTCAAACTCCGCCGGCCGATCTTCCGCAAGACGGCGGCTTACGGCCATTTTGGCCGGAACGAACCGGAGTTCACCTGGGAAAAGACCGATAAAGCCAAGGCCTTGCGCCGGGACGCGGGTCTCTAGTTGCGATAGCTTCTGACCGATACGACAAGAGGGGGCAGGCACATCACACCTGTCCCCTCTTTTTCTGACGCTTCGTTACCAATCACGCATCTCACTCATCACGCAGGAGGGTTCTGTGGATTACGATGTGAAAGATATTAAGCTGGCGGACGCGGGTAAGTTGAAGATCGAATGGGCCGAAGCCACCATGCCGGTGCTGCGGCTCATCCGGAAGCGGTTCAAACGGCAGCAGCCGCTCAAGGGCGTACGGGTCACCGCCTGTCTCCACGTCACCACGGAAACCGCCAATCTGGCGATCACGCTGAAAGCCGGCGGAGCCGATGTGCGTCTCTGCGCCTCGAACCCCCTCAGTACCCAGGACGACGTCGCCGCCGCCCTGGTGCAGCATGAAGGGATTCCGACGTTCGCCATCAAGGGTGAAGACAACGCCACCTACTACCGCCACATCGAATCCGCCATCGCCCACCGCCCCCATCTCTCGATGGACGACGGAGCCGACGTGGTGTCGCATCTGCATTCCAAGCGGAAGGATCTTCTGCGCAACGTGATCGGCGGAACGGAAGAAACCACGACAGGCGTGATTCGCCTGCGCAGCATGGCCGAGAAAAAAGTCCTCAAGTTCCCGGTCATCTCCGTCAACGACGCCGACACCAAGCACATGTTCGACAACCGGTACGGCACCGGCCAGTCCACGATGGACGGCATCATCCGCGCGACCAACCGGTTGGTCTGCGGCTCTGTCTTCGTCGTCGCCGGCTACGGCTGGTGCGGCCGCGGCATCGCCATGCGGGCCAAAGGCATGGGCGCGGACGTCATCGTGACCGAGGTCGATCCGTTGAAAGCGCTCGAAGCGGTCATGGACGGCTACCGGGTCATGCCGATGGAAGAAGCCGCTCCAATCGGCGATTTCTTCGTCACGGTCACCGGCAACTTGAAAGTCATTCGCGGCGAGCATTTTGCCAAGATGAAAGACGGCGCCATCGTCTGCAACAGCGGCCACTTCAACGTGGAGCTGGATATTCCGGCCCTTGAGAAACTGGCCAAGAAGCGGAAGATGATCCGCCCCGGCGTCGAACAATTCACCTATAAGAATGGCAATCGCGTGAGCCTGCTCGGCGAAGGCCGTCTGGTCAATCTCGCCACCGCGGAAGGCCATCCCTCCAGCGTCATGGACATGAGCTTTGCCAACCAGGCGCTCGGCGCCGAGTACATCGTGAAGAACTATAAGATGCTCGAGAAGAAGGTGTATCCGGTCCCTGCCGTCATCGATAAAGAAATTTCGCGGCTCAAACTCGCCGGCATGGGCGTGGATATCGACAAGCTGACGAAGGAGCAGGAGAAGTATCTGGCCTCCTGGGAAATGGGCACATAGAGCGCATGGTGCAGGGCAGGCACTCTCCGTGCTCGCTCACCGCGCATGCAAGACTGATTGAATTTTCATATCGCAGGCGATGCTCGGTGAATGCGCGCAACTGAGTGCACTCACCCCGCACCTGCTAGAGGGAAAAGAAGAAAGGCCGCCTCAAATGAGGCGGCCTTTCTGTTTCTTCAAAGCTCACCGATCACCCTATCAGACAACTCTCGGGAGCGAACATCAGCAGAACATCCAAGGTCTAACCAAAACCCGTCACCAGTGGCATCGCTGCTTTCTCGGAATGATCCCCATTCGAATTTAGTATGGTACAGTGATCTCAGGCGCTAAGGTCTTCCTGATCGGAGGCTCCTATGCGATCACGCCAATCCGCTCCCCTCGCCCTCTCTGACTTCGGCGTTTCTCCTGATCAAGGGTTTCTCCCGCCCGATCCGCTTGAACAACTTCCGGACTCACCGATGCTGAATCAGCTTGGGCACGAGTTGCCGAAGTTGTTGAGCGCCCGCAGGGTCCGGCAATTCATCGATGGGCAACGTCAACTGCTTCCGTCTATTCCTGCAACTTGGCAGGATCGGGACTATCGTGCCGCAATGCGGATTTTCTCGTTCGCCGGTCATGCGTATGTGTGGGAAGCGCCCGAGCAACCTGCTGCGGCGCTACCGGCACAACTCGCACAGCCCTGGCACGACATCGCTGTGAAGCTGGGGCGTCCCCCGGTGCTGTCCTATGCATCCTATGCCCTCGACAACTGGCGCAGGCTTGATCCCGCCAGGCCCATTCAACTCGACAATATCGTGCTGCTCCAGAACTTCCTTGGGGGTCTGGATGAAGAATGGTTTGTCGTCATTCACGTTCAAATCGAGCGCCAGGCAGGACCTGGGTTGGCCGGACTGATTCAGGCTATCAATGGAGCCGCTAGCAATAAACCTGACGACGTCCTCGACGGACTTCAACGACTCGCGGCCGCTCAAACTGAGATGAGGAACACGCTGCTGCGCATGAAGGAACGATGCGATCCCTACATGTATTACAACCGCGTACGGCCTTACATTCATGCCTGGAAGAATAGCCCTACGCTCCCTCAGGGCCTCGTCTATGAAGGCGTAACGGCCTATGCGGGGCGACCGCAACAGTTCCGCGGGGAAACCGGCGCCCAGAGTTCCATCGTGCCCTGTCTCGATGCAGGGCTGGGAGTCTCTCACGCACCGGATCCGCTGACGGTGTATCTACAGGAAATGCGGGAGTACATGCCTCCGCAGCACCGGGCATTTCTCAGGGCAATCGAGCAGTCGACGGATGAGAAGAACAGGCCGCTACTATCGGCTTATATCCGCGACCGGAGATCGGACAATCCAAATCTTTGGAGGAGCTATTGCACCTGCGTGGATCTCCTGGCGCAATTCCGGGAGATCCATATCGGATACGCTGATAGTTACATCCACCGCCAACACCAAATCCATGCCAGCAACCCCAGTGCAGTCGGGACCGGCGGCACTCCCTTCATAGCCTATCTCCAGAAGCACCTGGACGAGACCAGGCGCGCGCTCGTTGACTAGCCCCGACGTCCGGCGTATCGTTTCGCACGCATATCTTATTTCTGAGGACACACCATGCAGGCTGCTTCAGCCTATGATCCTCGTCTGGCACGGGATCTCATCCTGGACGAACTGTTCGATCTGTCTCTCTACAAAGCCCTACGAGCTGTGACGCAACCGGACGTCCATGACACGCTGGATGAGTTGATCAAGGTTGAAACCGCGCATCTGGCCTTCTGGCAGCGGTTCTTCAATCTCAAACTCGAGCGGCTTGACCTTGGACGGCGCCTCAAATTATCCGTCATGATGCTGGTCTGCCGGCTCTTTGGCTCGACAGCCGTTCATCTGGTGCTCGAGGCAATTGAAGTGCACGGCGTGCGGAAATACCTGGCAATCTGGCAGGCCTACCAGGGCAAACCGCTGGCCGAGGCCTTGCGCGGCATTCTCATGGATGAATTCAAGCACGAAGACGTGCTGGTCACGGCCCTCACGCAGCGGAAGATCAACCCGGAGAAAATCCGCAATATCTTTCTCGGGCTGAACGACGGGCTGGTGGAAATTCTTGGCGCCGTCAGCGGATTCTTCGGCGCCTTCGGCAGCACGACGATGGTTCTGGTCGCCGCTTCGACCACCGCCGTCGCCGGAGCCTTGTCGATGGCCGCCGGCGCATTCCTGGCACTCAATTCCGAGAAGGAAGTGAAATCGACCGAAGTGGCGAAGAAACTCTTTTTAGGGGAAGAATCCGACTTCACACCGATGGAGGAGCAGCCGTTGTCCTCGGCGCTGGTCGTCGGCTCAGCCTATCTGACGGGCGCCATCGTCCCGGTGTTTCCGGTGCTGATCGGTGCCACCGATGCCATGTTTTCCGTCCTGACAGCCGGACTCATGGTCGTGCTGGTCTCGACAATTCTCTCATTTCTGTCGGGCATGGACATCAAGCGGCGCATCCTGCTCAACCTGGTGATCATCACCGTAGCGGTCAGTATCAGCTATGGGATCGGGATTGTGGCGAAAAATTACTGGGGAATTGCGCTGTAACGCTTATCGGGCAGGCACCATGGGAAGTTCGCGCGACCCTTCGGCTTCCCGTTGAATACGCTCCCGTTCGGCGCGGGAGGCTTCCAGGACATCGTGCAACATCTCATCGGTCATTTGCGTGAGCTGCGCCGCCGCATCTTTCATGTCGGCATGCTCCACTGCGCGCGAGAGCACTTCTGATTTCGTCGCGCCCTTCTTCTGCCCCATGAACGGCTTGGTGATCAGGAACACCACGTCACGCACCGGCATGAACCGCAAGAACCGGCGGAGCAGGCGAATCGTCTGGATCGGGTAACAGAAGAGCTTGTACATGAAAAGCTTTTGCAGCCCCTTCTGACGAACGCGATTGATCGTCTCTCCCGGCAGACAGGTGGGATCGATCTCCGAGCATTTGAAATACTTGTACCAATCGGTCGATTCCTGCACCAGCCCGCGCTTCACATATTCCTGCCAGAGCGGAGTTCCGCGGTAGACACAAAGCCGGTTGAAACCGAAGGTATCCAGCGGCAGCTTGGCCGCGAAGTCGAAGGTGGCGTTCATGTCTTCGACGGTCTCATCGGGATTGCCGACCGTAAAGAATCCGTGCACGATTTCGATGCCGGCCTTCTTGGCATTCTTGACCGCCGTCGTCACCTCCGCCAGTGTCTGTTCTTTTTTCAAACGATCGAGAATCTTCTGGCTGCCGCTCTCGATCCCGAACATGACTGTGCGGCAATGGGCCTTGGCCATGGCGGGAAACAGATGCTGGGCGACTGAATCGACCCGCCCTTCGATCCCCCACTGAATGGTCAGTTTCTCATCCATAATGCCATTACAGATGGCCTCGATCCGCTTCGGCTGGAGCAGGAAGTGGTCGTCGACAAAATAGACCGATCCGTACCCGTGTTCTTCGAGATACTTCAACTCGGCGACGACATGCGCCGCAGTTCGCGCCCGCCACTTTCCTTCGTTGAAGATCGGAATATCGCAAAACACGCAGGGCCAGGGACAGCCGCGCGACGTCTGCATCGTGGTAAACCGTTCCATCGACAGCACCGCCGGAACATCCAACGGCATCGACTCGATGAAATCGAGCTTCAGGCTCTCCCGATCGGGGAAAGGCCATTGGTCCAAATGGCGCTCCATCGGGCGATTCGGATTGTGTACCACCTTGCCGTCTTTCATCCAGGTCAGGCCGGCGACGGATTCGGGACTGCCGAAATGTTCCAACAGGTCCAGCAACAGCTGCTCCCCGTCGCCACGACAGACATAGTCCACTTCAGGACACTGCAGTTTGACGAGAGGGGCATTAAGACTTGCAAACACGCCGCCAAAGGCCAGCTTTACTTTCGCGTTGGTCGCACGAATTTGCCGTGCAAGAATTTTCGCGTAGGGATAGCTGGTCGTGCTCAGAAAGCTCAGACCGACGAGATCAGGCTGCTCTCGATTGATCAGATCGATGATGATGTCGTTAGGCGTATCGGGATTTGCCTGATCGAACATGACGCACTCATGGCCGGCCTGTTTCAGGACGGAGGAGAGCGACATGATCCCGATAGGCGGAAAGCCCATGACGCGGATATTGCCGTTTTTCGCGCGGGTTTTTGCCGGAAGCGCGTAGAACTGGGGATCGCGCACGTGGATCAGAAAAACTCGCAGACAGACTCCTTGGTTCGGCTTCGACGATCACTGAGTAGCGCTGCTACCGGAAGGATGCGATGGAGAGAGCGGGAGGTGTTGCGAAAAGCCTCAATCCTTCTTGTCACACTACCACGATACTAACTGCGGGGGAAGAGAATAATTTGCGAACTGGCTTGCGCGGCAGATTCAGCAGTACAGGGAGAGCGGGATGCGCCACAAACAACTCGGGGGCGCCGAGTACAACTCAGCGCCCCCGAGTACAACTGCGCAGTTACGATTTACCGGCCCAACGCCAGCTTGATCGCGTTGCCGATCTCAGCCGGGTTCTTCACTACCTTCACACCGGCTGATTCGAGCGTCTTCATCTTTTCGGCTGCAGTCCCCTTGCCGCCGGACACAATCGCGCCGGCGTGGCCCATACGGCGACCTGGAGGCGCCGTGATACCGGCGATGAAGCTCACAACCGGCTTCTTCACATTCTTCTTGATGAACTCAGCGGCCTTCTCCTCGGCGTCGCCGCCGATCTCACCAATCATCACAATCGCCTGCGTCTCGGGATCCTTCTCGAACAGCGCCAGGACATCAACGAAACCGGTCCCATTCACGGGATCGCCGCCGATTCCCACGCAGGTCGTTTCGCCAAGCCCCAGGGTCGACAGCTGATGGACCGCCTCATACGTGAGGGTCCCGCTGCGTGAGACGACACCGACGATACCCTTCTTGTGGATGAAGCCCGGCATGATGCCGATCTTGGCTTCATCGACCGTGATGACGCCGGGGCAATTCGGGCCGATCAATCGCACATCGCGGCCGCGCAAGGCCCGCTTCACCTTCACCATATCGTTCACCGGAATACCTTCGGTGATGCAGATGATCAGCTTGACGCCGGCATCGGCCGCTTCGAGAATCGCATCGGCGCAGAAAGGCGGCGGCACGAAAATCAACGAGGTATCGCAGCCTTCTTTTTTGACCGCATCCCGCACCGTATTGAACACCGGAATGCCTTCGACGTCCTGTCCGGCCTTTCCCGGAGTCACACCGGCGACGACCTTCGTCCCGTAGGCCTTGCACTGGGTCGCATGGAACGAGCCCTCTTTGCCCGTGATGCCCTGCACCACTACCCGCGTATTTTTATTGACGAGAATGCTCACGGTCTTCTCCTTTACGCCGCTTTTCCGGTCAGCTTCACAATCTTTTGCGCCGCTTCCCACAAGTCATTGGCCACTTCCAGCTTCAAGCCGGACTCGGCCAACAGTTTGCGGCCTTCTTCCGCATTGGTCCCCTGCAACCGAACCACCAGGGGCACCGTGATCTTCACTTCCTTGGCGGCTTCGATCACACCGTTGGCAATACGCTCGCAACGCACAATGCCGCCGAAAATGTTGATGAAGATGCCTTTAACGTTCGGATCCTTGAGCAGAATCCGGAAGCCGGCTGCCACCGTCTCTTTGGTCGCGCCGCCGCCGACGTCAAGAAAATTCGCCGGCTCGCTGCCCGCCAGCTTGATGACGTCCATCGTCGCCATGGCGAGGCCCGCGCCGTTGACCATGCAGCCGATATTGCCGTCCAGCTTCACATAATTCAGATTGTTCGCGCCGGCTTCGATTTCCAGCGGCTCTTCTTCGTTAAGATCGCGCATCTGCTGCACATCGGCATGTTTGAACAACGCGTTGTCATCGAAGGACACTTTGCCGTCGAGCGCGACAATCGTCTTTTCCTTGGTGATGATGAGCGGATTGATCTCCACCATCGCCGCATGCTTTTCCATGAACAAGCGATAGAGATTCCCCATCATCGCGATAAAGGGGTTCATCACAGCCGGTTCGATCGTATTGAGGCCAAGGGCGAACGCCACATTGCGCCCGTTGTACCCCTGGAATCCCACGGCCGGGTCGATCAATTCCTTGATGATCTTCTCGGGCGTCTTCTCCGCCACTTCTTCGATTTCCATCCCGCCTTCGGTGCTGGCGATGAAGATGGGCCAGCCGGAATCACGGTCCACGAGGATGCTCAAATACAATTCCTTGCTGATGTTGGCGCCTTCTTCGAGCAGGAGCCGATGCACCTGACGGCCCTTGGGACCGGTCTGGTGGGTCACCAGCGTCTTGCCGATCAACTCCTTGGCGAGACCGGCCACCGCGGCCTTGTCCTTGGTGATCTTCACGCCGCCCGCCTTGCCGCGGCCGCCCGCATGGATCTGCGCTTTCACCACGAACACGGGCGTGTTCAGTTCATTGGCCCAGGCCGTCGCCGCTTCCGGAGACGTGATTTCTTTTCCCCGCGGGACCGGCACTCCGAACTGCGCAAACAACTGCTTCGCCTGAAACTCATGCACATTCATGCTGTACCCCTCTTAGCTCTCTTTTCTGGTGTAGGCCGGGAGGACCATGGGCGAGACGACATTGCTCAGGTTGCCGTGCTTTTTCGCGTCGGCACGGAACCGCTGGAGATGCTGCACGGTGAGCTTGCCCTGCTTCATCGAGCCGGCGCGCCCGGCGGCCGTCAGTCCCGAACGCTTACCGAAGACCATCAGGTCGAGCAAAGAATTGCCCATCAACCGATTGCGCCCGTGCAAACCGCCGGACGCCTCGCCGGCCACGAACAAATTCTTCACGTTGGTTTCTGAATTCGTATCGATTTTCACGCCACCGTTTTGATAATGCAGCGTCGGATAAATCAGGACCGGATCTTTGCTGATGTCGATGCCGAACCGCTCGAACTGCAGCATCATCGCCGGGAAATGCTTTTCCACCGTGCCCGGGCCGTGCTCGGCATCGAGCAGCGGGGTATCGAGCCACACGCCGACGCGACCCGACATCGTCCGGATGCCGCGCCCTTCCTCGCACTCACGAATGATCGAGGACGACACCACGTCGCGGGTGTCGAGTTCGTTCACGAACCGTTCGCCCCTTGCATTGACCAGATGGCCGCCTTCCGAACGAATCCCTTCCGTTACCAGCTGGCCAACCAGCTGTTCCGGATAGACCGCCCCTGAGGGATGGTACTGGAACGTATCAATGTGCGCAAGCTTCGCGCCCATGCGATAGGACAGACAGAGGCCGTCTCCCGTCGCGCCATAGTGATTGCTGGTCGGGAATCCCTGAATGTGCAGCCGCCCGATACCACCGGTCGCGAGAATCACCGACTTCGCCGCCACAACGACATACCGGTGATTGTCCAGATCCTTGAAGATGGCGCCGCTGCAATGGCCGTTCTCATCGCTGAGCAGTTCCACCGCCGCGCAGAACTCCAGCAACTGAATCTTCTGGTTCAGCACTTCATCCTTGAGCACCCGCATGATCTCCAGACCGGTGTAGTCGGAGCAGGTCAGGAGCCGGGGCTTTGAGCTGCCGCCGCCCTTTTTCACATGCAGATTGCCGTCCGCCTGCCGGTCGAACAGCACGCCCAGTTCGATGAGCCACTTGGCGATCGCAGGACCATCCTCCACCATGGCCTTCAACAGGTCATGGTCGTTATGCATGTGGCCGCCCTTGAGGGTATCGAGGAAATGTGTGACGGGAGAGTCCTCAGGCGCCACGGAGATTTGCATCCCGCCCTGCGCCATCACGCTGTTGGAGTCGCCCAATCTGAGCTTCGTGGCCAGCATCACTTTCGCGCCCGCACCATGCGCATGGAGCGCCGCAGCACAACCGGCCCCGCCTCCCCCGATGACCAGCACGTCGGTGGTATAGTCCGGCGTCAGATCCACATCGTCCTGGATCAGACTGTCGCCTTCAAGCAAGGTCGCCAATTCAACGACCGTCTTTTCATCGATGTTGGGGCCGAACCGGATCGGCCGATAGGCGCTGGCCCGATAATCAGGATGATACTTATGAATCAGCTGATCGCGGTCGGCAGGAGAAAATTTCGGAATGGTTTGCTTCCGGCGAGCATCCCGAGTGTTGTGCACAATCTGTTGGAGCGCGTGAATATCCATCTCGGGTAGCCTCGGCAATAAAACTATTTTACGGTGGCGCAGTGATCGGCAAGTTCTTTCTCGCTCATGGCGAGAATCTTCTTCCACTCATCGTTGTATCGGCCGTCTTGAATTTCCTTGATCCGCACATCCAGTCCGAGCGGCTTCTCGGCAAAGTGCGCACCCTGCGCACGGCTCACATAGAGCGCCACCAGGTTCGGGGCAATGTCGGCGATACAGACCGGCGTACACATGCCGCACATGACACAGTCCATGAACATTTCTGACACGCTCTTGAAGTCGCCGAAGACGGCTTTCCAGACGCCTTCGCGGACATCGATCTTCTGGGGACAGGCTTCGGTGCAGGCGTTGCAATTCCGGCAGAGCGGGGCCTCGGGATAGAGATTGAAGAGATCCTGCTTGGGATCTTTGAGAGCTTGAACGTCGTAGGTCGCCTTCCGCGCGGGAAACGGCGGCATGATCGTGAACGACATGCCATCCTGTACCGCCATCTGGCAAGCCAAACAGGTCCGGACCTTCGGATCGTCCTTGGTCCGATAGTAGGTGGCACAGGCACCGCAGAACCCGCCAAGACAACCGGCTCCCCGCACCACCTCCTGCCCGGTGTACCAGAGAGCCTTGATGACCGTAATACCTTCCGGCACGTCATACTTCTTGCCGGAGATTTCGATCGAGACCATCCGGGGCTTCATCACCTCCGGCTGATCGATAACGTTAGGATCTTCTTGTGCCATGGTTCTCTCGTGCCGCATGAAACGTGAGGCGTAAGGAGGGCGATTCCCCCTTACGCCGGACGTCTGACCAACTTAGTGGCTGTTACGCAATCGCGTCGATGATCTTGTTCAACGTCGCGCTCGGGCGCATGGCCTTCGATGACTTCGTGTCATCCGGGTGATAGTAGCCGCCGGTATCGACCGGCTTGCCCTGGGCCGCGATCAACTCACCGGCGATCTTAGCTTCATTATCCGCCATCTCCTTGGCGATCTTGGAGAAGCGCGCCGCCAGATTCTTATCCTGCGTCTGCTGGGCCAACGCTTGCGCCCAATACAGCGCCAGATAGAAGTGGCTGCCGCGGTTGTCGATTTCGCCCACTTTGCGCGCCGGCGACTTATTGCTCTCGAGGAACTTGGCATTCGCTTGATCAAGCGTATCCGCCAGCATTTTTGCGGCCGGATTGTTCGCCACTTTGGCCAGATGCTCCAGTGAGGCCGCCAACGCCAGGAATTCACCGAGCGAATCCCACCGGAGATAGCCCTCTTCCTGGAACTGCTGCACGTGCTTCGGCGCGGATCCGCCCGCACCGGTCTCGAAGAGACCGCCGCCGTTGAGCAACGGCACAATCGACAGCATCTTGGCACTGGTGCCGATTTCGAGAATCGGGAACAAGTCCGTCAGATAATCGCGCAACACGTTCCCGGTGACGGAGATCGTGTCCTTGCCTTCCTTGATCCGCTCCAGCGAGAGACGCGTGGCATCCGCCGGCGTCATGATCCGGATATCCAATCCGTTCGTATCGTGCTCCTTCAAATACTGATTCACTTTCGTGATCAGTTGCGCGTCATGCGCCCGATCCTTGTTCAACCAGAAAATTGCCGGGGCACCGGTCGCCCGTGCGCGAGTCACAGCCAGTTTCACCCAATCGCGGATCGGGGCATCCTTCACTTGGCACATGCGCCAGATATCGCCCTCTTCCACCTGATGCTCCAGCAAAGTCTTTCCGGAAGCATCAACCACGCGGATCGTCCCGTTGCCAGGCGCCTTGAAGGTCTTGTCGTGCGAACCGTATTCTTCCGCTGCCTGCGCCATGAGTCCGACGTTGGGCACACTGCCCATCGTCTTCGGATCAAGCGCGCCGTGCTTCTTGCAGAAATCGATCACCTCGCGATAGACCGGCGCGTAGCTGGCATCGGGGATGACACACTTCGTATCCGCCAGCTTTCCATCCGGCCCCCACATCTTGCCG
>OMJA01000207.1 GCA_900299245.1 Nitrospiraceae bacterium | reverse complement strand
CCGTGTCGGAAGAATTCCGCGAAGGGGAAATGCTGCCGCCGGACGATGCGGCGGACGAATGGCTGAAGCTGCTCGACCATCACCCTGAGCAGGTCGTCGGTGTGTCGTCCTTCCGGCGCGGCCGGCAGACGGAAGAGCGACTGGTCAATCAGATCATCTAATCATGCGGCTCTTCGGGATAGAAACAGAGTACGGGATTACGCGCGAAGATCTCGATGACGTGGATCCGGTCGTCGAGTCCATGGAGCTGGTGCGCGCCCATTTGACCGCGTCGTTCGAACGGCGCTGGGATTACGGCGGCGAAGATCCGCACGACGATGCCCGGGGATTCCGGGTTTCCGGGCTCCAACAGGACAAGGAAGAAGACGATTTCGCCAAGCTCGATGCGCATCGGCCCTTTTCATTTCATGAGATGAAAAGCGACCTGGTGCTGCCGAACGGCGCCCGGTTTTATAACGACCATACGCATCCGGAATATTCGACTCCGGAATGCCGGACCTTGCGCGATCTGCTCGCCCACGATCGGGCCGGCGAGCGGGTGGTGCAGCGCGCGGCTGAGCGGAGAAATCGCGCCCTGGGTGGGCCGCACGTACAACTGTACAAGAACAACACCGATCTGCACGGCCATAGTTACGGCTGTCACGACAATTATCTCGTGTCGCGTTCGATTCCGTTCCCGCAACTGGTCGCAGGGCTCCTCCCGTTCCTCGTGAGCCGCCAGGTGATTGCCGGCGCGGGAAAGGTCGGCATCGAGGCGCAGGAAAGCGGATTCGTTCCGGGACAGTATCAGCTCTCCCAGCGGGCCGATTTCATGGAGACGGATCTGAGCGTCGATACGATGCATAACCGGCCCGTTCTGAACACCAGGGATGAGCCGCATGCCGACCGGACGAAGTACCGGCGGCTGCATCTGATCATCGGCGATGCCAATATGTGCGAGTATGCGACGGCGTTGAAGATCGGCACGACGCAATTGGTGCTGGAGTTGATCGACCGGGGTGCGGCCCCGGCGATTGAACTGGCCGATCCGGTTGCGGCGGTGAAGCAGATTTCCCGGGATCCCGATCTCAAGTCCACCGTGAGACAGCAGCAGGGGCCGGCACTTTCCGGGATCGATATTCAGGAGCAGTACTACACGGCGGCCAGGTGCATGCTGGCCGGCGCCGATGCGGAAACGGACTGGGTGTTGGGCGAATGGGGTGAGACTCTGCGCTTGCTTGCGCAGGATCGCAGTCAATTGGTCGGGAAGCTCGATTGGGTGACCAAACTCTGGTTGTTCGAGACGTTCATCCGGGAAGAGCGCATCGGCTGGGATGATCCCTGGCTGGCCAGTCTGGATCTCGAGTATCACAATGTGAATGCGGACCGCGGGCTGTATCTCGGGTTGGAAGCTGAAGGCAAGGCCTGGCGCATGACCACGGAGGCCGACATTGAGCAGGCGCTGTCGGCCGGTCCGGGGGATACCCGAGGCGGGTTGCGCGGACTCTGTGTGCGGCGGTTTCCCGATCAGATCAAGGCGATGCAGTGGGAACGGATTCAGTTCGCGGGCGGGTTGAAGGGCAAGGGGAACGTGCTGGAAATGGGCGACCTGTTCGATCCGGCCGAGGTGAGGGCCTGTGCGGAAACTTTTGAACGGGCGGCTGCTCCGGCCGAAGGTTTGGCCGCCTGGGAGATACGAAAGGAATCACAGTCATGATCTATCAGATGATGCCTGAGCGGCGCGAGGGACCGGGCGATCCGATGCCGAAGGCGCCGAGCCCGTTGGAAGAGGGCGGCGGTCCGAAGCGTCCCGATACCGGATCGCCCGATAAGGACAGTTTGATGAAGCGGATGAAGAAGGTCGATCCGAAGCAGGCGGAGCGGTACCGGCAGCGGACGGGCGAATAGTTGAAGAAGTGCTGGGTCCTGAGTGCTGAGCGAAACGCCAGGTTCAGGGTTCAAAACTCAGCACTCAGCACTTTTTACTCAGCACTAAGGTGAACAGATGGGAATGCAGGGAGATTTTTATCAGCTGTTGAAGGAGCAGGGCTATCAATTCGGCCAGCCGGCGGCTGCCGGATCGGGAGTCGAGCTGCCGACTGCGACGACGATTCTCGCGTTCAAGTATCGGGAGGGCGTCCTCGTCGCCGGCGATCGCCGGGCGACGGCCGGCAATATGGTGATGTACGACCGGACGGACAAGGTTCTCGAAATCGATCGGCACAGCGTCATGGCCATCGCGGGGGTGCCGGCCACGGCTTATGAGATGGTGCGGCTGCTCGAACACTCGTTTAAATACTACCGGCGGACTCAGCTGCAGGAATTGAGCTTCGAGGGAAAGCTGCGCGCGGTGTCGAAGCTGTTAAAAGAAAATGTCGCCGCGGCACTGGCGGGGACCGGCGCTGTGGTGCCTGTGTTTGCCGGCTATGACTTCGAGCAGGGGGCGGCCAAGATCTTCTTCTACGACATTCTCGGGGCCGAGTTTGAAGGCGTCGAGTATGCGGTTTCCGGTTCCGGATCGCCGACCATCCGCGGGATTCTGCACTATGTGAACACCTGGGGCGAACGTCCGCTGGCCGCGCTGACGGAGGAAGAGGCGACTGTGCAGGCGTTGCGCCTCTTGACCAGTGCCGCTGAGTTCGATTCGGCGACCGGCGGGGGGAATCGGGAAGCGAGTCTCTATCCGGTCGTCAAGTTCATTACGCAGGACGGGCTGAGAACCGTCCCGGATTCCACGCTGAAACAATTGTTCGAAACGAAGGTGTCGCGCCATGTATGAAGAACCCTATCGGTGGGTCGAAGCAGTCGGCAATCGCCGGACCTATCTCGATGAACAGTTCAGACAGGGGAGTCCAGTGGTGGCCCTGGGCTACGACGGGGGCCTGCTTCTGACGACCGTCAGCAAGGGCACGTCGAAGCTGTACGAGATTTACGATCGCATCGCCCTGGGAGGCATGGGGCATCCGGCGGATCTGGAAAAACTCCGGTTCAGCCTGTTGGAGATGGCGCACACCGAGGGGTTCAATCGGTCTCCGTCCGACGTGACAGGTTCCCGCCTGGTGAAATACGGCATCGCGCCGGTCATCAAACAGGCGTTTGAAGAGGTCTATAAGGCGCCGTTCATCGTCAGGATTCTGCTGGCCGAGCTGGGCCAGAAACCGGAGAAGGATACGCTGCTCACGATCAATTATGACGGGACGTTTGAAGAACTGAAGGACTATGCCGTGCTGGCTGCGACGAAGCCGGCGCAGGCGCGCATGCAGGAGTATGTGAAGGCGCAGAAGCCGTCTCTGTGCACGCTTGAGCAGGGTTTGTTGCTGGCGCTGCGCACCTGGGCGATCGGGTCGCTTGCGCATCAACAGGATCCGGCCGAGGCGGCGGCTGACGGAGGGCAGGAGGCCGGCCGCGCAGAGGTTGCATCGGCTCCCGATCAGGCGGCGTTGCACGCGCATCTCCGTGAGGTGCTGGCGGATAAAACGCTGGAATGCGCGGTCCTGGATCGGCAGCAGGCCGGTTCATCCAAGTATCGTGCGCTGAAGCCGGCCGAATTATCCCGGCTGCTTCCCGGCGATCTTCAGGCGGTTGTGACCCGGTAACATGCTGAATCGTATCTTCGGGCTTGAAACGGAATACGGCCTTCTCGTGAATGAGGATCGTCCCGATCACTCGCCCACCTGGTTCGCCCACAAAATTCGTGATCATCTGTTTCATGCCCAGCATCGGGGAGTGCTGGATCTCCACCATCGCGGGCACGACGAGCCGCCGGGGAACGGAGGGTTTCTCACCAATGCCGGCCGCATGTATCTCGACATGGGGCATCTGGAATATGCCTCGCCGGAATGCCAGTCGCTCGTCGATCTCGTTGCGGTCGACCGGGCGGGCGATCAGTTGCTTCAGGCGGCGATCGAGGCCTTGGGATTCGGCGAGACGATTTCGCTCATCAAGAACAATATCGATCATGAGACGGATGCGACGTTCGGGTCGCACGAAAACTATCTGGTCACCCGCCGGTTTCCCTTCAGCCGGAGAGGGTTGAGTCCGCTGGTGACGTTCCTGGTCACCAGACAGATTTTCACGGGGTCCGGCCGCATCGGATCGGCTAATCCGCAGGACGCCTGGATTCAAATGGATCGTCTGATCGTGCCGCGCGGCGCGATCCGTTCACATGGCCCTCAGACGATGATTCCGTATCAGATTTCGCAACGGGCCGATCATATCGTGAACGATTTTTTCGAGTGGGTGCAGCAGAACCGGGCCATCGTCAATACGCGCGATGAGCCGCTGGCGGATCCCAATCAATACCGGCGCATCCATCTGCTGCTCGGCGATTCGAATATGGCCGAAGTCGCGACGGCGCTCAAAATGGGCACGACGGGATTGGTGTTGCAGCTGATCGAGGAGGGAAAGGCACCGGCGGGAGTGGAACTCGATGAGCCGGTCGAAACGCTGCAGGAGATTTCTCAGGATCAAAGTCGCCAGTGGATCGTGCGGCTGCAATCGGGCAGGACGATGTCGGCGATCGATCTTCAGGAGCAGTTTCTCGCGGCCGCGCGGGATGCCTATGCCGGGCAGGATGAGGAGACCGACTGGGTGCTCGATCAGTGGGAATCGGTCCTGACGGACTTGCGCGGCGACTATGCCAAGCTGGTCGGACGGGTCGATTGGGCCTCAAAATTATGGCTGCTCGAATCCTTTCGTGACGCCGAACAGCTGGAGTGGCAGGATCCGGCGCTCAAGAGCCTCGACCTCGAATATCATAATCTTCGTGCGGACCGCGGTCTCTATTTCGGGTTGCTCGAAGAGGGGCGGGCGCCTCGCATGACGACGGACAAGGCGATTACGCTGGCGATGGAACATCCCCCGCGCAATACGCGCGCCTTCGGCCGTGGTGAATTGGTGCGGCATTTGTTGTCGGCCGGTCCGGCGCAGGGTATCGGCGATCCGTCGCCGGGAGAACAGTTTTTTCCGGCGTATGTCATCAACTGGTCGATCTTTCAGGTCAACGGCCGTACGCCGTTTCCCATGCCCGACCCATTCAAAACGTATGTTCAGGACGTTCGCACCTACCTCCAATCCGCCTGACGTAATTTCACTCACTCACCGCCTGCGCACGGAACACGTTGATTCTAGGAAATAGTCAGCGGAGTGGTATGCTTGGCAGGACACGATCGATGTTCCCCGTGGCCGGCAGGAGGGTAACCATGAAAGCACGGACGTGGATGATGCAATACGGAGTGGCAATGCTGCTGTCATGCGCATTCGCCCTGATTCTTGGACATGTTCCGCTCTTTCTCGAGACGGCTGTGGGAAAGTTAACAGCTTCAGATTTGGTCCAGTTCCTTGGCTATAGTTGCGCGATGGCACTGGCATGGATCGGCGCGCGCCAGCTGGCGGCGGACCTTCCAGAAGACTTGAAATGGTTGTCGCCCTATCGGGCGTTGATTCTTCCGGTGACGACGCTGGTCGCGGTGATTCTGGCCTACGGTGTCCTATTGCTGGTCGGGGGACCGTTTTTGACCAAGTCTGCCAAAGGGATCTATAACTGGATGTTTATCGTGGGCATTGTGGCTGCCGTTGCCTGGCTCATTGTGACCTGGGTCAGAACCTGTGCTCCACTCGTCGCTGCGACCGATCCCCGGCGTCTGAAGAAAGCCGCCTAGTAGGCTGTTGAAAAAGGCCGCCAGCGGCGTTCTCGCGGCGCTTAGAGGCTCCACGTACTGCGGAGAGTACGCCTTGCCTCTTCGCTTGCTGCGGCCTCATATCCGGGGCCGCCAAGTCAGTTACCGCGCGCGGCTCGCAAACTCGACAATTCTGTTTTCCGCCCAGTAGGCGTCTTCACCGTTGTGGCTTAGGCCGAAGAATCCGCAGTGGCCGCCATGGCGTGGAGCCAGCAGCGTGATGAATTGATTTTCGATGAGTTCCGGGCCGGTGAACAGGGAGTAGGGGATGAACGGGTCGTCCTGGGCGGTGATGATCATTGTCGGGACGGCAATCCGGCTGAGCACGTGACGGGCGCCTGCTCGGTCGTAGTAATCGGCTCCGTTCCGATAGCCTCCATCGCGAGCGGTGTAATAGTCGTCGAACTGGCTGATGGTCTTCATCGAACCCATTGCACGCAGGTCCCACTTGCCAGGGAAAAGTCCGGCTTTCCGTTTCATGCGTGCTTTGAGTTGTGACAGGAAGTGTTGGTGATAAATCCAGTTGCGTGGCTGTTCCAAGGCCGCCACGCATTGAGTCGGATCGATATTCGGGCATACCGCGACGACTCCCGCGAAGGCCGGTACCGCTCCTCCCATTTCACCGGCTGCTTTCAGCACCAGATTGCCGCCCATCGAGTAGCCCGCCAGCCAGATACGTCTCAGACCGTCTACCGTTGCCAGTTCCCGCACAATTTCGCGATAGTCACTGCTCAGTCCGCTGTTGTAGAGCGTCGGCGTCAGGTGTTCGGTGCCGCCGCAGGTCCGTTGGTTCATCCGCACGACATTGAAGCCGAGACGGTAAGCTTTGGTTGCGATTCCACGCATGTAATGCGAGTCCGCGCAGCCCTCCAGCCCGTGCACCAGAATGAGAGTGGGCGCCTCCAAAGCCTGCGGCTGCCAATGGCAGAGTCCGAGGAGCTGGGTGCCTGGTTCGGTCGAGAAGAGGCGCTCGCGTTGCGGGATCTGCCGCAGGGAGGTGTCACGCGGCCAGTACCGTGGCGCAAGGGTCATGAGGTGCGCGTTACGGAGCAGGACCGGCGGAGTGAAGTGATGGGAGTGGTTCATCTAGTCACATCATAAACAAAATCCGGCCGTGAGCGTATACAGAAAGTTCTACAGGGACCATAACCGCCGGCTCTCAAGCCGGGATCATGACCCGCCGATAACGGACTCCGGGAGTTCGTATAAGGAGGCGACATGTTAACAGCGATTGGCGATGTGATGCGGCGGGTCTATGAGCGGGGGTGGATTACGACCAGAGACGGCAATATCAGCATGCGGAAACGCGAGGGCAAGTATCTCTATATCACGCCTTCCGGATGGCGGAAGACGATCGTTCACCCCGAACATGTCGTCAGGCTCGAGATCGTCAACGATCCCGTCACCGGTCTCGCGATGCCGAAAATTCGAGACGGACAGCAACCGTCGGGCGAGTTGTGGATGCATTGGAATCTGCAACGGGATTCGAAGAAGACACGGACGGTGGTCCACGTCCATGCGACCCACATTGTCGCGGCGATTTACGCAGGAGTGGACTTGCAGGCCATGAGCGCCGAGTTTCCGGAGATCTCACGCTACACGCGCGTTGGCCGGACGGTGCCTGCGTTACCGGCGCTCTCGCGCGAGTTGGCGGATGTGACGGCCGAGTGCATGGGATTGCACAAGGACGGCACGCTGGAATTCGATATCGTCGGCCAGGCGAATCATGGCGTCTGTGCGGTCGCCGCTGATCCCTGGGCTGCGTATGAGCATATCGAGCGGCTGGATCATATTTGCGAGATCGTGCTGAAAAGCGGCGTTGCCGCGCGTGGGGTGCATCAGCGGCCGTCGACGCTTGCGGCGTAAGAGGATCAGGAGATGAAAAGCGAAGAGGGCTGACGGCCTGCGGCCGTCAGCCCTCTTTCTTTATTGGCTCCCCGGGCAGGACTCGAACCTGCGACCAGCCGGTTAACAGCCGGCTGCTCTACCAACTGAGCTACCGGGGAACGGAGAGTTCAATGGAAGCGAGGCCCATTCTAGCAAAACTTCTTGCAGAGGGGGAGTTTTTTTTAGACGTCAAAGTCCTCTGTTTCATCCTCATCCGATGACGCGTCGGTGTTTCCTTCGGCCAACGCGGCATAGTGTTTGGCCCAGGTGAGGTAGAGATTCCCGCTGTCCCGCATTGTATCCGCCGCCTTGACGAGCTTTTCGACCAGCTCGGGGTCTTTCCCCGTTGTCTGGATCTGTGCCGCGCGCCGTTCAAGGGCCTTGGGGTATTGCGTGATCAAGCCGGCGATCTCACCGAGCAGCTCATTGATCACGTTATCTTCTTCGTTCATCGGCACACCTCATTTCTCAACAAAAAACCCCATAGCGCGGACGCCATGGGGTTTCCCGTTTCACATTGCGGCAGGCTAGCCCTGGTAGGCTTGCCCAAGGGCCGCTGACTCGCCCTTCTTGGCGATCAGCTGGCCGGTGGCACTCACGGCCTGCATGACAATAGCTTCGTGTTTGGCGGCGTTGCAGACCACCACGCACAGCTCGCACCCTTTGCAGCGGTCGATATTGACCTCCGCCACCATCTTGGAGGAGTTGAGGTCCAGACAGTTCGCCTCCGGGCAATACATGATGCAGAGACGGCAGCCTTTGTTTGCCGT
>OMJA01000206.1 GCA_900299245.1 Nitrospiraceae bacterium | reverse complement strand
GAGCCAGGAACGGTGCGCGCGTTTCCCCGACGTTCAGGAACCGCTGGTCGACGCGAAGGCGCAAGCCCATGTCCGGCAACGGAGCGTGGACTGGAGCCAGGTCCGGCCGGAATGGGGCCTTTCGAGCAACACGGCGATCGTGATCGGACGGCGGGAACTCACCAAAGGACTCAATCTCGACGGGCGGGTGTTCCTGCAATCCTACGATGCGAAGCAGGACCCGAGCAGCCGTCTCCTGGAAGTGCTGTTGACCGGCCCGCAAGTCGTGGCGCAGTGGATCAATATGGAACATTATTTTTCCGCGGTGGACAACGAGGTGTACGGCAGCGGCAGCAAGATTTACCATAATGTCGTGGGGCGGATCGGGATCATGTCGGGCCCCTGGAGCGATCTCCGGTTGGGCTTAGCCAGACAGACCGTGATGAACGGCGACGTCCCATACCATGAACCGATGCGGCTCCTGACCATCGTCGAGGCGCCGCGCGAACGCATCGACAAGCTGGTCGAGCGGCACGAAATCCTGCGGCACTATTATCATAACGAATGGGTCCACCTCGTCGCTCTCGACCCCGATGACGGGCTGTGGTATCGGTACCGCCCGACAGGCGAATGGGTGCCGCTCGATAGAGACCGGTAACAAAGGCATTCACATGGACAGAGCCAGGAAAGGAGTGTTTCGATGGGCGCATTGACATTGCATCCGATGAAAGAGATTCGCGTGATCGTCGCCGGAGAACACCAGGCCTTCGTGACCGATTTGCTGGATCGCGTGAAAGCGACCGGCTATACCATCATCGGCAACCTGGCCGGCAAGGGACACCACGGCGTCCGTGAAGCGCATTTCATGTTCAGTGAGCAGGAAAGCCTCGAGATGATCATGACCGTCGTCCCGGAGGACAAGGTCGAGCCGATCCTCTCCGGCCTCCGGCCGCTGTTTGAAAAGCACTCCGGCGTCATGTTCGTGACGGACGTGTCGGTCAGCCGGCAGGAATATTTCGGGAAACAGGCCAAAAGCGCCTAGCCGTGAGCTGACAGATCGTTGGCATACGACATTCTCACGGCAGAACCGCGACCCTCGAGTGTATCCACAGACTCATATACCAGCATTCGCAGGTTGTTCAGAAAGGTTGTCCAGCAAGGCCGCAGCCAGCGAAGGGGCGAGGCGTACCCTTGTGGTACATAGAGCCTCTGAGCGCCGCGAGAACGCCGCTGGCAGACTTTCTCAACAACCTGCTGAGGCTACCCTTGTCTTCCGCGCCATGACTTGTCTAAAATGGGCCCCTCGCATGAGGGAAGGGAAACGGCAATGAAGGGCTTACGTTTCGAACGGATCGGCAAGGGTCGGTACTACAACGTGGTGTTCCACATCGGCAGCACCTATATTCCGGTCAGCGACGACACGGTCGAAGAACTCCGGACCCAGAGCCTGTTGCCCGCCGAGCGCTTTCTTGATCTCCTCGTCGACCGCGTCGGCTATTCCTCATATCTCAAAGATCAGATCCGCACTGAACTGAAATCCTCCGGCGATCCGGTGACCCAGATCACCGTTCTGCAAGGCGCCATCCGCGAACTCTAATCAGTCGCTGAAAATCCGACCTTCTCACCAGCCCAACTCCCGAAGCCCTGAGACGCATCGATTCCCAAGCTTCGCTCTCTTCTCGAAAGATCCTCAACGTACCCCAAAAGGTACGCTTCTATGCGCTCGCTCGGGCTGCCCTGAAGCTTCACCCGATCGGATAAATGCCTCGTGTTCCTTTTGATGCCATCACATCTGTGATACCTTTGTTACTAGTCATTGGCTATCTACTTTCATGAATAACCCTCCTCTTCTCGTCCGACGTATCTGTTCTGTCCTGCACCATTCTCTCATTCCTTGTCTCGCCCTCAGTCCAATTACTGGTCACACGCATGAGCTACCTCCTCATCCATATCCTCAAACTGTTTCCCAGGTCAGACAACAGCTGGCCGTTGACCCTCCTATGGCAAAACAGCTGGAGACGTTGTTACTCAAGGCTGTGAAAACCGGTGCCTCCGCGCCCAGTGGCTCAAGCAAGGATGATTTTTATAGTCGCATCTCGAGAGAGTTAGCCGTACTGGGAAACACGTCGTCCGCAATATCTACAGCGACATTGATTTCGGATAGGTCGAGACGCCGCTTCGCCATATCCTCGATTGCGGAAATAATGGTCCAGACCAACGACTTCGCAGCTGCAAGAAGACTTGCGCAGGGTAAAAAAGGAACTCGCGGTTGGGATAGCGCGCTTTTTTCAGTCGTGAGGGAAGAAATAGATTACGGATATTTGGAGGAGGCACGAAACTCGATGGCCTCGATTCAAGATCCGGAGGACCGCGTGCTTCTGCTCATATGGCTTGCAAGTGGGTTCATCAAGGCTGGGGACAGGAACGCCTCGCGAAGTCATCTGGAGGAGGCACTTGCGCTGACGCCCCGGCTTCCACTCGATTGGGGCGACACCCACCGAATGCCTAAAGACGAAGCACTTTCAAAAATTGTGGGAGTACAGGCTGAATCTCATGACTGGGAATCAGCGTTTCAGACAACCAGCCTCATACAACAGGACAATTACAGAGCTTGGGCGCTTATGGAAATTGCAGCTAGACAGGTCACTGCCGGTGATCTGGCAGCCGCATTAGCTACGGCAGATAGGCTCAAGGAGCCGGACTACAGATCCGGTGCCAAATTTCGTATCGCCAAGCAACTAGAGTCTTTAGGACGATACCGTGAGGCCATCGACGTCCTGAGGAGTCTGCTTGATGATGAGCAAACATCCCATCAGGCTCTCGTCTCGATCGCGTTATTACAGGTTAAGTTAGAGGAATTCACTGCGGCCTTAAAGACCGTCGAGTTTCTAGAAACTCGGCCATTGTCACAAGCAGCTGAATCCGGCAGCCCACTCTCAGGACGAACTCAAGTCCTCAATCAGATTATTCAGACTAAAGCACGATCTGGAGATTTTGCCGGAGCTGAGAGTGTAGTCGCGGAACTACCAATAGAACGTCAATGGCTTGCTCTTGAAAGGATAGGGAAGATCCAGGGAGGCAAAGAAGGCATTCAGAAGATCGAGGCGGCATTTGAGCAGGCGCGACCCGAAGCAAAAGATTGTGTCTTGAAACTCCTCGCACTCTCCTATGAAAAGGTGGGTGTTCATGAAGAAGCGGTACGATCAGCAAACAGGGCTAGAACTGCGATTGGTGCGTTCAGCGTAAAGGGCTTCCAGGAATCATTCCCGGGCGCGACACCTCAGTTGGTGAAGGTCAACAAACGTCACCACTATAGAGAGCTCTCCGAGGTGCAGGCGCGAATCCACGATTTGGATGGTGCGCTAACTACCCTCTCCCTTATCGACGACTCACAGGAGCGCGCGGGCGCGCTGTCCTCCATCGCATTTGTGCTGGGATATCAGAAGAAGCCAATCGCACAGCTCAACAAGATTATTGCGTCGCGCTCTTCACAGGAGCGAGCTGATGCAGTGCTGGGCTATGTCATGGGAAGAGTCGAGGCGCTTGATCTCAAAAGCGAACCGTTAAGCCCGTTTGGCACACAATATTGTCATTGGCACTATCAATAGCAGGACAGCGCCTCCTTCGACCTTATCGAGATCCTGCATGGCAGGCACCATAGAATTTATGATCGTGCGTTCGGCAAGGACAGCAAATTCTGGACTGAGGTATCGCCTTACCACCAGCTGACGACCGCACCGGCTCCGATGTTGCTGGTCTGCTCCACACGGCGAGATCAACAAAGAACTGAGTCTCCCCAGCGATTACACCACCACCGTCGAAACTTTTATGCGCTCGCTTGGATTACCCTGAAAACGGGCTTGACTGGCGGGACGATCGAAGAACTCAAAGCCTCTATTTCCGAATATGGATTTGTACCAATACTTTTCGCGCGAGCGAAACCAATTTCGGTTCGCTGGAGTTTCAAACTGTGCGAGTGTCCGCATGGATAAACCATACCGAAAGTGTAGGGCGATCAATTCGTATAGAGCAGCCGATGATAGCCTGCGTGAGCGAAGATGTACTTCTAGTCCATCGGGCTTCCCGATCACCCTAGTAACACCTGAAATAGACTTTAGCCAGCGGAAGAACGCGGTCTCATCCGTATGTGAGTAGTACATACCTTCCTTGATGAGAAACTTCGGCATTTGTCACCTGGGAGAAATGTGGTCGGGCTCTTCCACTTTCAGGATGCTCAAAAAGGCCGTTCAGCAAGGCCGCAGCGAGTGAGGACCGGAGGCGTAGCCTCTGGGCTACGTTGAGGATCTGAGCGAAGCGAGAACGAAGCTGGCGGCCGGTTTCAGCGTCCTGCTAATCCGGCACTTGGCCTTCCTGGAATAGCTGATTCATGAGCATGTTGCGCATTTCGGGGTCGCGGTAGAGCTTCACGGCCTTGCTGTAGTTTTCCATCGCGCTCTGGCGCTTGCCGCGGATGGCGTAGAGTTCGGCGATGCCGTGGTAGGCCCGCGGGTCTTCTTCGTTGCACTTCAACGCGCGGCTGAAGAGTTCCTGCGCGTCCTGCATGCGCTGCTTACGGAGCGAGAGCCAGCCCAGCGCGGAGTAGGCGGCGCCGAATTCGGCGTTGGCGTTCAGCGCGTCCCGATAGGTCTTCTCCGCCAGATCCAGCCGCCCGCGCGTTTCATACAACCCGCCCAGGGCGAAATGGACTTCGGCGTCGTTCGGATCGAGTTTGAGCGCCGTCTTGTATGACTGCACGGCCGGTTCCATCTTGCCCTGCTCGGCGAGCGCGCAGGCGAGATTGGCGTGGGCGATGTGATCGTTCGGGTTGAGCTTGATGACTTCGCGATATTGCGGAATCGCCATCTCCAGACGACCCTGCTCCTGATAGGCCACACCGAGATTGGTGCGGGCCGGAGCGTAGTCCGGCGCGAGGCGCACGGCTTCGCGATATTCTTTGATCGCCATTTCGAGGTGGTTCGCCCGCTCGTGGATCTGCGCGAGAAAATAATGCGGATAGGCCGACTCCGGCGCGAGCTTCGCCGCTTCTTTGTACGACTTCATGGATAGTTCGGACTCGCCGGACTGGGCAAGGAACAATCCCATGATCAGATGGGCGTGCGCGTTCTCCTGCTGCCGGCCGACGAAGGATTCCACCCACTGCTTCACCTCGGCGATGTCATCGGCCTCGTTCAGGCAACGGCTATGTGCCTGCCAGGCGTCGGCGAACTGCCCGCGAACGAGGTGCACGGCGTTCAGCGCGAAGTGCGGACGCGGATCCTTCTCTTTTCCTTCCGGAAGATGGCGGGCCCAGGCGCGGGCTTCTGTCTCGGCCACGTCCCATTGCCCCGAGAGGAGCGCGGCTTCACATGGTGTTTGATGATCGGGCATGGCGTCTCGGAATTTATCTGGTCAAGGTGTCTTCGATATCGGGCGATGTGGCCTGGATGCGATCGCCGAGCATAGGATACCGCGCGGCCAGCTTCTGTTTCATCAGCCAGGCGACAGTGCGG
>OMJA01000205.1 GCA_900299245.1 Nitrospiraceae bacterium | reverse complement strand
GCCGTCCGGAATGTTGTGGTGGAGGTGTGACAGGTCTCGCACCCCGCCGTCGTCACTACGTGCGTGGAAGGCTTGGTCATGACTCCCGTGTACGCCCCCCCGTGGCAACTTGCACATCCACTTGCAATGCCGAGATGATTCATCGGTGTTCCCGGCCCAAAAGCCACGGTCGAGGTATGACAAACCTCACACCCCAAGGCCGTGGGTATGTGCCCGGACGGCTTGCCCATGACACCAGCCGTCGTACCGCCATGACAGGTCACGCATCCGCTTGTAATCCCCGAGTGATTGTATTTGCTGCCACTGACAAGCACCCATGTGGTCCCCATCTTATGGCAGCTATCACAGGACAACGCCGTGACAATATGTGTTGCCGGTTTGCCGGGAGCCTGAACCCCGTTATGGCAGGTCGCACACGTGCCTGATGCCACCCCTATATGCCTGAATGACACGCTGGTCCAGGAAACGGGCCGATGACAATTATCGCAAGACATGCTGGTTGGAATATGCGTTGCAGGCTTCCCTTGCACGATGCTGTTGTTGTGACACTTCACACAACTTCCCGGAGCAACACCATTATGCGTGAAGAAAGCAGGCTTCCAATTCGTCGTGCGATGGCAACTATTGCAGTTCACTGTAGTCGGCAGGTGGTTGGCGGGCTTAAATGAAGAGACCACGCGCCCCCCCGGCGAGTGACACTGCATACACTGCGTGGGAGTGCCGCGAAACACGCCTTGCACATGACAACGCTCGCAAGGAACTTGAGCATGCCCCCCGGTGAGTTGAAAGCCGGTCGAAGCATGGGCAAACTCAATATCCGTCCGACTCGTCCCGCCTTGAGCACTCGCTTCAGACAACAACCCTGGCGCTCCCCAGATAGATACCAAGAGAAGCAGCAAACCCGCTAACCACGTCAGGAATCCGGGAGCGCTTGGCTTTGAAACCTGTTGATGCATCTCATTGCTCATACGCGTTCCACCCTCACAGCCCCGCAATGCACAGAGCCACCCAATTGCTTGCCAGCTTCTTTTATTGGGATTATATTCCCACCTAATCAGACCACAACGTAATTGGCGAAATATGGGAAAGACAGCCCAAATATAGAGACTCAGCTACGCAAGGCTTATACCCAAAAATCACAAGCCGCCCAAAATCATCATTTGTCGGAAATGCCGGAGATCGAGGATTGCCATTTCAAGTGCACACGCCACGGGCTCGTACGAGACTGTAGGCATAAACAGACAGCCCGTACAGTTGGGATAATGTTCCCACGATCAGAAAGGTTCGAGACTCGGGCAGAAAAGGACACTGCATTGCGGCTTGAGAATTGCGATACAACCAGGGGCTTACCGCGCAACTCTCATCGATCCTAAATCAGAAACGAAATGAAGGAGCAGACCTTTGAGCACAGCCGGAACAATTGAGCGTCGAGCAACTCCTGCCGCACCCATTGCAAACGAGCCCGGACGGCGCCCACTCGCTGACACACAGGAACGACCATCGTCACTCCGTCAACTTATGGGGGTACTGGTTACGGCTCTCGTAATCTGGGCCGCCTACCTCGTCGCCGTTGGGAAATACTATACGCCGCGATCCGGCTTCGGGTTTTATATCGGCGTGATCGGCACGGTCATGATGCTGGCACTTCTCGCCTATCCTCTCCGCAAACACGTGTCATGGATGCAACGATGGGGTGCATTGAAACATTGGTTTCGCATCCATATGATCATGGGCATCGTGGGCCCGGCCCTCGTTCTGTTCCACTCCACCTTTCATATACGGTCCACAAACGCAGCCGTCGCACTTGCCAGCATGCTGGGAGTTGTCGTCAGCGGCGTGATAGGCCGTTTTGTCTATACCAAAATCCATTACGGCCTGTATGGAAGCCGGGCCACTCTGGAAAAAGTGAAGGCAGAACTTTCCTGCCGGGAAGGGGAAACCAAGTCCCGGCTGCATTTCGCACCGAGAGTCGAGCAATGGCTTCAATCTTACGAGCGAATGGCCACACAACCTGACCGCTCCCTGACATCTTCTGCATGGCATTTCCTGACGCTGGGATGGACACGATTCGTCATCGAATTTCGCTGCGCTAGGGAATTGAAGCGCATGCTTGGTTCGGAACGCCGGCCTGAATTTCGCAGAGGCACCCCGGAAGCCGTGGCCCTGGTCTCTTCCTATCTCAGAGAAATTGAGCGGGTCGCTCAATTCACCACCTATGAACGGCTCTTCTCGCTATGGCATGTGCTCCACATTCCCCTCATCTACCTTCTAGCGGCCAGCACGATCTTTCATATCCTGGCCGCCTACATGTACTAGGCATTGCAACGGTGCGCGCGCTTTATCTCATAGTCATCGGAATCGCCGGAAGCCTCATGCCGTTCGCGAACTCGCCAGGCTGGGCGGAAAACGTTGAGACAGCGCTCATGCCGGGGCAGGTCATTGAGGGCCATGCCAAATGGGAAGAAGACTGCACCAAATGCCATAAGCGCTTCGATAAAGGCGCACAGACCCAACTCTGCCAGGACTGCCATAAAGAGGTGCGAGCCGATATCGCGCAGAAACAAGGTTTCCACGGACGATTGAAAGAACAGCGCGAGTGCAAGGAATGCCACACCGAGCATAAAGGCAGGAGCGAACACATCGCCCCGATCAACGAACAGACATTCGATCATCTAAAAACCGATTTCGCTCTTCGCGGCGCACACGCAAACTCCAAGAAAGTTGAATGCAAGTCCTGCCACAAACCCAAAGCCAAATTCCGAGAAGCGCCCTCAACCTGTTATGCCTGCCACAAGAAAGACGATAAGCATAAAGGGAAGGCGGGGGAGTCCTGCACGGATTGCCATACCGACAACCAGTGGAAAGAGATCCGCTTCGACCACAGCAAGACGCGATACCCTCTTCGCGGGAAGCACGGGGAAGTCGCCTGTAAAGAATGTCACGCCGATGACCGCTATAAAAACACCCCGATCGATTGCTACAGCTGTCACAAGAAGGACGACAAGCACAAAGGACAGGAAGGCACGAACTGCGAGGAATGTCACACCGAACGAACCTGGAAGAAAACCCCGTTCGACCACAATAAGTCACGCTTTCCCCTGGTAGGAAAGCATGAAACGACTGATTGCAAGAAGTGCCATACCACACCGGCCTTCAAAGACGCTCCCATGGACTGTTACAGCTGCCACAAGAAAGACGACACGCATAAAGGGAGCTACGGGGACAAATGCGGAACCTGCCACGCCGAGCGCGACTGGAAAACCATCGTCTTTGATCATGAGCTGCACACCAAGTATTCGTTATTCGGCGGACACCTCCGGACGAAATGCGAGTCCTGCCACAAAGGGCAACTCTACAAGGACAAGACTCCCGTCGACTGTTACGCCTGCCATAAAAAGGACGACACGCATAAAGGTCGCTTTGGCGAGAAATGTGTCAGTTGCCACACTGAGCGGGACTGGAAGGCATTACTCTTCCATCACGATCGGGACACCACCTATCCGCTGAAAGGCTACCATCGTAAAACCAGATGTGAGAGCTGCCACAAAGGCAGCTTGTTCAAAGAGAAAACGCCGACCGACTGCTATAGTTGTCACAAGAAAGACGACATCCATCGATCCAATTTCGGGGAGAAGTGCGAGAAATGTCACAGCGAGGAGACCTGGAAAACCATCCTCTTCAACCACGAGCGAGACACTAAATACCCGCTACTCGGCACCCATCGGGCAACCAGATGCGAAAGCTGCCACACAGGAACACTCTACAAGGAGAAAACCCCGACCGACTGCCATGCCTGCCATAAGAACGATGACACGCATCGACGCCGACTCGGCCCGCAATGCGAGGAATGCCACAATACCCGTGACTGGAAGATCTGGGATTTCGATCATGACATCCGCACCAAGTTCAAGCTCGACGGCGGCCATAAAGGAGTTCGATGTGAGCTTTGCCACACGCAGCCGATGGCCAGGAAGGTTGTGACTCCGAATACCTGCGTCGCCTGCCATAAGAAAGACGATAAACACGAAGGCAGCTTCGGTCCGCAATGCGAACGTTGTCACGAAACATCCCTATGGAAGACAACCAAACAAGCGACCGGAACGTTTCGAATGCGTTAAACACCATCTCCGCGCGGACACGCATACCTGAGAGACGGGTTACATGAAGTACCAGCGTGACATCTCAAATATTATTCGCCCCCTTGCCTTCTTACTGGGCCTGTTCGTCCTGTACCAAGTCTGGCTTAAACCCACCTACCTCGCCCCGATTACTCCCCCTCCGGCAACGGACACACCGACTCAAGCGCCGTCGCCGTCTCTCTCGATGCCGCTTTCAGTCCCGACTGGGTTTGACCCGTCCGATGTACCCCAAACTCGCCTGATCGATCCCGGCGATGCGCCATCTGCACAACTCGGCCAGATCCGTGAGGATCTCGACCGAGGCAATTACAAAAAAGTGGCATCGAGTCTTCAAAAGCTATCACCACAGACGCTCAAGAAAGACCAGGTACGGCGCTATGCTGCCGCGCTCTGGAATAATCTCGGCATTCAACAGGAAAAATTCGGCGGCATCGGGGTTTCGGTCAACGCCTTCAAGCAGGCGGTCAAACTGAATCCCACCGATCCGATCGTGCTCATCAATCTGACTCAGGCCTATTGGGGCCTCCGGGACCCTGCCCTCACTCCGGAATTTCTCCAGACCGTGATCCACCACGCCCCCAAAGATCCGTTCCCTCATTTGGCATTGGCAGACATTTACATCGAACGCGGCAACAACACCGCCGCGGCAGAACAACTCAAAACCGTCGAAGCACAAGCCGGCAGCGACCCCGCACTCAAACCGTATTTCAGCCAACTCACGGCACGAGTCACCGATACCCTGCCTGCGCCATCACAAATCGCCAGGACAGCACCAGCACCGATCGCGCCATTATCCGCACCAGTCAGAACGATGCCGAAAGATCCTGTGCCTGCTTCCGCCCCTGCACAAGCACCCAAAGAAGTTCCCTCAGCACCACCAACGCAGGCTCCGGCGAAACCATTCGTTCCACGCAACACTGAACATTTCCTGGTACGGTTTGACGGGAAAGAAATCCCCGACGCGTGGACCCAGATCCGATCCATTCTGGAATACGCCTACCAAGACATGAGTCAAAAGTTTGGCCATACTCCCGCGACATCCATTCAAGTGGTCTTGCATACCGGCCAGAATTTCCCGGCGGAGGTCGGAAGCCCCGCCTTCGCAGACACATTGTTTGACGCAGCCTCCACCACCATTCATATCCCCACCATCGGAGCTATGGAGGATCTGGCACTACTCAGCCGCGTTGTGCGCCATGAATTCGCCCATGCGCTGATTCAGGAGAAAATGGGGGCACAGAAACACACACTCCCCACCTGGCTGGCCGAAGGTCTGGCTATTCAATTGGCCGAAGACCCGTGGCCCGACCTCGACGACATCAAAGACACATCGCTCCCCGTCATTCCGCTGCTCTCATTGGAGCCCCGATGGGATCAGATCCCGAAAGCGTCGCTGGCCTTGGCCTACCTCGAATCCGCCCTCGCTAGTCAGAATTTGCTCGACCGGTACAGTATGTATGGAGTACGGCAGGTGATGAATGGACTGCAGACAGGGCTTTCACTCGATACAGCCATGCAGCAAAAACTATCGATACCCTATAAAGAGTTTGCCCGTCACTGGGAAGAGAGCGCACAACACGCCGGTCTGCAGAAGCCGTAACGAGCCCGCGGTCTCCTGCGCACAGCCTTCACTTGCACCCCTCTCCCAAGTACGCTAGATTCACGCCACGCCCCCGTAGCTCAGTTGGATAGAGCAGCGGTTTCCTAAACCGTAGGTCGTACGTTCAATTCGTATCGGGGGCACCAACCCAACTTCAACATCCTGCTCTTCGATTCTTCCAATCCACGCTCAGCCGCATCATCGCGATGTTGACATCGAAGCGGGATTCCCTCGTTTTCTTGTCAGAGTGCGTCCCCTGGGCTAAGCTTCGTTCAATCGTATGGCACGCGCACGTTCCGCAGAATCTCCACGCACACGCTCGAAAGCCTCGGTGATCGAAGAGATCACCCACGGCATCGAGACTTTTCACGGCATTCTCACCGCGATCGAAGACTTCAGCCGTGAAGGTTTCCCGTATCGCGACGGCGCGCGGGCCAAAGCCGAATTACAAATTCGTGAAACAGTCCGCCGGCTGTTTGGAGAACGGTCTCCGGAATATCAGGCGCATCGCGCGCACAAGCTGAAGATCTCCACTCCTGCTGAAACGGCACAGAGCGTCCTGCTGGTCAAATCCTTCATCACCGCGCTGGAACGAAAGAAGCTCGAGTTGCAAGGCCTCGCTCCATCGACGCCGGCTCCCGAAACGGCACAGACGGACGCAGCACCGCTCCCGCCTCAGATGACATTGGTGCCTCCCGCGACGCCGGCAGCCCAGATTACGATGAATCAAGCAACTCCCGGGACTATGCCACCGGTGACCATGTCCGTCGCCATCACGACGAATCTGAGCCAGCCGACCGGATCCGTCCCGCCGGCTCCGCCTGCGGCACCGGTGCCGGTATCGGAATCACCCGCTCCGGTTCAACCACCGGCTCCGGCCATTCCCTCAAGCCACCTCGAATCAGCTCGATTTCGCGCGATACCTGCGGAAATACAGCCGGCTCCGCCGGCCCCTGTATCAGCACCTGCGACAACAGACGCCGCCGCACCGTCCGCCCGGCAGGAATCACCCGCAGCTCCCGTCTCAACGCCATCTGAGACGCCCCCAACCAGTCCAGTAAGTCAACTGCGCGCAGAAGTACCTGTGATGCCCCCGGCAACGCCGAAGCCCGTTGTCCCCCCTCCATTAGTGGAGCCCATTCAACGGCCATCCGAGGTACCAGCTATCCCGAACCTCCCGACTGCCTCTGACCCGACACCGCAACCGATTGCGAGCCCCGCCGGCACTCGTACGGAGCAGCCTCAGCAGGATCCGATCGACTCCCTTCGTAAAGTCTGCCTGCGGTTTCACGCCGTGGCCCGACAACTGCGGCTGCGGAAGGATTACCGCACGACACTGGAAGTAGAAGACGACTACGACCTGCAGGATCTCCTAAGCGCACTCCTGAAGCTGGAGTTCGACGAGGTCGGCGCCGAGGAATGGACTCCGCCTTATGCCGGCGGCTCGACCCGCACAACCCTGCTCTTGAACGGAGAACAGATCGCCGTGGTGGCCAAGAAGACGCGCTCCGGCCTCACCACCAAAGAACTGGCCGAGCAGATCTCTGCCGATGCCCAGCATTACAGCGCACGAAAATCATGCAGGCACCTATTCTGTTTCATTTACGATCCGGAGGGCCGTATCGGCGGTCCACCCAGGCTCGAATCGGATCTCACCAGCGTCAGTGACCGCCATACCATCCACGTGCTCGTCGCCCCGAAATGACATTATGCCAAGAAAACCCAAAGCCTCCGCGCCGGCGTCCAAACCCGCAACGTCCGTATTGACACCACCGCAGGGAGTCCGTTACGGTGACGAGCAGTCCGGCCCACCGGCTGTCCCCTTTACGATTCATGCACCTAGCAGCGGAGCGAAACTGATGTCCGATCGTGCGTACATCATGATCAACGTGAGTCCGGGCTTGACCTCAAGCGTTGTGAAAGCACTCGGGCAGATCAAAGCCATCCGAACGATCGATCCCTGCTGGGGAAAGCCTGATATTATCGTTGTGGCCGACGTGCCCGATCAGGATGCGCTGACACAATTGGTGCTGAGCAAGATCCATGGCATTGAAGGCGTGACACAGACCGACACGCATCTCGTCTACCGTTCGCCGGAAAGCAAAGCGAAATGAACCTGCGGACAGGCGTCATCCTCGCACTGACCACGACGCTGCTGAGTTGCAGCGGAGTCCCTCATCCGCTTCCGACAGACCAGATTGAAACCCGTTTGGCGGCCCCCGTCGCTGCCGTGAAAACCGCGCTCACGCAAGTACTGACGGACGGCGGATACGACGTGGACTGGAAAAACGAGTTCACCCTGGAAACCAGTTACCGTGAAGAAATCCAGAGTCCGTGGAACTGGCTGTACCGGTGGCGCTTCGGCACGATCAAGAGCCGCGTGAATGCCTCGGTGCAGGCTGCCGATGACCGAAGCACGTCGCTGAAATTGGAAGTTCGCTCAGAGGGAAAAGACGGGATCTTTACCGGCTGGGATCAAGTTCCGAGTGCTATGCCGCAAAGCGCCGACAACCAATTGCGGCTCCTCAAGAACTCACTGCAACTGCTATAGCTTTTCCGCCGGCTCTTTGTCACCGGCCTCCGGATCATCCCCCAGATCAAGCCCGAACCGTTCGGCCATCCGATACAGTGTGCGGCGGTCGATGCCGAGAATTTTCGCGGCCTTCACCTTATTGCCTTTCGTCTCCTTCAAGACCCGGATGAGATGACGCTTTTCCACTTCTTCGAGCGTGAGAGACGCGTCGTCTCCTTCAGACGCCGGAGCGATCTTCGAGTCAGGCGGCGCGGCGATCCGAATACCTTCTGGCAGATCGTCCGGCGTAACCAGCGGTCCATGACTCAACGACACTGCGCGCTCCACCGCATTCTCCAATTCCCGCACATTGCCCGGCCAGCGATATTCCTTCAGCAGCGTCATAGTCTCCGGAAGAAACCCGCGCACGCCTGCAGTCGAGCCGCCGGCATACTTCTGAAGAAAATGATGCGCGAGCATCGGAATATCTTCCTTCCGATCCACCAAAGACGGCAGGGTAATCCGCACGACATTCAACCGATAATAGAGATCGTCCCGGAACTTGTCCTCCTTAACGAGTTGTTCCAGATCGCGATTCGTCGCGGCAATGATCCGCACATCGACTTTCACAGAGGTGGTCCCGCCCACGCGCCGGACTTCCTGGTCCTGCATCACCCGCAGCAGCTTTACCTGCAACGCCGGTCCCAGTTCGCCGATCTCATCGAGAAACAGAGTCCCCCCCGTCGCCGCCTCGAAAAGGCCGGCCTTCATGCCCACCGCTCCGGTAAAGGCGCCTTTCTCATGTCCAAACATTTCCGATTCCAGCAACGTATCGGGCAACGCCCCGCAATTCACCGGAATGAAGGGTTTATCCCGGCGCGGACTGTTGGTGTGAATGGCTCGGGCAATCAATTCTTTCCCTGTCCCGCTTTCCCCTTGCAACAAGACCGTGCTCTTGCTCTCTGACACCCGTGCGACCAGCTTGTAGACATCCAGCATCGCCGGACTGCTGCCAACCAGCGGCGACCACTCTTCTTTTTCTTTCAGTTCGACTCGAAAGCGCTTGTTCTCCCTCACCAGCTTGCAATGGTCCAGCGCCCGCTGAACAACCAGCTTCACCTCTTCTTTTCGAAACGGCTTCGCCAGATAATCAAACGCACCCTGCTTGATTCCTTCGATCGCCCCTTCCAGCGAACCGAAGGCCGTCAGCAGGACAATGGAGGTATCCGGGCTGAACCGCTTGAACTCCCGGAGCACCGTCAACCCGTCGACCGTTCCCATGCGAATATCAGTAAGCACCAGGTCAAAGGTCGCCTGCTGGCCGCGGGCCAGCGCATCCGACCCGTTGGAAAAGGACTCGACCTCATGCCCGTCCTTCTTCAGCGCATCGGCCAACAGTTCGCGGGCGACCGCATCGTCGTCAATGACAAGAATTTTTGCTGCCGGCATTCCGACTCCTACACTGCCGTGGTGGCCGCGGCACGTTGTCCGGGCAACGATATCACAACCGTCGTCCCTTTCCCTACCTGACTGTCGAGCGTCAGCGTCCCGCCATGGGCCTGCACGGTTTCGCGGCTGATGAACAACCCCAGCCCGGTCCCTTTCCCGATTGCCTTCGTCGTAAAGAAGGGAGTGAACGCTTTCTGGAGATCCTCCTCCGGCATCCCCGAGCCGGTATCGCTGACGGCGATCGTCACCATCATCGTGAACGTGGCGTTGCCCACTCGCTGCCCCACTTCGATTTCTTCCGGCTCGGCGGGGCGGCTGCCAGCGCGGATCGTCACTGTCCCGCCTTCCGACGTCGCTGCAATCGCATTGGCGAGCAGATTCACCAGCACCTGATGCAGCTTTTCGGCATCGGCCCAGACCAGCGGAACCGTCTCATCCAATTCGACCCGGAGTTGGACACCCTTCGCCTGAAATGCCGGTTCCATCAGCGCCGCCACCGGACTCACCACGCGATCGACCGGCAACCAGGTCGGATCGGGCTTGCGCTGTCTGGTTGAAGACAACAGATCCTGAATAATGCGCACGACGCGCGTGAGCTGCCCGTCGATCACGTCGATCCGCTTCTTCATGTCCGGCGTGACCGTCGGCTCTTCCGCCAGCGCCTGCACATGCCAGGCAATCGAATGCAACGGCGTGCCGACCTCGTGCGCCACCGACGCGACCAGCTGGCCCACAGCCGCAAGGCGCTCGGAGCGGTTCAGCTGATCTTTCACATCCACCAGCTGCGCATTGGCACGGAGCAGATTTTCCGTCTGTCTGGCCAACGCGGCTCTGGCTGCTTCTTCGCGGGCTTTCCGTTCTTCCCAGCTCATGCCGAAATACGCCACGATCAGCAGCACCCCGACCACCACGCTGCGATTGATGACGGCGGACTGGAACCGTCCCGGTTTCGTCGGCTGAAGCAGACCGGCATACGTCGCCACCACGCAGGCCAACACCGTCACCAGCATCAGCTTGCGATTGCGCAAGATCGCCACGAGGAGAATCGGCAACACATAGCCATACGCGCCCACCACGTTGGCCGGGGCAAACTTCTCGATAATGACAATGGTCAGAAAGCAGGCACCCGCGATACTCAACACCAGCCAATTGCGGGTTTTCATCGTGAGACACTCACTCCGGTGGCAGAATCAGATCCTGCGATGCGTATCAGGCGGCAGACAACGCGCCCGCCAGACCCTACCCCGTACTTACACAAGTGGGCGGGCCGAACGCAACTGCATGGAGAGGGCATCAAACCGGGCATCACGCGTCATCTCCTCGACCGTGCGGCCCAATTTCCTGGACCAATTAGGATGCTGATCGACCGTGCCCGGGACATTGGTCTGCGCACACTGACCGAGCACATCCTCCACATTGGCCAACACGACCCATGACGGAGTCCGCGCCAGATAGAGATGAATCGCCGCCATGAGCTCCGGGGTCATCACCGGGCTCTGCGCCGGATCCTCCGACAGCCCGTTCGGCAACAGCCCCTCGGCCTTGAGCGCGGACAGGATACGGGCCTTATCATAGTGCCGGTCCGCCAATGCGCCACGGCGCGCGTCCTCACTCACACAAAGCCCGAGCGACGCGCGCGTCTCAATATCGGTGCCTGCCCAGTAGCCGCTCAGTGTCGGCAGATCATGGGTCGTCACCACACCAAGAGATTGAGAGGGATAGGCCGACGGGGACTTCAGACTGCCGTCTCCATTCCGTTCGAAATACAACACACGATAGGACAGGACCCCGGCTGCAGCCAAGCGATCGCGCACCCAATCCGGCACGGTCCCCAGATCTTCTCCAATCACCAGCGTCTTGGCCCGCGTACTTTCGAGTGCCAGAATCGCGAGCAGTTCGTCCGCCGGATAGTGCACATAGGTCCCCATCGACGCCGGCATTCCGCGAGGAATCCAGAAGAGCCGGAACAAGGCCATCACGTGATCGATGCGAATCGCCCCGCCGTAGCGCAGATTATTCCGTAACAGTTCGATAAAGAACTGATAGCCGCTCGCGCGCAATTTCAAGGGATCGGCAGGCGACAATCCCCAGTTCTGCCCTTCCGGAGCAAAGGCATCAGGCGGCGCACCGCAATCCGCATCTTGAGCCAGCACATCCTGGAATCGCCATCCGTCGGCGCCGTAGCGATCGCTGCCCAATGCCAGGTCGTGATACAAACCCAGCGGCATCCCTGCCCGGGCGGCTTGCTCCCCCAATGCGACGACCTGTTCCGCCGCCAGCCACTGCACATATTGAAAGAACCGCACCTGCTGCACGTGCCGCCGCGTGAAATCCGCCACGGCGCTAGCTTGCGGGGTGCGACAGGATTCCGGCCACTCCGCCCACACGACCGAGCGCGATTGCACCGAGTGCCGCTCGTCTTCAAGCGCCTGGAACAACGCGTACGCCGCCAGCGGCTCTCCTTCGTCCCGGACATACGTATGAAACAACCGGCTGCGGGCCGTCGCCGGTTTCAGATCCGGTTCCGTCCCCTCAAAGTTGTCGCGGAGAAATGTCCGGTAGCACAGCTCTAAGATCGTCCGTTTGAGAGAGGCAACAGCTTCATAATCGACATACTCGCTCGTCCGCGCCTTCTCCAATTGTGCGCGGAACGACGGGTCGGCCAACCGCTGCTGAACATCCGGTGCCGTCTTCGCTTCCGCCACCTGATCGATATCAATGTAGAGTTCGTTGAGATAGAGCCGGCTGCTCGGCGAATACGGACTGATATGGTAGGGCCTGGTATTCTTCAGCGCATGCAGCGGATTTAATCCGATGACACCGGCCCCCAGCTGCGTCCCCGCCCACTCGACAAACCGCGACAAGTCGCCAAAATCTCCGATGCCCCAATTCCGTTCGCTCCGCAATGAATATAGTTGCAGCGCCAGCCCCCAGGTCCGCGCCCCGGCATGAAACGCCTCCGGCGCGTAGCAACGCGTCGGCGCCACAATCAGGCGAAACCGCCGTTCGACCGGCGCAGCCCCGCCCTGCACCTGAACCGTGACGGTGTAATATCCGGCCGGCACATCATGCGGCAGCGGGAACGCCAGCCGCACGAAACGACGATGCTGAATCAGCCGCTCCTCACGAATCGGCAGCCCTGGCCCCTCTTGCCGATCCCAATGCGGCTCGCCGCGTTCACCCGACAATATCCAGCGGACCTGCAAGGAGGCATCCTCGGCAGGCTCACAGCGCACATGCACCGCCCACTCACCGGAAGCCTGGCCGGACCTGACCACATAGACCGGTTCGCACCCCTGCACCCATACCCGCTCATCCCATGTGGTTAGTGCCTCAAGAATCCCCGCGCGATCCGTCACACGAAAGCCCATGGCGGAAAGAATCGCCCGACGGGTTTCGTCGGTGGTCACATGGCGGGTCCCGGCAATGTCGTGGTAGTCTGCGGCAATACCGGCACGGTCGGAGAGAAGACGCAGAAGTTCAGCTTCCGGCAGATCGTACATTGCCGAGAGTGTGCGGGACGACTCCGGGCAAGTCAAGCTATCCTGTTGTTTCCGTAGACTTTTTTAAATCGTTCGGAATGCCAGTGAGCCCATCGACTCTACGCATCGGCACCAGTTCCTGGGCCTATGAAGGCTGGCAGGGGCGCGTCTACCGTCGGACCTATCCCAAAAGTCGATTCAGCCAGGACACGCTCGCAGAATACGCCGCGTATCGCGTCCACGACAGGCCGCTATTCTCCACCGTCGGCATCGATCATTCGTTTTACCGCCCAGCCGGCACACAACAGCTGGCGCACTACGCCTCGCAAGTACCGGACGACTTTCGTTTCTGTCAGAAGGTCTGGGAAGAGATCACCGTCCCGGCCTATGCCAACCTCCCGCGTTACGGCGCGAAAGCCGGTAAACCCAACCCGCGGTTTCTCGACGCCGGCGTCTTTCGTGATCTCGTGCTACAACCGGCGCTGGAAGGTTTGGGCGCCAAGCTCGGTCCCTTCATGTTTGAGTTTCAACGCTGGGGATTGGAACCCTCCGTGTTTCTGACTCAGCTCGACCGGTTTCTCGACCAGCTACCCAGTGGACCCGCCTACGCCGTCGAGGTGCGAAACCCCGCCATCCTGAACCAACGCTATCGGGATATTCTGCAGGCTCACGGTGTCGCCCACGTTTACAATCATTGGACGTCTATGCCACCGCTGTCTGATCAGCATCAGACACTGACCGGAACATTTACCGCACCTTTCACCGTTCTTCGCCTCCTGACTCCGTTAGGGCTGGCCTACGAACAAGCGGTAGAGCGTTACGCGCCCTACGACCGCATCGTCCAACCGCAACCGCGCATGCGACAGGAAACCGTGGATCTGATACGGCAGGCAGCGGCCGCCAACACCTCCGCCTTTGTCCTCGTGAATAACCGATCGGAGGGCTGCAGCCCCCTCACGGTACAAGCCATCGTTGAAGCCCTCAACGGCGAGACCGGCCCGCCGTTGTGAGCATGCCTATCGCGTGGTAGCATAGATTGTATCGTTGCTGAAACGTGACTCCCGTCCAGCCCGCTCATGTCAGAGGAGGCGCCTATGTCAGTCCGCCAAGCCGCCACGGTTACGTTGCTCCTCTCCGGACTCTCCGTGCTGCCAATCACCATTCACGCGGCTGAACAGCCCAACGATCGGATAGAGATGACAGGTGACTACCGCTACGCCGTCCGTGAGTCCGAATCGCCGGCCGAGGCCAAATCCCTCGCCTGCCGGGAAGCCTGGCGCCGAGCCATCGCCACATCCGCGTTGTACCGGGAGCAGACCGCGGCGGTCGTCGATTCGGAATTGCTGCGCCAGTTGGTCGACAATCTCGCCGCGCGCTATGCCGCGCAAGTTGTTGAGGAGACCGATCAGCGCAAGACGGTCTTCTGTAAAGTTCGCGGGACCGTTCCCAAAGATGACATGGCCTTCGCGATTAGAACCCAGTTGGCCGGCGGAGTGCCCGTCGCACATGGAGTCGAACAGAATCGCGCACTCCGTATCCTCAGCGTTCAAGAAGAGAACGGGGTGATTCTGATCCAATATCAGGCGCTCAAGCGGTTGGATTGGCTGGGCACCCACTATCAAGGAGGCTTACGCGAGTCGGCCGAGATCATGGTGGATTTTGTGGATGAGGCCGGTGTCCTGATGAAAACCGAACGGTATCCGGCCCGGCGCACGCCCTCAGGCGACGATGTGCTCAATCCGGGGACCGTCGCCGTCCTGAAAATCGCCAAGCCGCTTGGTGCCAAAACCTTCCGCGCCTGGCTAGTGAAATAACTCCAGGTCCTACTGTTCGTATCCCATCGAATCGGAACAGCGCGTCATATTTTCACAATTCCCCCTTTAGTTACACAAACAGCCAGCCGATAGAGGTAGCCGAGGGCGTCAGCGAGTCCATCTGCCAGCGCGCAGTAAGGAGGATCGACACCATGGCATCGGCGCAAGAACTCGTCCAATCCTGTTCCAACATCTTTACCCTGCCGGAGATCTATATCCGCGTCAGGGACGTGGTCGACAATCACGAGTCGACCATGGACGATCTCGCCGACGCGCTCAAAATCGATCCAGCCATCTCCGCCCGGCTTCTCAAGATCGTCAACAGCCCCTTCTATGGATTCCCCAAGCAGATCGACACCATTACGCGCGCCGTCAACCTCATCGGCATGCAAGCCGTCAGCGACCTCGTCACCGCGACCACCGTCGGTCGCACGTTCACCGGCATGACCACCGACATCATGGATCTCTCCGCCTATTGGCGCAAAAGCGTGCTCTCCGCACTCATGGCGGGACGGATTGCCAAAGCCTGCAACATCGAAGACAGCGAGCGGTTTTTCATCGAAGGGCTGCTGCGCGACATCGGCCACCTCGTACTTTATCAAACCGTTCCGCAACGGGCCCAATCCGCGTTGATCGAATCCGCCAATCTCAACACACCGCTTGCAGAAGTCGAACAGTCCAGCATCGGCTGCGACTACGCCGAAGTCGGCGCCGAACTCATTCGCTTCTGGGGCATGCCGGTCCAGATCGAACAGGCCATTCGGCACCAGCTCACCCCGAATCTAGCCGGGGAATATGCGCTCCACGCGTCCATCGTGCACCTTGCCGGCGTCATCGCCGACCACCACGAGTCAACCAACCCTCAGGCTCCGCACACGCTCCCCTTCAACCCCTACGCCATTCAGACGACCCAGTTCAAAGACAACACCTGGCTGCCCCTGCTGAAGGAAGCCGAAGCCCAACTCGAAGAAACCCTTGCCCTGTTCAGCCCCATGGCCATGGCGGCGTAAAATCACATCTCCCCCATGGCGGGAGTGCATGGGAGAAAATGACCGTCCCGAATAATAATGGGGCGCTACTGCAATGTGTTCAACGAGCCAGTTGAGCGGGCAAGGTTAACGCGAGCGGCGTTGAGTTGAAAAAGCGCGTTGACCAGATTCTCTCTCCCTCTAGCCACGCTAGTCAGTCCGTTGGTCAGTTCGAAATAACTGCTGCGAAAGGTCGTTTACCACTTTCACTTATATATCAGCCCCCAGACATGAGTGAAAACATTGACCTATGGGCTGATTACCGCTGCTCACCAACTTGCTCGCTAGAACAACGCTCCGACGCAGGGTGCACATAAGTGTCGCCCACTACAAATAAGAAAGGCCGGAGGAGTCAGCTCCTACTGACTCCTCCGGCCTTGATCTGGTTGGAGAGTTCGAGCAGATCTATTTGTCCGTTGCCAACGGCGGCATGTTGATGCCGACGCGTTCGAGACCCATGATGACGGTCAGTGCGCTGGGTGAGTGCTGCACGATTTCTTTCTGCACTTCGATACGGCGCAGGTCAACGAATTCAGGGGCGGTCAGACCGAGGGATTCACGATACGCCCGGTCGGCAATGCCCCGCTGCCGCTCGGCCTTCTCGCGCGACTCTTCTGCTTTTTGAAATTCCACCATCGTGATCTTGCGCTGCTCCTGGATGATGGTCTGCGTGGTCTGCTCGACGACACCCTTGGGCGGCAGGATGCTGCCGACAACGACGCGATTCAACCGGACGGGAATGCCCTGCTTCTCGATCAGCTTGGTCTGCACTTCTTTGGCGATGGCATCCTGCAGTTTTTGTCTGGTGGTGGGGTCGGTCGTCAGTTGAAAGAGGGGATACTTCTGGACTTCCTCGCGCACGAAGGTGCGAAAGGCTTCTTTGGCATTGTTGGCATACCAGTTCGGCCCGTATTTACTGACCAACTCCGGCGATTTCCCTTCGATCACGTTGGCGATCAGAAAGGCATCGAAGGAAACCGGCGCATTTTCCGCGGAGATGATGTCGAAATGCTCGGAGTACTGTACCGGTCTGACATCGACATCGATCACCCGTGTCGTCGGGGCAACCCAGATACGGCCGGTCTTGGTCGGGACGGGATCGACACCGCCATGCCCGAAAAACAACGGCTGCTCCACCAACACGCCCTCATGTCCGGCTTCGATCGCCGCACAGCCGGTTCCTGCCGCGACGACTCCGACCGCCAGGAGTACTCCGCCCATTCCGCTCAACAGACTTTTCATACCACCCTCCTGTGATTGCCCCGCCCGGAACGGACGGCCTGGTTGAATGGCTGACGCTCGTTGCCACCGCACACGCTCATGACAATACCTTACGAAGCAGGCTGCAGAAATGTCAAACCGCTGATTCCATGCGGGAGACAGAAGACAAAATAGTGACGGGGACGAGGGACGGAGAACCGACCGCAGCGGAAACGCGATGCGGAAGGGCTAGAAGATACCGGCTTGCTTCTGCAGCCAGCGCACGTACTTGATGATCTGCTCGACATCTTCGGGTGTGGCCGCGTCGATTTTCGGCATGTTGCCGAACTCCCAGTGATGCGCTTTGACTCCGTTGGCCGCGGCCCGCTGGAAGGCGGCGTCGCCATGATGGTTCGGCTCATAAATCTTATGCACGAGCGGCGGCCCCTGGCTCGTGCCGACACCACCCGCACCATGGCAGGCCGAACAATTGGCATTAAACTTGGCTTCGCCGGTTTGCAATTCGGCGGGCACCGCGCCGGTCGCAACGGCTTTCGGGGCGGAGTCGCCCTGACTGCAGGCCGGAGCCACGCTGAGGACACATAACAAAACCGCCAGGCCACCAATGCGCGTGATAGTCATCGGACGATTACCCTTTAGGAGTGGATGCATCGGTCGGCGTCGAGGGCTTTCCGAATTGCTCTTGCAACATCGCTTCGGTTTTCGCCAGCGTCATGCGTCGATACAGCCGCGCGCCGACCGGCACGAGGATGATCAACCCGATGGTCAGATACATGAAAAACTCTTCAGGAGACATGAGCGCTCGCTTTCCAATTAATACTACGGTACCGCATATGCGGTCGGATCCTCAACTCCTGCTTGAGCAAATCCCTGCCGCCGGATGGCGCAACTGTCGCACCGGCCGCACGCCAGCGATCCGACCGGATCATAGCAACTATGCGTCAGGTGGAGCGGCGCCTGCAACTTCATTCCCAGCTGAATGATTTCAGCCTTGGAGAGCGTTAAGAGCGGAGCGCGAACCTCTACCCGTGATCCTTCCACGCCGCGTTTCGTCCCGACCGCCACGGTCTCCTCGAAGGCCCGGATGAACTCTGGACGACAATCGGGATAGCCGGAATAGTCGAGTACGTTGGCTCCGAAATAGATGGCCGACGCCCCGAGGACTTCGGCATGCGCGGCCGCTAACGATAAAAAAATCAGGTTTCTCGCCGGAACGTAGGTGACCGGAATTCCCTGCGCGCGTTCCTGCTCCGGGCGATCTTTCGGCACCGGCAAATCCCCGGTAAGCGCCGACCCTCCCAGAGCCCGGAGGTCCACTTCCACGACGATATGGCTGTGCGCGCGAAGTGCTGCCGCGACCTGTCTGGCTTGCTCGATCTCGACCGCGTGCCGCTGGCGGTAGGCAATGGTCAATAAAAAGAGGTCGCACCCCTCCTGCTGAGCCACTGCGGCAGTGACCGTCGAATCCAGTCCTCCACTCAGGAGGACAACGGCACGTCGCTGGGGTGTTGCGTCATGAGGCATGGGTGGAGGGGACGCCGGAAATATCAGCCCCGTCATGATGGTTCACGCAGCGCCGCACGAAAAGAAGGTAGCGGCTCAGCCCATGACGGGGGCGCGGGATGCAGACTGCGATCAGTCGCGATCTTCTTCCTTCTCGATCTTCTCCAGCAACTCAGCCTTGGACTGGCACTCCACACAGAGTTTGGCGAAGGGCACTGCCTGCAGCCGTTTTTCGCTGATCTCGATACCGCACTCGGCGCACATGCCGTACGTCCCGTCACGCAACCGGTTGAGCGACTCATCGATTGCCTGGCGGCGGCGATTGCGCATCTCCATGAGTGAGATGCCGAGTTCACGATCGAGATCCATCAAGGCCTGGTCGCCCACATCGCGTGCGGACTCCAACCGGCGCTGCTGATCTTCGGTCAATGACTGTCCGAGATTGCCTTCGATCTCGCGAATGATTTCCTGGCGCTTGCCCATCAACATCTGATGCAAGGTTTCCTGCCGTCGCTCGCGCGCATCGCGGTCTTTGGCCGATTCCTTCGGGCGAATCGACTCGACGACGATCTGCACGGGATCCTGCTTTGCCGATGCCGGAGCCGCCGGCGCAGACTTCTTGGACTCGGCTACCGGAGCCGGCTTGGTCTTCTTCGCTTCTGTTTTCTTTTTTGCAGGCACTTTGGTCGCCATAAAATAATGCTCCTTGGGTAAAGGGACCCCCCAAAAAAGTCCGGCATCTATATCACGGCATGTAGGCTTTGACAAGGGCTAGTGGTCTGAAACTCCGGCAGCCCTAGGAATAGAGGATCGTTGAATGGACGGTATAGCCGGCGAGTTTGTCTCTTCCCTTGAGACTTTTCAGCTCAACCAAAAAATCGAGCGCCACGACTTCACCGCCGAGTTGGCGGACCAGACTGACTGTCGCCTCAGCCGTTCCACCCGTGGCCAGCAGGTCATCGACGATCAACACACGCTCTCCCGCGCCGATCGCATCCCGATGGATCGCCAGGGTGTTTGATCCGTACTCGAGGCTGTACTTCACTTCAAAGCAATCAGCCGGTAACTTGCCCGGTTTTCTGACCGGCACAAATCCCGCGCCGAGCCGACCGGCCAGCACGCCGCCGAAGATAAAGCCGCGGGATTCGATCCCTACCACCTTATCGATCCGATGCGCCTGATACCGTGCGGTCAGCTCGTCCGTCAGATTGCGGAAGGCCGCGGGATCTTTCAGCAGCGTCGTAATATCGTAGAAGAGAATGCCGGGCTTGGGAAAATCCGGCACTTCGCGGATGAGAGCTTGATAGTTGATACGGAAACTCCGGCGTTAGAGCAGGTCGGCCTGCGTCATGGTCTTTCGCTCGATGGTGCCCCGAAGCCGGACTAAGGCGGTCGTTTCGATCTGGCGGACCCGCTCGCGGGTCAATCCCATCTCCCGACCGATTTCCTCCAGCGTCTTGGACTCATCCCCGTCGAGCCCGAACCGCGACACAATAACAGTTTGCTCTTTCTCGGGCAACCCCTTGACCCAGTTCATCAGCTCAGTGCGCCGCCGCACCCCGTCTGCCGTGTCGTCGGGGGACATACACATCGGGTCTTCGATGACATCCCGCAGGAATGTATCCGTACGATCGTTGATGGGGCTATCCAGCGAGCAGGTTGTCCGGGCCAACTGTTTCAGATCCAGAATCTCTTCCTCGTTCGTCTTCATCTTCTTCGCGACTTCCGAGGCCAGCGGTTCTCGGCCGAGTTCCTGAACTAACTGCTCGACCTTCCCCATGTACTTATTCAGCCGTTCGACCACGTGTACGGGCAGACGCACCAGCTTGCCCTGATTGATGATCGCCCGTTCGATATATTGGCGAATCCACCAGGAAGCATAGGTGCTGAATCGAAACCCGCGCTTGTAGTTGAACTTCTCGACCGCTTTGATCAGCCCGAGGTTGCCTTCCTCGACAATATCCGAAAAGGGAAAACCCCGGTTGATGTACCGCTTGCCGATGCTTATCACCAGGCGCAGATTGGACTCGATCATGATCTGCCGGGCCTGTTCATCCCCGGCCTGCACGCGCTTCCCCAACTCCTGCTCCTGTTTGAAATTGAGCAGCGTCGAACGACGCACTTCGCGCAGATAGCTCTTGAGCGTATCCAATCCTTCGGACCGGTTCGAGGACTTCTCCTCGCGGTCCGGCGGACTGTCTGCGTCGGTCTCCTCGACTTCGTCGGCCGACTGTCGTCGGGCTTCACTCATTCCCTGAAGCTCCTCGTCCTGCCGACTCATCTCAGTCGGATTCCCATGAATGGATTCGCTAGTACCATATCTGAAAGTTGCTGAACCGTTCGGTTCCCGGATTCCACTCCACCGTCACCGCCGTGACCCGTGCGGCCGGAGGCCCGATTCCAAGCTCGGCAAGGAGCGCCTCGATCGTCTCCCGCGGTCCCTCCACATCCAATTCGACCCGGCCGTCGTCAAGGTTGCGCACACCGCCGACCAGCTTTCGCTGTGCGGCCACTCGCGCCGCAAACGCCCGGTACCCGACCCCCTGCACTCGACCGCTTACGAGAATGTGCGCACGAACCGGCGATGTTGCCCTGGATTCAGTCATATGAGCCGCGCTGGATTACCTAACACGTTGGAATACTCTCACACCTCCTGAACCCCGTCACGCGTTTTGCAAATCTACGCGGGCACAGCGGGAGATATTATTGAGTGCATCACGGAAGGAAGACACAACCGGACGGATAGGCGTACAGAAATAGACCGCACCGTTGCATGCAACAGCTGTCAACATCGACACGAGATGCATGACGACATGCCCTGCAATCCGCACCGACGTGAGAAGGGAGAAAAGACCGAACCAGATCGCTTGGGAGATTCCCGTCGCCTCACGAGAAGAAAGAGGCTCCGGGCTGATAGAGAGGATGTTGGTCGGGGCGAAAGGATTTGAACCTTCGACCCCTGCGTCCCGAACGCAGTGCGCTACCGGGCTGCGCTACGCCCCGACAAGGCGACTCACAAAAACGGGAACCGGATTGTCTTACAAGATGGGGGTAAAACGCAAGCCATGTGCTTCAGCAACTCCGGGACAGGTCACTTGGCCATTTTTTATGTTGACACCCTTCGCAAAACCTGGATCGGATTGGATCATCCGATCGACTCCTTCCGATGCCAGACGAACCAGATACGGCAGAGTAGCATTCGTGAGCGCGAAGGTAGATGTCCGCGGCACGATGCCCGGCATATTGGCTACGCAGTAGTGCAGCACGCCGTCGACCGTATAGACGGGATCGGAATGGGTCGTGGCCGTTGTCGTCTCGAAGCACCCGCCCTGATCGACCGACACATCCACAATGACCGCTCCCGGCTTCATCCGCGAGACCATGGCGCGCGAAACCAGCTTGGGCGCCTTGGCCCCCGGAACAAGCACCGCGCCGATCACCAGGTCGGCCTCGCACACCGCCCGTTCGACCGCCGCCTCATTCACAGCGCGCGTGACGATACGCCCCTGGTATAAGTCATCCAGGTAGCGCAGACGATCCACATCCAGATTGATCACCGTGACCTGCGCACCCAACCCGACCGCGATCCTGGTCGCTGAGGCGCCGACTACGCCGGCCCCGAGCACCACCACCTTCCCCGGCTCCACACCGGGCACACCCGCCAGCAACACCCCTCGTCCGCCTTGAATTTTTTCCAGGTAGTAGGCGCCGACCTGAACCGACATCCGTACGGCAATCTCGCTCATGGGCTTTAGCATCGGGAGGCTGCCGTCTCGCGCCACGGTCGTTTCATAGGCGATGGCGGTAATCTTCGTCTCCAGGAGCGTTTTCGTCAGTTCGGGGAGCGACGCGAGGTGCAGATAGGTAAACAGCACCTGACCGGGGCGAAACAAGGGACATTCCGACAAAAGCGGCTCTTTGACTTTGACGATCAGATCGGCTTTCTCGAAGACTTCGGCTTTGGATGAGGCGATCGTCGCACCGGCCTGACGATACTCATCATCCGTGAAGCCGCTTCCCGCCCCGGCCGACGGCTCCACCCACACGCGATGCCCCGCTTTGCGCAGGGCAGACGCTCCGTCCGGGGTCAGACTGACGCGATATTCGTGGTCTTTGATTTCTTTGGGAATGCCGATAATCATGTTCGATCCTATAAGGCAGACCGGAGGGGACGCCCGGTCATAATTTCGTAGGCTTCCGCCAGAGTTCCCACTTCCGTGACTTTAATGGATCGTGCCATTCCTTTATCGGTAATAGCAAATGTGTTCTGCCCGGCCGGGAGGAGCATTTCACGGATATTCCGCATCATGTGACAGCCTTCAATTTTGTGTTCCAGCCCGCCGACCGGCCCCACGACGAGGTTGGTGTCGATCGTGCCTGAAATGCAGACATCCGTTCGCACGGGGTCGCCGAGCAATGCAGCGGCCACTGCCACCGCCCAGGCGGCACCGGCACTTGGTCCGTCGATCTGTTCCCCGGCATGCAAAATCGATCCGACCGGCATCGTCAACTGCGCCTGCAAAAATCGCGGGTCGTAGTTGACCGCTTTTGCCGCAGCGAACACCGCCACGGCAAAGGTCTGCCTCGGCACACTCCGAAAATGGTGGTCTGTCCCCACATAGGGTCCGTTCCCTGCGGCCCAATGCGCAAGATCGATCTGAACCAGCGCGATGTCGCCCTGATTCGGGCGGCTCCACCCCTTCGCGGCAAGAGCAGGCGCCATTCTTGTGACATAGAGATTCGGAACTGTCCTGGACGACGGTTCGAACGGCCGCGCAGACAACGGCTGTGAGATTTTTCGAACCGGCGCCGGAGCTGCTTCGTCCCGCTTTTTCACGGGTTCGATAGGAGCCGGCGCGGCCTGAACCGGAGCCGTTTGGAGTGCGGGCAGCGAGTTGACCTCCTGGCACCCTGCTCCTCCCCTGTCGCTGAACAGTATAGTCCCGTCGGCTTGTTTGCATTTCCATAAGTCGGCATGGCTGCCATCGGGCAGCAGCAGACTGGCCGATACGACTCCCACCGCAAGACTGAAGACGTGACGTCTCATCTCCGATCCCTCCGTGTTCCTCATGAAACTATAGCAGAGCCTCCGATGCGGCTGGACAGCCCAAAAACCCGTGGTGTAAGATGCGCCCGCCATTGACTCATTTCCCGCTCATCTCATCGAGGAGGCACGCAATGGACCTGTCGACCGGATCATGTCATGCCTGTCAGGCCGCTGCCGGCCCGGTAATCAAATACTCATTGGGAAAAGATTTTTTCGGCCGCCCCTACGACCGG
>OMJA01000204.1 GCA_900299245.1 Nitrospiraceae bacterium | reverse complement strand
TCGCCTGGCGGGTGATGTCCGCCCGAGCCGCCAGCTCTCCCTGCGAAAGCCCTCTGGCGGTTCGGACTTCCTTGAGGCGATTCTGAAAGGAAGATGGAACTTTCGGAGATGTCGTCTGCTTGGACATACACAAACACATAGCAACTATGATTTACTATTGTCAAATATAAAATACATCAATTTCGAATAAACAAGACAAATAGTGACTCTCGAATATTTGCAAATAAAGCTTTCTCGATCCCATCAATATATTGTTGATAAAGTGACTCCATTTACTGTATTTAAATACAACGCGATCTTGATCGGCTTACAGATATTTAACTTACTAATGCGAGAGAGCACTACCATGGTCCAGATGACAATCCTTCGCGCAGCCCTCCTCCTCTTTCTTTTGACACTGGCCCCCTTCGCCCACTCGTTCGACTGGGTGCCCACTGATGAGGAGATTAAGAAATACCGCCAGAGTTGGAATCCCCTGTCACATGGACCAATCCTTCTCCAATCGGTCGATACACAACCCAAGGGGCAACTCTCCGTCCGTGAATTCTTCTTTTCTCAAATCGGCGAGAGCAGCTTCGGAAACAGGCTTAGCTTTGCCACCGACAGCAAGAACGGACCAGTACACCTCTATCAAATCTCGCCATCCGTGAATGCTGCCTATGGAGTAACCAACCACATCGAGGTAGGGGCGGCCCTATCGATGAACACCTTCTGGGCCAACCAGAATGGAACTCGAACATCGGACACAAGCTTTGGCGACGTCTCACTCGTCATGAAGTACCGTCCAATCATCCAGGATCCGGACAGCTGGCGCCCGTCCATCACCCATTTCACTCAAATCGTCCTGCCCACCAGCCGCTGGACCGGCGCAGAACGTCCGCCCGGAGGATTCTCGCCGCTCGGCCGCCTCCCCAGCACGCGATTCGGAGAATACGGCATTACGCAAGGCATCATGACCCGCAAGAATCTTGAGCCTTTCCGAATCAGCGCCGCCGTGTTCTATACCTATGCCGTCCCGGGAGAAAATGGAGGAAGAACCACGTACTCCGGAGATGTCATCAATACACGCCTCATCTTCGAGCACATCGTCGACCCGAAGCACGGGTTCGGATACAACATCGAACTCAGCACATTGCACGGCACAACCTGGCGCACCGATGGACACCAGATCAACTCCGGCCAACTCAAGGGTTTCTCCATCATTGGCGTCGAACCAGCTCTGCAATGGAACTTTTCACAAAACTGGATGGTCGCAGCCGGCTGCCTATTCACTGCCGCCGGACAAAATTCGATGAACGCCATTTACCCGAACATCTCCGTGTTCTGGTTCTGGGATAAGAGCGGCAAGATCGTGATGCGCTAGCAACCAGAACGATGGTGATCTAGCAGTGCCCTGTGGGCTGTGGTACCGTTGGACATGTCTTCGTCGTCGCCCGGTTTCATCGCGCGTCTTTCGATCGGCAAGAAACTCGCCGTGGCGTTCGGCTTGATCCTGCTGCTCCTCGTCGGCAGCTTCTCCGCCACGCTCGTCTATCTGTCTCGGGTGAACAGTTACGTCGACCGCCACCAGCGCATCACGATCCCCGGTGTCATCACGGCTTCGGAAATGCTCCGGAACGTCGGGGAAATCGAAACCCGCCTGCATCATGTCCGGGAACATCTCTCCGGCACGGACCGGACGGCGGGATTCGAAGCCATCGCCGCGATTGAACGGCGCACCCTCACCGCGCTCGATACCTATCAGGCCACCCACGCCGCCCGCACCCATCCGATCCTCTACGGCATGTTGGAACAGCACGGCCGGATCGAGCTGGCCGAACAGGAAAATCAGGCGATCGTCGCCATTGCCGACGGCATCACGTCCCTGCGGGCACAGCGGGAAGATCTGGCGGCGGCACTGGCTAACAACCTCGCCGAACCGACCGCCTCAGAAACACTCTACGAGCAAACCGCGTCGCGCACACAGGAAGCGATCGCGTCGCTGATCGAGGTGCACCGGAAAATCGACGTGGAAATGAAGATCGAGGGCGACCGCTTGGTCGATCAAGCGCGAACCATGGTCGTCGGCATCCTCGGCGTGCTCGCAATGCTGATCGTGACGATCTATGCGATCATGAAACGGCAGGTCGCCAACCCGCTCAGGCGCCTTGCGGTCACGGCCGACCGTGTCGCACACCACGATCTTGCCGCGCAATTCGAGCTCTGGCCCAGCCGCGACGAGGTCGGCGCCCTCGCCGGATCGCTCACCGCGATGCTGACGAGCCTGCGGGATCACGGCACGGCGTTGATGCGAAAGACCAAGGAACTGGAAGCGTTCACCTATTCGATCGCCCACGATCTCAAGGGCCCCCTGCGCGAGATCGAAGGGTTTTCCTCCCTGCTCGAAAAGCAGTTCGCCGACTCGCACGACACACAACTCCAGCATCACATCGCCGTCATTCGCTCCTCCGCTCTGCGCCTGACCCACATGATCGACGCGCTGCTGAAATACTCCCGGTTGGAGCAACAGGACCTGCCGCGCATTCGCTTCAACGTGCTCGAAATGGTCTCCAGTCTCCTCGTGGACCGGCAGCAGCTGCTCTCAGGCACGAAAGCGAAACTTACCGTGAATCTCCCATTCTCCGATCTCTACGGCGAACCGGTCAGCGTCCGTCAGGCCCTCACGAATCTCCTCGACAATGCCGTAAAGTTCTCGCGACACACGGCGGCGCCCACGATCACGATCGGCGGCCAGCAGACTGCGACCGAACACATCATCTGGATCCGCGACAACGGCATCGGCTTCGACGCCGCACAGGCTGAGAAAATCTTCGGCCTCTTCGAGCGGCTCCACAGTCCCGGTGAGTACGAAGGCACCGGCGTCGGCCTCGCCATCGTGAAACTCGTCATGGAAAAACACGGCGGCCGGGTGTGGGCGGAATCCACTCCCGGTCAGGGCAGCACCTTTTTCATCGCGTTTCCCAACCAGGCTCACTGATGCGCACCCTGATCATCGACGATGAAGAATATGTGCGGATGGTGCTCGAGCAGGCCCTGCGGGAGGAAGGCTGCCAGGTCACGGCCGTAAAGCAGGGCCAGGCGGGCATCGACGCGTTGCAGGCTGCACCGTTCGATTGCGTGATTACGGATCTCCGGATGCCCGGCATGGACGGGAGAGGGGTCCTGAAATGGGTCGCCGAACACCAACCCGATGTCGACGTCCTCATGCTGACCGGCCATGGCGACGTGAAAGATGCGGTGGACGCGATCAAACACGGGGCCTGGGACTTCCTCGTCAAAGAGACCCCTTTCGATGCCGGCGTCGTGAAGGCGGCGCTGAATAAGCTTAAAACCGTCCGTGCCCTGAGGAAAGAGAACATGGCGGCCCGCCATGGCGGTTTCACCCGTGACGTGATTGTGGACGGCCCCAGCAAAACGTGGCAACGGCTCAAAACCCAGGTCGCCCAGGTCGCTCCCGCCAATGCGCCGGTCCTCATTCAGGGAGAAACCGGATCGGGAAAAGAAGTCGTCGCCCGACTGCTTCATGAACTCAGCCGGCGCGCCGGCGGGCCGTTCCTCGCCATCAATTGCGGAGCCGTCAGCCGGGAATTGCTCGAGAGTGAACTGTTCGGCCACGAAAAGGGCGCGTTTACCGGCGCGACCGGTCCCAAGCAAGGTCTGATCGCAGCGGCGGAAGGGGGCACGCTGTTCCTCGATGAACTCGGCGAAATGCCCGGCCCGATGCAGGTGAGCCTCCTGCGCTTTCTCGACCGCAACGAATACCGTCCGGTCGGGAGCACTCGCACCCTGCAGGCGGACGTCCGGATCGTCGGCGCGACCAATCAGGACATTCAGGAACTCGTCCACCAGGGGCGCTTCCGCGACGATCTCCTCTACCGCATCAATACCGTGACCCTCCGCGTACCGCCGTTGCGTGAACGGGCCGAGGATTTTCCGTCGCTGATCGATCACATTCTTCAGACCCTCCGGATTCCCGGCTCCACCAAGCGAACCATCGATCGGGACGCGTTACAGCGCCTGCTCACGTACACCTGGCCGGGCAACGTACGCGAACTCCGCAATGTCATCGAGCGGATCGTGCTCATGAGCCCCGCCCAGGGCCCGATCACCCCGGACGAAGTCGACCGGGTGCTTCCGAAACCACGCGGTCCGGCGTCGACGGATGATCCGTCCGGAATGACGCTCGACGAGATCGAACGGAGACATATCCTGCGCGTCCTCGACGCCAGCAACGGCAACAAGACACTCGCCGCCAAAACGCTGGCCATCGACTATAAAACGCTTCTGGCCAAGCTGAAGAAATTCTCCCTCGACGGATAAGCTCCTCGCCGCGCCCGCCCTATTCGACGCATCGCACCTTGCTCCGTCCGCACGGTTCTGTTCAGTCGCAACGCAATCCTCACCATCAAGTTTCGTGGCAGGAAACCGATAGCGGTATGATGTCCGGGAACCGGAGAGCTGATGGCGCTGCCCCAGACACAGCCTAAACGCATCATTGACCTGCGAAAGCACCCGCGTATTCCTCTGCCAGCAGGCGCGCTTTTTTCATTCAGACGCCTTGTCGTCCCGGTGAGGCTCGGCGAGGTAGTTGAAGGCGAGGGCGCCATCGTCGATCTCTCCATCGGAGGCTGCCGTCTCTTAAGCGACATGCCGCTCGATATCGGCCAGGAGTACAATCTGATCCTTCAGATCTCTTTCGAACGGCCGCCGATTCCCGTAGACGCCGCGGTGGTTCGCTGGACCGACGCCTCAATCTACGGGCTCAAGTTCACCTCCGTTGCTCCGCACGACGAATCACAAATTCGGGATCTACTCCTCGATATCCGCCGCTCGAAAACGTAATACGGCCAGACACACGTCGGAAACCTTGTTATTGCATTCGACAATCCCCCCCGGTCTATCGGACAATGATCGGAAACGTATCCTCTCAGGCCTATAGACAGGGAGCGCCGGCAATGAACCGACCGAACAAATCCGGAGAACAACAGGCGCAGGAACAGTTCGGCACCACCGGTCGAGCGGCGGCCTTTCAGGCGAATCAGGTTCTGGATCATTTAAACGGCCCCATGCAACAGTTCATCGCGCGGCAGGAAATGGCTTTCATCGCCACAGCGAACGCCGGCGGTGCCTGCGACTGTTCATTTCGCGCCGGAACCAGAGGATTCGTTGCCGTCCTGGACGAAAAGACTCTGGTCTATCCTGAATATCGAGGCAACGGAGTGCTAGCCAGTGTGGGCAACATCCTGGAGAATCCCCACATCGGCATGATCTTCCTCGATTACTATCTGACGACGATGGGATTGCACGTCAACGGGAAGGCGCAT
>OMJA01000203.1 GCA_900299245.1 Nitrospiraceae bacterium | reverse complement strand
GCCTTTTGGCAATCCAGCTCCTTGCCGAGCCCCACCGCCACCTCTCTCCCCCCCTTCCTGCCCGGAGTTACCGGGCGGCAGCCTAGGGGGCTCTCCGTCCCCCCAATCCCGCCCGCCTCGTCCCTCCTGCCCATTTTAATGGGGGCCCTTCCCGCAACTATTCCAGCGGCGGGCCCTCCCGCCGTTTCGGGGCTGCGTAATTCACCAGATAATCGAACAACCGGATCAGGCGGCTGTCCTGGCGCTTCTGATCCACCCAGTGACCGATCAATCCGATCGTCCGTGAGAGGATGAAGAAGCCGTTCAAACTATCGACGGGGAACCCGATATCGACGAGCACCGCCGCCATCGTTCCATCGACGTTCAGAATCAGGTTGTCCTTCTTCGCCGCCGTCACCTGCTCCACCTGCAACGCAAAATCGAGGCACGGAGTCTTGATAGGCAGGCTCTTCACATAGCCGACCAATTCCTTGACCCGCTTGTCCGGGTTGCGCAGGCTTTTCACACGATGACCGATGCCGGGCACCGGGCCGTGGTTCTTCTTCATATAGGCGAGGAATTCATCGACCGACATTTTATTGTCGACGGCGTACTTGAAGAAGCGCCCGGCGTCAGTGACTGCACCACCGAAGCGCGGCCCGATCATGATCATGCCGGCGGCGACCGACTGCGACAGACCGATGCCGGCGCAGGCCGCGAGAATCGTCGCGTAAGCGCCACTTACGCAGGGGCCGTGATCGGCAGACAGCATCATGATGCGCTTGATAATTTCGGCTTCCTGTTTGGAGATCAGCCGCTTGTCCCACAACAGCCCGATGACATGGGGAATCTCATAGCCCTTATTGATGAGTTCGGAAGCGGGATACCCGTCGTAGCAGGGCTCGTCGCCGCGATCGTCGCTGATCGTCGTGCGGATCAGCGGCGCCACCATCACTTCATTGGCCTTCATGGCTTCTTCGACCGTCTTGGGCAAGCGCGGTAAGGTTTCCGGCTCAACCGGCTCCTTCACCTGACCGGACTTCAACAATTCCTGATAGGTTTCCTTGATCGCCGGACCGAGGGCGCCGAATGTAGGCGGCACCAACGCACCGGCCTTCTTAAAGGCATCGGACTTCGACCGGGCGGACCCCTCGCCCTTCATGCCTTCCTTGGCGCCGGCATGGCCAAACTTCATGCCCTTCGGCAGACTTTCCTGACAGAAACCGGACACAACTGCGATCAGCTTCACGCGGCGCTTCTTCGCGCCGTACCACTCGGCTGCGCGCTCTTCGAGATCGCCGCCCATCTCACCGACGATGACGACCGCCTTCGTCTGCGGATCGTTTTCAAACATCTCGAGATAGCTGACGTAGTCCGTTCCGGGATAGGCGTCGCCGCCGATGCCGATCGCGGTCGTGATCCCGTCCGCAAACTGCGAGCAGATCCAGATAATTTCGTTCGAGAGCCCGCCGGACTTGGTGATGACGCCGAACGAACCTTCGCGATAGAGCTTCGAGAGGACGAGATTGTCGAACGCGCCGCCGATCACGCCCAGACGGCAGGCGCCGGCGGAAATGATGCCGATGGAGGACGGACCGTTGAAGACCTTGCCGAGCTTCCGTGCATGGGCGCCGAGAATCTTCGCGTCCTTCTCAGGCACGCCTTCGGTGATCATCGAAACCACCTTGATGTGCGCATCGTCGAGGGCTTCCATGCCGCCCTTCATCGCGCGATCGGCGCCGATGTAGACGAGGCTGGTATTGATCGTGGGATGATTCTTCGTCGCCTCGGCAATGGACTTGTAGACCGGAATGGCGATGAGCCCGCTGCCGTAGGGAATCTCGTTGGTTTTCCCGGCATCGGGAGGATAGACAAAGGCTTCGACGTTCAAAGGGCGCTTGATCAGATAACAAAACTCGGCCATGCGGCGGGCGGCGTTGACGCCGGCTTGACCACCCTGGATCACCACACGGGTGTCTTTGTTTGCCAGAATACTCATCGGGATCTCCCCTTCTTAAAAATCTGTGATGGGTGATGCGTGACGCGTGACGGGCAGTCGATCCGGCCCGTCACCCAGCACTGATCACTGGTCACTTGACTTGAAGCGCTTTATCGACAATATCAGTCAGCGGCGTGTTGCGGTCGAAGACGTTGATATCGAATCCCTCGTCTTTCAGCGCGCGCATCGCATCGAGGCCTTCCTTCTCGCGCGGCCCGCCGCGGCGCACCCAGATCTTCACATTCTTCAACTTGCCGTCGGCCTTGGCTTTCCGGAAGCCGTTGATGATCCCGCCGAAGGTCTTCTTGACGTCGGTGAAATTCGCAATCGCACCGCCGACGATGATGTTCTTGATCCCGGGCAGCGAGCAGACTTTTTCCGTGAGGACTTCCACCGCCCAATCAGGCGGATCGCCTGAGTATTCGGCATAGTTCGCGAGCTTGCCGCCGCGGGCCACGACCGCATCGGAGTAGTACACGCTGGCGCCGCCGCCGGCGGGCAGCATCGCCGTGTCGCCGCCGGGAATTTCAATGAACTTGACGGAGCCCTTGATTTTGCTGTCGACCGCCATGACCTCCTCCTCCTGCTTGGAGTAGGCCCGTCCGAATTCAGCCGCAAACGCAAAATTCCAGTCAGGATGACGGAACTTCGCGTCTCCGTCGAGCAGCGTGACGGCGTCGAGCGCCACCAGCTCTCCATCGTGTTCGCGAAGGACGACCGGATTCACTTCGAGATATTGCGCATCTTCGTTATCGAAGCAGGCGAACATTTTCCCGGCGAACTCGGCCATTTTCTTGGCCAGCGGACCGGTAAAACCTGCTTCCTTGGCGAGCTTTTCGAGGGCGTCAGCTGACGGCGTCTGCCCGATTTCGAGACAGAGGCGCTTGACGCGTTCCCAATTCGATTCAACTTCGATTCCGCCGCAGTTGGCGACGAGAATCTCGCTGCCCTCGCGCGTGGATTTCACGGCACAATAATATTCTTCCTTGTGGGGAATCATCTCGGATACGATGACCTGCGTCACCGTGATACTCCCGACCTGACGACCGATCATTTCCTTGGTTGCGGCTTCCGCTGCCTTGAAGTCCAAGTCGATTTTGACGAGCCCGAGCTTAAACCGGGATCCGAGGGCCTCGTGGGCTTTGGCTACAAGCTTGGATTTCTTCAGCCAATCGTTCGCTTGCCCCAACTTAGTCAACTCATCGACGGAGGTGACAACTACATAATTGGGGACATGAATCCCCCACTTTTTCATCAGTCCCATTCCAGGACCTTCGAGCACCTTGGCCATGACGACACTCCTTCAGCGTAGTGGAAACCAGCGATAAGGGAGCCGGATTGTAGCGAAATCACAGGGATGACTCAATACACCAGAGGTACTAACCGGCCGGGGCTCAAAAGGCCTAGTCCTCCGGTTTTACTCATCAACGGCCCTGCGATCTAACCAATTGAATTGTAAAAGATCTCAACGCGATCAACTCGCAGCACTGCACAGAGAATTTCCCGTATCGCAATGACACGGTCAGCGACGCGTCCGAATCTTTTGGCAGGAGGGACAGATAAATGAACTTCGCTCACTTTGCACCCGCTTGATCAGACTTCCACATTTCCGCGGGCAGGGGAGCCCCTCCTTGCCGTAGACGAGATGCTGCTGTTTAAACGTCCCCTCAGAGCCGTCAGGGGCAAAGAAATCTTTGACGCTGGACCCCCCGCACTCAATGGCCTGCCGCAGGATTGCCTGCATTTCATGATGGAGGCGACCAGCCGCGGAGGGCGCGAGCCGGCTGGCGATGGCATCCGGGTGCAAGCCCGCGCGAAACAACGCCTCATTCGCATAAATATTTCCGATACCCGCAATGACTTGCTGATGCATCAAGACCGTTTTCACGCGCCGCCGGTATTTTTGGAGGATTTGAAAAAACTCTTCGCTCGTCACCTGAAGCGGATCGCACCCGAACCGCCTGGCCAGATAGCAATCCAGCCCCGCGCGATCCAGCAGAGAGAGGCGGCCGAAGCGACGCGGATTCCAATACCGCAGTGAACCAGTCGACGGAGAATCGAACCGCATCGTGTAGTGAACGTGCCGGGGGAACTTGATCGCAACCTCCGGAAACAACAACAACCCGGTCATTCCCAGTTCTGCCACCAGATACCGGACCGCCCCGGCTTTCTGGAATTCGACCACGACACTCTTCCCATGCCGATGGACCGCCGTCACGCGGCTTCCCGGATACCACGCCCCCGCGTCGCCGCCTTCCCGGATGATGTCGGGCCTTCCGACAATAACATCGGCAACACTTGCGCCCATCAGGCGCCGGCGAAGTTGACGGGCTGCGACTTCGGCTTCTGGAAGTTCAGGCATGGAATCCTTAACGCATGACCACGCACGACGAATCGACACGGATCATTACGCCACGCGATCGGGATAAAACGCAATATCGGAGATACCGGGGAAGAGCGGCTAGGCGACGCGCGGGGTATGAGTCGAGCGGGTTTTCTTGCTCTCCCGATGCGCGCGCAGCTTGAGGACTTTCTCGATGGTTTCGCGCAACTTGGGCAGCGGCATTGCGCCAGGCCGCCTGGCTTTCACGAACGCCACGGCCTCTTCATATGGCAGGCCCTGGCTGCAGCAGAAGTAGGCGATCAACACAGATGCAGACCGTCCCATCCCTGCCCGGCAACAGACCAGCGTCCGGGATCCCGGCGCGCGCGACTCAAGCCAGGCAACGGCACGATCCAGTCGCGCAGGGTCTACCGCTGAGAATTCCTTGAACGGGATATGCTCATAATCCAGCCAAGGCGCGGGCTTGACCGTGAACTCCTCCGCAACCAGCAGGAGCCCGGCAATCGCCGGCATCGGATCACGAGCATCATTGATATTGCCTAGGATCAACGCATCAGTTATCAAATGCATACCGCTCTTAGTATAGTATTGTACGAAACGGGTCAAGCGAATCTCGGATGAGCGAGCTGTCCATTGCAGTCAGACGAACGCCCTCGCTATACTCGACGCAATTTCTTCATGACGAAAAGAGGACCTGAATGCCTTCGCTCTCTCCCGAAGAAGTAGAAAAACGCCTTACCTCGGTTCATTGCGCCATTTGTAAAGGTGACAAATTCAGCATCGACCGACGCTTCATGCAGCCGGATGGAGAATGGCGGGGTGTCTGCATGAAATGTCGATATAGCTTTCCCGTCTACACGGACATGGAGTTCTACCAACGCACCCAACCGGATATTCCCTACCGGCTCAAAGAGATTTCCTGTCGAACCTGCCAACATCGCGGAGTCTCGTTGGATTTTCGTATTACGATGTCGGTCCGTGAAGCCATCTACTTCGTGACCTGCCTCGGGTGCAGGACACAATTCCCCGAGCGCTCGTCGTTGGAAGCCTTCGAATAACTCCCCGTTCGTCAGCCTGAGGGTGTATACTGAAAACATGGACGACAAGAGAAAACAGACGGAACCTGAAGCAACTCCCAAAATCCGCAAGGAAATCCCGCTGATCTCCGTGCCCAACGACCGCGACATGATCGCCGCAGAAATGGCAGAGCTGTTCGACGAGGATCGAGTCAGCCATCAGCACGGCAGTTCAGAGCCGGAAGCGGATTAACCGAGCCCTTCTACCGGTCGAACGATCTGCACATTCACATCGCCTTCAATCCGTCCCACAGCCGATACCTTTCCCTCGCGCTCTTTTCGCACAACCCGTTCGATCTGCACGATGGCACCCCGATGCCAGACATCGACTGCGGCATTCGCCGGCGAGGCCAGGCGATCCTGGCGACCGATTTCAGACCGCCCCAGTTCATTGCACAGCCATGCCCGTTTCTCGCCTTTCAACTCCCGCAACTCACTGACGACGCGATACACTTCGGGCTTTCGATCAACCACGGTGCGTCCGTCTTTTCGAAGAAGCAGATAGGAAAATTTTAACGCGTCTTTGATGAATCCTACCAGGTCGTCGATCGCCTGGATCTCAGACGGCGGCTCCCAAGGCCGCTCTTCATGACACCAGTCGAACGGATGTACCAACGCGGGGCACCTGTTCTCATGCAGACAAGGACTATAGATCGTGCAGCGTTTTTCCTGAAGCAACTGATCACGGATTTGATGCAGCGCTCTTGATGTCTCGCGTAACGCCGGCTCAACGATCATCATCGTGCCGGCCGGTGCCAAGCGCGCCAGAAGTTGCGCGATGAGTTCACTGTTCGCCTGCACCGGGTCGGGATGCCGAGGAAAGAGCTCGTTCAGACAATTTGCGGTTATGATCAGGTCATACGGCGCCTGTTGTTCAATCTGACCGCCCCATGCCCCTTTCGACATGCGCTCAAGATTTCCCTCCTGCGTGACTAACCTTCCGGCAGTTGTTCCAGATTCCCGGCAGTAGGTCTCCCAGAGTTTACCGGCCTGCTTGAGTGCGTCGGCCGATGCATCGACTGCGACGACGGTGCAATCTTTGATGCGTTCGGGCCGATGCTCATGGAGCCAGTCGAGCACGGCTAACGACCCCACGCCAGGCCCCGATCCCACATCAAGAATGCGAATCGAGCTACCCGATCCTTGGTCAGGCCATTCCCGAGGCAATTCGTCGAGCAACATCCGTATCTTGCACAGGTTGACCGGCAGAAAGTATCTGAGGTAGGCCGCGGCATGGGCCGCATGATCGAGATACCCAACGTTCAATGCGGCGCGATCCTTCGTAAAGAGCCTGGAAAGATCGGCAACCGCTTGCGCGGTTCGATCACGGCCGATCCGGACAGAGTCTGCGGCAACCTGTTCGATGGAGCTGAGGACGAGCGCTGACAGGCCGGGAACTGCCCTGTGTTGGTTGAAGGCCATATCGTCGTAGTGTATGCTCACTTCACGAGGAGAACAATCATGAGCAACCCGCTTTTGCAAGCCTATCTAGAAGTCGAAATGGCCATGGAGCGCTTCACGCTCGTCCTGCATGACCATGTCGATCACCTTCGGAAAACCGAACCGTCAGGTTCGGATAAATTGCATCGGATGGCCAACGGAACCAAGGCCATGCGTGATAGTGCATCAATTTATTTATCCTACGCCAAGTACGTGGCTCACGGCATGCCGGCCAGCGAAGAAATGATCGAAGACGATTTGCAGGGATAACGCGCGTCACGACTGCGACGCTGCCGCAGCCGGTCCTGAGAAAACGAAAGGCCCGCCGGGTAATCCCCGGCGGGCCTTTTCTTGCTTTATCTACGGTCGATTAGATGCTGCGCATGAAGTGGGAGACTTCGTCCTGATTGACGGCCCCGCCCATGATCGAAGACATCGCGACATTGGTGGATTTCTTGCCGGTCAGTCCGGACTCCACTTCATCCACGATCAATTCCACCGGCATCGACTGGCCACCATAGACCCGCGGCCCGCCGATGATCTTGGCATTGGAGTAGCCGTAAATCGCCGTGGCCACTTCCTTCGCCAACCATCCGACATAGTTGAATTCCGGCACAACGATCAACTTGGTATTCTTGCACAGTTCCCGCAATTCCTTTGTGGGGAACGGCCGCAAGGAACGAACCTTGATCAAGCCGACCTTGATACCTTTCTCGGCGCAAATGCGAACCGCTTCACGGGACTGCGCCGCGGCGCTGCCCGATGCGATGATGACAGCCTCGGCTCCGTCCACGTTTTCAGCAGTGAGCAATCCGCCCATATACTGATTGATGTACTTGCGTGACCGTTCAACGGCGGCCCACACTTCCTGCTGCCAGACCGCATGAATGTTGTAGGCCATGAAATTCGACTTTTGAACCGGGGCGTCGCGCGAGAGACGCGCGGGAGGATTCTCCGCATCAAGGACCGGCACCGCCCCACGGTAGGCTTCGCGCGGCGGGAGCTTGATGCCGCGATCCTGCATGCGCACATAGCCGCGCGCGTGAGTGACAAAGAACCCGTCGCAACAGACGCCCACGGGCAGAGTCACATCGTTCTTCTCGCTGATGGTGAACCCGGCCATGGTGAAATCGAACATGTCCTGTTGATTCTCGGCATGAAACACGATCATGCCGCAGTTCAGCAAATAGGAGACTTCGATGTTGTCCGGCTGAATCGCGAGCGGAGCGTTGACCACGCGGCAGGTGAACATCGCAACCGCCGGCAGCCGATGGCCTGGCCATGACGCGATACCTTCCAAGCCGCGCAACGTTCCAGGACCGGCGGTGGCGGGATAGCAGCGCACACCGGACCGCGATCCTCCGGCGATGGCCGCCATGACGCCTACTTCTTCTTCGCCGCGATAGTACTCTTTCACATACCCTTCGCCGTAGAGCACACCGACCAGCTGCATAGTTTCGCTCTGCGGCGTGATCGGATAGGCGATCGCCAGATCGACGTTGGAACGGCGGATCGCTTCCTTGGCAGCTTCGCTGCCCGTGATGAACTCTTTGGTTCGCGGAGCTTCCAAGAACATATATTCGGGAGTCACCACCCGCTGTTTCTTGGCCTCGGCATGGGGATCTTTCTTCGGCGCGGCCACAGCTGCGGCAGGAGCACTCGGGGTATTCGTTTTGACTTCAGCTTCACTCATTATTGCACCTCTTGGCTATATCGCCCGTGATCCAACCCCTATCCTTCGCGCTTCATCTGCTCGGCCGAATGGCCGAACGCACTTGCGCTGCCGGTTCCGGCGACGGAGGGCATGAAAGTCAGAGGATTGGTGTGGGTTTTTCCACCATGGACTTTGGACTGTGTTCCGGTAAAGCGGACATTATCGCCGTTCTCCGGCAACTTGATTCCCATTTCCTCACGGACCTTTTTGAAAATCTGCGCCGTCTTTTTCAGCTTGAGCACGTCGGAGTCCCGGATCGTCAGCATGGCGTCTTCGTGACCCTGCTCGGCGCATATCGCCATCGTGCAGCAATTTGTGCCCGCGCGGATCATCTTCAGCGTCAGATTGGCATAGTGGCAATGCACGCCAATGAAGATGCAGGCTTCAATCTTATTTCCCCAAATGGTGAGATTCGGGTGATTCGGATTGATGACTTCTTCCGGGTCAATTTTCGGATATTTGGGGCGATAATCCGGCATTGGGATGATCATCACGTTCGGAATCTGGGCGGCAATCTCCAACGTCGCCTTGGCTTTTTCGATGGCATGTTCATTCCACGCCCACAGCACCATCGGCCCTGGGAAGAGCGTCGCGTTAGGGCTGGTCAACATCTTACGGGCCATCTCCTCGATGACCTTGTCCTCGTTTTTCTCAAGCAGCCCGTAGAACAGGCCTTCACCAGGATCTGGCAGCGAGACCCCGAGCTGTGCCGCTGAGGGAGGATGAAATCCAGCCGGTCCCGGAACGATGATTCTCTCTCTCTTATCTTCCGTTGTTGCCACGCCCGTTCCCCTTTCTTGCCGAATAATCAGACGCTAGGGCTTACCAAAACCGCCGTCGTGCTCTTGTCGCCATACGTGATGTTGTCGGTGATGGCGGCCAACGGCAGTTGATCGATCATGATCATCTTGATGGCGTTATTTTTTGCCATGTTGTCGCACACCCACACACACTGCGCGCACCCCTTGCACCGGTCCACGGCCACATACGCAGATCCATACTTGAACCCTTTGTCCTTCCCCATCTCTTCGCTGTACTGGATGGTGTTGGCTTCGGGGCAATACTGCGTGCACAGCTTGCAGCTCTTGGCGGCGCAAATTTCAACATTGATATCAGCTACGAGATACATGGAAACTCCTTATGTATCGCTGTTAAGCACTGGCAGCGGCCGCGGCGGCCGGCGCTTCCACCCGCTTCACGTCTGGAGCGGCCCACCCGTGCTCGACGGCATAGTTCCAGCCGGCCCGCATGACGGCCACGTTCTTATCAATCAATTCTTGCTTCTTCTTAAACTTTCTCTCGACCACGCTGTCCAACGCCGCCGTTCCGCCGGATACGACGAACCCTTTACCCAGGAATCGGTCTTTCACGGCCTGCTCCAACCCGGCCATGTTCGTCAGTCCGGTGATCGCCCCGATACAGCCCATCAGCGCCATATTGGTGGCAAGATCCATCCCTGCGACTTCGAGAGAAATCTTCGTCGCGGGGAAGTAGTAGAGCTTCGCACGCCGCTCTTCCAACTCGCGGGCCTGGTCCTTGTGCAGATTCATCGGACCGTCGTTGTTGATCAGCGCAACGCCGTCCTCCTTCAGGCCGAAATAGAACGGCATCGTGTAGGACTTGCCGTGCGTAATGACCTGCGGATGGAAAATGATGATGATATGCGGGAACGTAATTTCACCGATCTCGTAAATCGGCTCATCCGACACCCGCACATAGCTCTCGACCGGCGCCATGCGCTTTTCCGACCCGTAGAACGGAACGATCGTGCTTTCCCCTCCGGCATTGATGACCGCGGTGCTCAGGATGTGCGATCCCGTGACGACACCCTGTCCGCCGACGCCTGCCATCCGAATGTTAAAACGCTTTGCCATGGGCAATCCTCCTTACCGGTCGGGCTTATGCTTTGTTGGGAATGGCGCCAGCGGGAGCGGCCGGCTTCGGGAGAAACTCTTTGTAGCCGTAACGCTCAGCCAGATACTGCTTCGCTTCTTCGCTGACATACTCCGTGAACTGATACCGATCGTTTTCAACGTTCTTGGCGTCTTCCATGACCTTGTCGGTCGGAATCGCATACTCAATGTTGCAGGAGGTGTAGGCTTGAATATAGGCGGAACCCACTTCACGGGCGATCAGCACGGCCTTCTTGATGACGCTCTCGACACGGCGGGG
>OMJA01000202.1 GCA_900299245.1 Nitrospiraceae bacterium | reverse complement strand
GGCCTGGCGGGTGAAGATCCATCTGCATCTCAGTACGGAATTGTTGCTGCAGCGGCGTGAAGCTGCGGAAGCGGAAGCGATCCGGATCTTCGGCCGCAATCTGCACGAGCTGCTCCTGGCAGCGCCGGCTGGTCCGAAGGCCGTGCTCGGGCTCGATCCGGGACTCCGCACAGGGTGCAAAGTCGCGGTCGTCGATGCAACGGGCAAGTTGCTGGAAACGGCGACGATCTATCCGCATCAGCCGCGCAACGAGTGGCAGGAGTCGTTGGCCACTTTAGGGCGGCTGGTGCTTCAGCACGGCGTGGAACTCATCTCGATCGGGAACGGCACGGCGAGCCGCGAGTCCGATAAACTGGCGATGGAGCTGGTCAAGCTCATCGCGGCGAAGAAGCCGGAACAGAAGCTGGCCAAGATCGTCGTCAGTGAAGCCGGGGCCTCGGTGTATTCCGCATCGGCGTTTGCGGCGGCGGAGTTTCCTGCGTTGGACGTGAGCCTGCGGGGCGCCGTGTCCATCGCCAGGCGCCTGCAGGATCCACTGGCCGAACTGGTGAAGATCGAGCCGAAAGCAATCGGGGTCGGCCAGTATCAGCATGATGTCAATCAGCATCTGCTGGCGCGTTCGCTCGATGCGACGGTGGAAGATTGCGTGAATGCGGTGGGAGTGGACGTGAACACGGCGTCGGTTCCGCTGCTGGCACGCGTATCTGGCTTGAACCAATTGCTGGCAAAGCATATCGTCGAATACCGCGATGCCAATGGGCCGTTTCGTAATCGCATGACGATGCGCAAGGTGCCGCGTCTGGGCGAGAAGACGTTCGAGCAGGCGGCGGGGTTCTTGCGCATCAACGACGGCGATAATCCCCTGGATCGTTCATCGGTCCACCCGGAGGCCTATCCGGTTGTGGAGCGTATTCTTGCGCGTGTCGGCAAAGGTATCTCTGAGGTGATGGGGCAGCCGGCCCTGCTGAAAGGGTTGTCACCGGCGGACTTTACCGATGAGAAATTCGGTGTGCCGACCGTGCGCGATATTCTGACGGAACTGGAAAAGCCCGGCCGCGATCCGCGTCCGGAATTCAAGACGGCAACGTTTCAGGAGGGCATTGAATCGCTGGCCGATCTGCAGCCCGGGTTGATCCTGGAGGGAGTGGTGACGAATGTTGCGGCGTTCGGCGCATTCGTCGACATCGGCGTGCATCAGGACGGGCTCGTGCATGTGTCAGCGTTGGCGAATAAGTTTGTGAAAGATCCGCACGAAGTGGTGAAGCCCGGTCAGATCGTCAAGGTGAAGGTGCTGGAGGTTGACGTGAAGCGGCAACGTATTTCACTGACGATGCGCCTGGATGATGCGCCCGGGAGCAATCCTTCCTCACGGCCGTCACAGGTGGAAGCCGGCGCAGGGACCTCGCGCGAGTCGCAGGGAAAGCGTCCGGCTGCGCCACAGCGCGCGGCTGATCGCCAGCCCCAGCCGGGTGGAACAATGGCCATGGCGTTGGCGCTGGCCCGCGCCAAGCAGAAGCAGTCGTGAGTATCTTCGGTAACGGTTGAATCTTTCGTCATTCCGGTGTGCAGAGGGAGCCGCGGTTTCAGCGAGCGCCGCGCTCCCTCATCGGCTGTGTTCTTCTCATCCGATCGTTCTCTCCGATTTTATTGAGCTACCATACCCGGTGTAATGTGCCGGAACTGCTCCGCATGCAGACGTGTCGGCGCATCAATCTCGGCGCTCGTTCCCTTTCTTCCTGACGTAAGTCGAAATTCAGGACATCGGCTGATTCAATCGTGAACCATCGCGCGATCCCTCCCAAGGGAGGGGTTGACTATGGTAGGACTCCTTGCTATATAGTCAGGAGTCCTTAATTATATGGCGGGCTGTCGCCGGAAAGGGGGTCGCGGTGGATGTGTTGAAGGTGTTCGATACGTGGGTGGAGGTGCCGGGTAAAACCCTGCATTTCGATGTGATGACGGGAGATCAAACGACGGCGCTTCGATTGGCGAATGAGTATGTGGCGGCGCAGGGGTACGAGGCGGTTGCGGTTACGGCAGAGGAATGCCAGTTCTGCCACCAGGAACCGCTGGTCATGTTCACGGAGCACCAGCAGAAGGAATTTCGCCAGTTCGGCGGATTCATTGTGTCCTTGTCTGCATAAAGGAATGCCCGATGGGGAAACGTCTACCGATGCAAGGCGATAAGACGATCGTCGATCATATTACCTCCGGCCTGACCAAGGTCGCCGCCGCGTTGCGGAGCCAGGCCTGGGAGGGAGGAACCGAGCGAAAGCTCACTCCGACACAGGGGCAGATTCTTGCCTTTCTCGCTGGGAGATCCGCGAAGGCCGTCCGGTTGAACGACATCGCCGGTGAATTGTGCCTGACGGCGGCAACGGTAAGCGATGCGGTGATCACGCTCGTCGAGAAGCAACTGGTCAAGAAGGAGCGTTCGGCGGAAGACCGGCGGGCGCTGGTGTTGACGCTCACGGCGGCGGGTCGGCGCGAGGTTCAGGAGACCAAAGGATGGACGGAAGTCGTCGAGGCGGGAGTTCACAGCCTTACGCCGGACGAGCAGGCGGTGTTTTTGCGAGGGCTGACCAAGGTGATTCATTCCTTGCAGTCGCAGGGAGTGATCTCGGTTGCGCGGATGTGCGCTGGCTGCACCTATTTCCAGCCCTATCGGCATGTCGATGCCGCGAAGCCGCACCATTGCGGGCTGGTCAATACGCCGATGGGGGAGGGGCAGTTGCGGCTCGATTGTCCGGATTTCGTTCCGGGAGCAGCGGTGGAAGTGCAGCGTCGATGGGATGTGTTCGTGAGGGGCGGGGAGGGGCGGTAAGCCCGTTTATTTTTCAATACAGGAGGTCTGTGATGATGCAGCGTGTGATGAATATGATGGTCGTGACCGCGGTGTTGCTGGCTGGAGCCGGATGTGTTGCAAGCCAGCCTCAAGGCAAGCCGTTGTATGACCGTTTGGACGGCAAGGGCGGGATTACGGCGGTGGTGGAGACCTTTGTGGGGAATGTAGGAGGAGATGCGCGCATCAACGGATATTTCGCCAGCACGGATCTCGCGAAGCTCAAGATCCATCTCGTCAATCAGATCTGTGAAGCGAGCGGCGGGCCGTGCAAGTACAGTGGGCGTACGATGAAACAGACGCATGCGGGGATGGGGGTGACGGATGCGGCGTTCGGTGCGCTGGTTGAAGATCTCGTGGCGGCACTGGATCATCACAAAGTCGGAAAGGCGGAGAAGGATGAGCTGTTGGGTGCGCTCGGTCCGATGAAGAGCGATATCGTCGAGAGGAAGTAGGCGCTGCCGGTGCGGGGGATCAGGCACTGATCCCTCGCGTCACGGAGATTGGTCCCCATGCCTGCGGATGAGGCGGCTGAGACTCTGTTGTCCGAAAGGTATGCGCAAGAGGCTTGTTATGGAGCCTGCTTGGTCCTGAAGAAGTCTCCGCCCTTGACGAACTCGTCGTCGCTGCCCCAGGCGATATGCTTGTCCAATCGCTTCATGAGCGGGACGTGTTTTGAGCAATGGACATACGCTTCCTCGACGTTCACCTGAACCCAGGCTTCCGGTCGCCGTCCGCCTTTGATCTGCATGGCTTCGAGAATGCTTTCGGGGAGATGCGGCATGTTTTCCATCTCGCCTGGGGTCAATACATGCGCCTTCCCGTTGACGTGCAATCCCATCGTCGTCAGATAGTAATCGAGGAAGATCATGCCGATGTGGGGATTCTCCAGGATGTTGCCCACACTGGC
>OMJA01000201.1 GCA_900299245.1 Nitrospiraceae bacterium | reverse complement strand
TTGATGACGGTGTCGGAGACCTGTCAGTACCTGAAGATTACGACCCGCACCCTCTATCGCTATATACAGAACAGACAGATTCCAGCCTTCAAGCTTGGGAAAGAATGGCGATTCGTACGTTCGGATCTGGAGCAGTGGATCCGCGACCGGACCAGAAGCGCCCTCCCCTCATAAATTAGGACCGACCCATGTTCGCTGGTGAATATCTCTGCAAAGTCGATGAGAAGGGGCGGTTTATCGTGCCCTCCCCGATCCGCGAGCAGATCGAAGCCGACGGCCAGGCCGTCACGTTCCTGAAAGGACCTGAACAATCCCTCCTCATCTATTCGTTGAAAGAGTGGGAAAAAGTTCTGGACCGGACCAAGACGACGCTGGACGAGGACCAAAGCCGCCTCTTCATGCACTTTGTCGTCTCCGAAGCCGGCACCTCCGAGATCGACAAAACCGGCCGTATCCTTATTCCTGGCCGGTTGCGCAAACTGATCCCGCTGGATGAAGATCTCGAAATCATCCTCGTCGGGATGTATCACCGGCTGGAAGTCTGGAATCCCAGCGAGTGGCGCCGTTTCATTGCCCGCACCGAAGACCGCTACGAACAGAACATGTCGAAGATCCAGAATCTCCTGTAAGTTCACGTCATGCCTGCCGGACGACGTCGTACAGGCTCCCCCCGCTCCAACGTCTCCGTTCGCGTCATCTCTTATCGACCGACAGCTAAGCCTGAACCTGACTCCAAACCAGCGCCTGCTACAGCACTGCGCCAAACAAGCCGGCCGTCACGCCCCGGAACACCGCTTCATATCCCCGCACCTGCTGCGGTCATCACCGCCGATTCCATTGAAATCACTCTGCCGGTTCCCCCCAGCATCAATCATCAGTACTCCACGGTCCGTGGCCGCCGGGTATTGTCTTCCGCCGGACGAATCTATAAACAGCAGGCCGGTCAGCAGCTCTGGCTGGCGCTCTCCCAATCCCCCCACAAGCGCACGTTGATGCAGAGACTCCGCACTGAACCGCTGGCCCTCTCCATCCGCTTCTATTTCACCTCACCGCTCCGCCGCGACGTCGACGGCGGACTCAAAATCGCCCAGGATGCCCTCTGCGAGGGAATCGGCCTCAATGACAATCGCATCGTCGAAACGCATCTCTACAAAGAGGTGGATCGAACGGCCCCTCGCATCCGGATCGTCCTCTCCCCGGCCGTGCAATAGCGCCCTCAATCGACCGACAGGCCCGCTTTAGATTCCGGCAGACCCGGCCGATAAGAGTATGAACTCTTTTACTGACTTCACGTTCCTGCACCCATGGCCACAAAGACAATTTCGATCGATCAACTCCGCGTCGGGATGTACGTCGCCAAAATCGACCTGTCCTGGTTTCAGTCGCCGTTCATCCGGCGCTCGCTGCTCATCGAAAATGCAGACCAGATTGACAAGCTGCGCCGCGCCGGAGCACGCCACCTCGTCATTGATCTGTCCCGCGGGGATGATATCGAAACATCAACGGATTTCGACACACCGGCCGCTCCCCATGAAATCCAGCTGAGTGCGACTACAGCACCATTCAAACCGGTCCCTAAACCGTTGACCCAGCTCAATGAAGAATACGCCCAGGCGCGTGTAGCCAGAAAACAGCTGGAACAAGCCGTTCACTCCGTGTTTTCATCGATCTCCGCACAGGGATCGGTTGATCCTCAGCTGGCGGCCGAAGCCGTCCAGGAAGTCACGATCGTCACAAGGACGCTTCCCAACGCGGCCGTTTTCATGGCTCTCAGCCAGCAGCGGGCGGGAGATTCATCGCTGAGCCAGCACGCCCTATCCACCTGCACGCTGTCTCTCGTGATCGGACAATCGTTCGGCTTCAACCCGCTCGAACTCCAGGAACTGGCCATGGCAGCGTTGCTCCACGACATCGGCCTGCTGCAGATTCCCGCATCGATCATTCAACGCAGCGCAAACACTTCGCATCCGCTTTCGCGGCACGAGCGGGAAACCCTTCAGTCGCACCCCCGATTGGGCATTCTCGCGCTCGAACGGCAGGGAGGATTCGACACCAGAGTGTTGCAAATGATCGGGGAACACCATATCCGCCTCGATGATTCGGGCTATCCCCAGGGGACCAGAGGCGAATTTACGTCGGAGCGCTCGCGCATCCTGATGATTGCCGACTACTACGATGAGTTGATCACCGGGTTCGGCGGAGCCTCACCGCTGGCCCCTCACCAAGCGCTGCAACGGATTTTCCGGGAATCCCAGGACGGAGCATTCGATCAGGTGATCCTGTCGCGCTTCATCAAGCTCATCGGTATCTACCCGATTCACAGCCGCGTGCAGTTGAATACCAGCGAGAAGGCCGTCGTCACGGAGTTGAATCCGTCAACGTTGCATCAACCTGTCGTCACAATCACGCACACCCCGGGCGGAACGGAAACGCCTGCCCCTCTGATCATCGACCTGTCGGACCAGAAGAATGTCACGCCGGAACGGACCATCGACAAAGTGCTGGACTCTCCGGAACCGGCCCATCCCGACGCCTCCCGACAGGCAGCCTAGCCTTCAACAGCACAATACCCGGGGTCTGTCACAGCATCGCCGGCAATCCAACGCCGGGACGGATCCGACGCAGCCGTTACTCGTAGCGCAATGCGTCGATCGGATTGAGCCGCGAAGCTTTGTTTGCTGGGTAGAGGCCGAAAAATAAACCGACCACGAGGGAAAACAAAAATGCTGCAAGTACGGTACTTCCGGAAATAATCGTCGGCCAGCCGGCAATTAGCGTGGTCAGCCGAGCCCCCGCAACGCCGACGATAATACCGACCGTCCCGCCAAGCAGGCTCAAGGTTACGGCCTCGATCAAGAACTGGATGAGAATATGCCGCCGCTTGGCGCCCACTGCCATACGCACTCCGATCTCCTTGGTCCGTTCAGTAACCGACACCAATAAAATGTTCATGATCCCGATGCCGCCAACCAGAAGGGACACCGCCGCAATCGAAAGCAGCATAACCGTCAACGTCTGACTCGTGCCTTCCTGCAACTTTCCGATATCAACCTGCGTCTTGATCGTGAAATCATCTTCCTGATCAGGCTGTAACCGGTGTCGTGCTCGTAGCGCCTCGCGAATCTGTTCAACCGCAGAAGCCATATCCTCCGCACGCTCGGTAGAGGCAAACAGTGCCCCGACCGAACCATAAAATAAGGTGCCGAACACTTTCCGTTCCGCCGTGCTGAACGGGATAAATATCACGTCGTCTTGATCCACACCTTCAGCCGACTGTCCCTTCGTCGTGAGCACCCCCACGATGCGGAACGGAACGTTCTTAATTCGAATAGCGGCACCAACCGGTTCCTCACCCGCCTCGAATAAATTGTCCACCACCGTCTGTCCGATGATCGCAACCCGTGAAGCAGTATCGACATCCGTCTGCGTGAACCCCCCTCCCCGCTCATAATCCCAATCTCGAATCGTCAGATAGCTCGGAGAAATCCCGTACACTCGGACATTCCAATTTCGATTGCCATTGACGACTTGCAGTGCATCCCGCTTGGCCCACCCAGTATCACGTAGGAGCGGGATTCTCTTTTTCAAATACACGCCATCTGATGTCGTCAGCGTAAATTTGCCCCCCTGCCCGCCTCGCACGCCGGTAGCTGTCGTATAGCCGGGAAGGATAATGATGACGTTGGTCCCCATTGTGGCGACCTGTGCCTGGACGGCTGCTTTCGCCCCCTCCCCAATACTGACCATGGCAATGACGGCGCCTACACCAATTACAATGCCCAACATGGTCAAGCCTGCCCTGAGCCGGTTTCTGCTCAGAATCCGCATCGCAGTCATCAAGGTGAGGAAAAGAAAGGCGGGCATCAGCGTTCAACCAGGGATGAGGGGTGTTCGGGCCTGGTGCGGCGATCGGTCAGCACCTGTCCGTCTTTGATCACAATCTCGCGAGCGGCATAGGCTGCGATGTCGGGCTCATGGGTCACCAGAATGACCGTGATGCCCGCGTCCCTGTTCAACCGGTCGAGAATTGTCATGATTTCCCGGCTCGATTCCGTGTCGAGATTCCCGGTCGGTTCATCGGCAAGAAGCAGGGACGGAGTCGTGACCAGCGCACGGGCGATCGCCACACGTTGCTGTTGGCCGCCGGACAACTGGGTCGGATAGTGCTGTTCGCGTCCCTTCAATCCGACGCGTTCCAGCGCCGCCGCCGCCAGCATCCGCTGCTCGCGAAGAGAAAGTCCTCGGTAGAACAAGGGAAGTTGCGCATTCTCCAACGCGCTGGTGCGGGGAATCAGGTTGAAACTTTGAAACACAAAACCGATCTGCCGGTTTCTGATCTCGGCCAGCTCATCGGCCCGAAGCCCCGCGACATCGACGCCGTTCAACCAATAATGGCCGCGGGTCGGCTGATCCAGACAGCCCAGCATGTTCATCAGAGTCGACTTGCCCGATCCTGATGAACCCATGATCGCCACAAACTCGCCTTGCTCGATCGTCA
>OMJA01000200.1 GCA_900299245.1 Nitrospiraceae bacterium | reverse complement strand
TAGGCGGCCACCGTGGGCGCCATGTCGAGCACGGTCGGCGGCTCCTTGTCCCCGTAGCGCATCCCCAGATGGGCCAGCTCACCGGCCGCGATGACACAGTAGCTGCGCCCGTCGGCCTTGAGAATTTCCAGCAGACCGTCCAGAAACGCCACCACTTGCTGCAGCACCGCCGGCTCCGACACGCTCAGCGCGGAAAATGAACAGAGGACGGGCACGATCGTGAAGTGCTTCTTCCCGCCGACAATGTCCTGCAGAAACGGCAGCTGAAATTCGATGGCATGTTCGGCCTGGTGGCAGAGATCCTCTTCGAAGGCGATCGGAAACCGTTCTCTGATCTTCTCCAGCAACGGCCGGTCGGCCTTCACAACGCCCAGCGGCGTTTCGAAATCCTTGTCCGTGACGGCAAACAGATTGCCGAGACCCGCATAAGCGGTGCCGATGACGATATAGACATCCGGCTGCACGGCTTCTTGCAGTTGCTTATAGGCCCAAGCATAGACCGGGCCGGCCTGTTTGAGATCGTAAGTCGGCGCAACCAGACCCTTGATCGGCTTGCCCGCGTTCTCCGACGGCTTGAAGTCCGGGCCTTCTTTCGATGTAAAAAACCCGTCGATCTGCTTCTTCAGTTTCGCACCGTCGGCTTCATAGCTACGCCCGGCAAATGCCGCGGGACGCAACGGGCTCTCGCGATACCGGGCGCTCTGCTGCCTGCGAGCCTCTTCCGCCCGTTCCCCTTCCAGAAAAAGTTTCTGATCGAGATCGGCGACCAACTGCTGCACCTTGTCCGGCATCAGGAATTCGCCGAACCGTTTCAGATAGAGTGCGCCCACCTGCTGGAGCGAATGTTCGCCGTCGAAATGCTGAATGATGAAAAAGTAGTTGAGCGGCAGGACCAGCCGTTCCTTGCTCAAGCCCGTGGGATCCCACAGCACGATATATTGCTCTTCCCCTTCTTTAATGGGGGAGAACTGGAGATTCCGCAATGCGGGATACTGCGCGGGGTCTTTGGCAGCCGTAGTAGTCATGAGGCTCCTTTATTGAGCGGCATTGTAACGGACGACTTTCCTGACCTGCAATGGGGGATTGCAACCGACTAATGATGGTCTGGCGGCTCGCCATGAGCCCGGCGGCTCAGGAAGATCAGGGTGCCGATGGTCACGAGCGCCAGCCAGAGCGTCGGGCGCCCGTAGGAGGGATCGGAATATTCGATCAAGTCGGTCAACCGGCCGATCAGCAGGGACATGCGGGCCATGACGGTATACCCGAACGCCGCGCCGAAGGCGATCATGAGAAACATCACACCCGTTCTGGCCACGGTCTTTCCCGGCCCGCTGTGCTCCACCGAAAAGAAGAAGTAAAACAGGACGGAACTCACGCCGATCAGCACAATAATGACGTTGATGCTGCTGGCCGGGTTCAGGAGATTCCAGGAGAATGCGGCGCCCTCTCCCGGCACGAGCGTCAGCAGCGGCCGGACCGTATCCTCAATCTGCTTCAGGATGAATGACGAGACGGTTCGTGGAATCGCCAGCCCCGCACCAACCCCCACGATGAACGCAAACGCATAGCGCGACAGCCAGGCCGCTTTCGGCACGTAGCGCGTCAGCATCAACAAGCCGATCGCGACGGGGATCAACAGCGTCCACTCGTGATTCTCGACGATGGGTTTCCAAATCAGGTGCACGATCACGGTGTCGTACGTCTTTACGATCGTATAGCCGACCGACACGCCGACGTAGAGATTCTCCGCCAGCTTGAAGAGCGGATTGTCCTTATAGAGAAACGAGAAGATGAACAGGGTCAGCCCTGTCGCCACCCACGCGCCGATAATCGTTGCATCCATTGCCAGGTCTATCCCCTATGACTGCGAACCCTGTTGACGCGCCTGCCGCCTGAGCGCGAAATAGAACACGTTACACAAGGCCACCAGGACAATAATTGCGACGTGCGTCGCCGATTGCGCGTCCATCCCCGCCACGGCCCGGCCCTTCTGCCCGATCAGGCTTTCGTATTCGGCCGCCCCCCGCAATCCGCCGATCAGCCCGTTGATCTGACCGCTGCGCAACAGGGGGTACAACCCCGGCGCCATCACGCCCGTACAGCCGCCGCCCAACTCGAATTTGTATTTATCCTTCCCGAACACGTACCAGGCCTCGACTCCTGGATTCCCCGCCCCCAGACTGACCGCATAGGCGACGTCCTTCAGATTGTTGACGCCCTCCAGCACCGGCTGCCCTTTCGTCGGCTTGCCACCGTAATCGCTGGGGAAGGCGTTGTAGAGATCCTGCCCCAGATTGATGATGACCGCCGTCCCTCCCGGGCTCCATCCGAGAAACACGAAGTCGGTGCCGCGCTGTTTGCCGGACTCATCCGCCACCTTCGTCAGCAGTTCGTCGGCCATTCCCGTGCCGGATACCCACAGGGTCATCGCGACCACCCGGAGATTCTTTTTAAACGCATGGCGGAGAATCGCCACGGCCTGCGGATAGAGTTCCGGCTTCGAAGCCGGATCGAAATCGAGCGAGAGGAGGAACACCGAGCGTTCGGGCAGGCTTTCGATGTGATCGTAAACGCCGCGCACTTCCTGCGACACCTTGATGGGCAGGCCGACCGGATAGAGCAACGGCAGGAGCGTGCACAGGCCGATCACGACAAAGATGATCCGCCGGTCGATCTTGAGCATGCGTTCCGCGAAAGTCATACGACACGCCTCGAACAACGTGACGCCGGTTTTATCAGCACTTTGCGCTGCACGTTATTCCTTTCCTCCGCCCAGGTACGACCGCTCCACACCGAAGATGATTTTAAACGACAGGGCCACGGCCCCGAGGCTGACGCCGATCAAAATGGCCCGCCGCACGGATGCGTTCAGCACATTCAAAATCCACTGGGAGATGTCGCCACTGACCGGAATGAGATACTCGCCCAGCGGCACACGGCCCATCATGACAATGACCGCGGCGATCAGCAGCACGGCGGCCTCCCGGCTTCTGGCGCGGAAAGAGCGGTAGGCCGCCGATGCGATGAAGAACGCCAGAATGGCAAACATGGTCCCCTGCAGCGGCACCATCATGAAATTGTAGACCCAGCCGAAGGCCGTCGAGACCCCGTCGATGCTCTCTTTGCCGTTTGCCCACAGGCCAGCCGCGATCGTGCCCAGCATCCCGGCGTACAACACCACGCTATAGCCCCAGCCGGCTTCCTTCCGGCGGATCTTGGCCGCATGGACATGGAACAGACTGGTCACCCCCAGCACCAGCGCAAAACCGCCGATAATCTGAAGCCATTTCGTGGCGGACGTGAGCAGCTGTTCGGAAGCCGGATGCGGAACATAATACTGGGCCGCAAAGATCAATCCGGTGATCATGGTGATCAGCAGCGGGAGCTGTCGGCGTAAAAAAATCATTTCACATCCCTGAAGAAAATCGGAAATGCAGTGGCCAGGATCGCCTTCTTATCGACATCCGGCCGAAACGCCGCGCGAATTTGCGCCAGCTCTTTTAACCCCGGACAAATCATTTCACATCCCTGAAGAAATCTAGAAAATACTGTGGCCAGGTGGCCTGCGTCGCCACACCCAGCGTCGCCAGCAGAATTCCCATCACGATGACCGACAGAATCATCGCCTTTCCGATATCCTGCCCGCGCAACGTGCCCAGCTGGACCGGTTCCCGCGACAGATAGGCGCTCGCGGCGTACAACTCCTCTCCGATCAAGGTGTAATCGCAGGTGGTCACGAAGAACGGCAGCTGATGGTCCGAATCGGTCCCCGCGATCTGAATGGCCCCGGTGCTGGCCCCCGTTTCCGTCAGCAGCAGCGCCTCGGCAAAATAGGAGCCCATGAAGAAATTCGCCGCCGGCTTCTTCCGCAGCATGATGCCGTCGACCGCAGCCGTGTAACTGAACTGATCGCTGGTAATGAAAAAGTTGGAGTCGTCTTTGTACAGATCGGGCTTGCCCGCTTCGAGATAGGCCTGCTTCGTGATTTCCTGGCAGACGGCCATGGTGATCGGCTCGCGATGGGGCACGAGCAATTCCGTTTCATACCCCGCAGCTTTCTTCGCCACACGCCCGAGGATCACCGCCGCGGCGATCGTCGAGGGATCGTGCATATCGTGCGCGCCGGTCATGTAGAGAATCGGCTTGCCCAATTCCGTCGACCGGCCGATCGCTTCGTCCACCGCGTCGAGGCCGGGGATGCGGCGCAGAAACGTCTCGCTCCGCTTGGCCAGCGCAATGGACACGAACACCACCCCGCCGAAAATCAGCGTCAACACGAGATTGTTCACGGAGTTCCAGTTGAACCAGTTCGGTTGCGGGGTCGCTTGCAGGAGAGGCCCGAACGATCGCACCTCCCCTTTCACCGTCGCGACCGTCACGGTATAGGGCGTCCCGTCTTTCAGATCGATGCTCTTCCCGTTGCGGACGACGTACTGGTGCCAGGTGCTCTCGGCATTCCTTGTCCACCAGGGAGATTTGGCGTCTTTCACGAACCGTATATTGGCCGGAAACTCGGCGATCGTTTTCAGCTCAGCAGGATCGGTCGTGCCTGCAGGCCCCAGCAATACCTGATACCGTATCTCGGCACTGTCAGAAGGACCCGGCGTCCACACCACGGTCAGACTCTGGCCGCCGTCATTCGGCGTATCGATTACGTTGAGATTCGCCGGAGCCGGCAACTGACCTTCCGCAAAGGCACTGGCCGATAGCATGCCACAGACACCTATCAATATCAGGATGTTCAAAAAGACCATCCAGCAAGGCCGCAGCGATTGAAGGGCCGAGGAGGTACAAACCAAGCTTCGCTCGAACCGCTCGCTTTGATCCGATGCGAGCGGATAGGTACTTTGCCTCCAGTAGGCTCGGTACGTTGAGGGTCTGAACGATGCGAGAACGACGCTGGGGGGCTTTTTCAACATCCTGTCACAAGCCTTCGATGACTTCGATATTCGTTCGTGGAATGACGGCAACCTGCCCGTCCGGGAACCGCACTTCCAGTACGCGCGCTTCGCTTTCCGTGGGAATCTTCTGAAGGTCGGCGGGCAGTGCCGAGACCTCCCCGATCTTGCCGAAGAGCGGATCGCGAATGATGCGCACCGGGTCGCCGATCCGGATGCCTTCGCGCTGCGGCGTTACAGCGACACCGGGCTGCGCCGCGCCGGCGGACTTCGCAATGATGATTTCTGGCCGAATGACCCCGGCGCGGATTTGCGTCGCCCCTGAAATCGCCGCCTTCTCCCCGGCGTGGGCGGAGAGGAGCGCAAAGGTCTTCTGCGCCATGGGAATCGTTCCAAACCCTTCCGTGAGAATCAGCGTGAAGCCCACCTGCTCGGTTCCGGTAATTGCCACGCCCAGATCATAGCCCAGCAGAGCCCGGAGATCCTTATCATGAATCCCCCCGACAACCAACCCGGCTACGCCGACCTCTTTCGCTCTGGCCATCGTCTCCGCGGATAGAAACGACCCGCCCACAACGATCTTTCCCTTCATATCGGCTGTGAGATGAGCCGGCGTCAGCGCTTCGTCCGGCTTCGCGACGGCGGTAACCAGAACACCGAAGGTTTCGCCGCCGATACCGAAGATCCCCTGGACCAGACTACAGCGCGCTTCGACCGTCACTCCCTGGCGCGGATGCACTTCCACCACTGTCCCATCCACATAGGCCAATAATTCAAGTACGCGCGGCGGCTCACGCAGCAGCACCTGGCCTGTGATGGTCGAGAGCGATTCCACCGTGCCGGTGATCGGAGACTTGATCTCCGTCTTGAACCATTTGATCAGCGGCTTGTTCTCGGCCAGAATGTCGTCCTTCCGGACCGGCTCGCCCTCTTTCTTGATCAGGTAGTCCTTGATCTCATCCGGCGCGACACCCAGTTGATTCGCCAGATTCAACGGGTAGACCTTACCCGGCAACTCGGCCCTGGCGACCGGCTGATTGGATTGGACGGTATCACCGACCGCGACCAATACGGCACCAGGTAACGGCAATTGCCGCCGCCGCCTGATGACGGTCTGCTCGGTGACGGTCAGTCCTGGTGTATATGAGTGCGCCATAACAGGTTGCTGAAAAAGCCCTCCCGCTTCGTTCTCAGTCGCTCCGCTCCCTCGACGTACAGAACCGGTACGCCTCGGGATGCTCACTCCCTGCGGCCTCGCCGGAGGCCTTTTTGAGCAACCTGAGCACGCAGAACAACGGCATCAACCCTGGGACCTCGGATACAGATCCACCGACTCAAACCACTTCGTCAACGCCGCCACACGGGCCGGTTCATCGGCCGGCAGCTGGAGCGGACGGCCGCGACCGTCCAATAAGAGCCCGACGACTCCTCCCTGCACCTCACGGCTGACCGGAGTCCCCATACCCTGCCCAAGATTGACGGTCTTCACCGGTTGCATCGCCAACCTGGCTTTCTGGTTCAATCCAAGCGGTAACAGCCGCACCTCGCCCATCTTCAACTGATCCTTGACGACGCGCCCGTCCGGGAATGTCAGTTCGTACTCCGCCAACCGTTCCCCGTCTTTCAACCGTCCGATCGGCGCGACACAGGTGCCGAGGTAGACCATGCAATCGCGCACGAAGACATCCGTCGCCGCGTTCTCGTTGATCGTGGAGAGCACGCCCAGATGCGGCATCATGAAAATGCTGTCCACGGAGAGCATCGTAAATCCGAGCGGCTCGTAGGCATCCACCATCATGAGCATCGACTGAATGCGGCGCGGGGCATGCGACAGAATTCCGCCGCTTCCGACGATCAAATCGAGCTTCAGCATGTCCACCAGACTCTTGCCGGAGGCCTGCTGCTCGAACGCATCGGAAATGGTGCGCTCCTGCTGGACGCCCTTGAGACCCGTCGCGAGCGATTTGTGATGGATCAACGCCAGCCGCAAGGCTTCACGGGCAATGGCCTGCTCAATCTGCAACTCATCGAGGGTCTGCGGGATTGTCGTGGGCCGGACCATTTTATTCTTGATGCGATTGCGGAGCGTCTGCTCGTCGATGTTGAACGGCACCCACCGCATGATGTTCGCCAATCCCGCTTCCGCAAGCACGTTGGAAATACTGTAGGACATGCCCAGATTGGCGCTGACCGTCCGGTTGAAGACACCGTCGAATACCGAAAAGACGTCGGTCGTCGCGCCGCCGATATCCACGCCGATCAGGTTCAAATGCTCCCGCTTGGCGATGGTTTCCATGATCAGGCCCACCGCCGCCGGCGTCGGCATGATCGGCGCCCCGGTCATGTCGATGAGCTTCCTGTATCCCGGCGCCTGCTGCATGACATGTTCGAGAAACAGATCGTGGATCTTGTTGCGGGCGGGGGCCAGATTTTCCTTTTCCAGCACCGGACGGATATTCTCCGTTACTTCGAGCGCCGCCTTCTCTCCGAGAATCTTCCGCACTTGAGGCTGCGCTTCTTTATTGCCGGCATAGATCAGCGGCAGCTTGTAGGTCGCCCCGAACCGCGGGCGCGGCTCCGCCGCCGCGATGTACTCCGCCATTTCGACGACGTGCGTGACCGCGCCGCCGTCCGTTCCGCCGGACATCAGAATCATGTCGGGCCGCATCGTCCTGATCCGCTCGATCTTTTCATGCGGGAGGCGGCCGTCGTTCGAAGCCAGCACGTCGATCACGATGGCGCCGGCACCGAGCGCAGCCCGCTGGGCGCTCTCACCCGTCATGTTCTGCACGACTCCCGTCACCATCATCTGCAACCCGCCGCCGGCGCTGCTGGTCGAGATATAGATATCGACCCCGGTCTTCGCATCGCGGCAGGGAGTGATGATCTTCTCGCCGTCGAGAATCCTCCGCCCGGACAGCTCTTCAATTTCGGCGATCGCGTTGAGCACGCCGCGCGTCACGTCTTCGAAGGGCGCTTCGACGGTCGTCGGCGCTTCGCCGCGAAACGTCTGGCGATATTCGTCGCCGACTTTTTCGATGAGAATGGCTTTGGTGGTGGTGCTGCCGCAGTCCGTGGCGACGATGACATTCAGCGGGTGGTCGAACGTCGGCTTCTCAGAGGCGTGAGTGGATGCGCTCATCGAGCAGCAGCCTCCCGGAGAGCAGAGGCCGCCTCGATCAACGCAATCAGACGAACGGTCGTATCCCGGCGTTCAAGCAGGGCGGCGACTTGCGACACTTCCTGCGCGCTGAACGCCAGCTCGATGATGGGCGCGAAGAAATGCAGCGCCTGGCTGCCGAGGAAATTCATCGGCCCGAGCGATTCCAGAAAGACAACTGCGGGAGCGGCCATGCGTCGCTGCACCACCGCATCCGCGATTCGTTGCAGCAACGCCAGATCTTCAATCGTCAAGGGCTCGGCTTCGGAGCGGGTGGAAAACGCATGGACCAGTCCTGCGCGGACCCGGTCCCATTTTCCTGTCAGAGAACCCTTGATGAAGGAAGCCATAAGTATGTGGAAAGGCAGTCAAAACAGTTATGGAGAGGCATTATAGGAAGGGGTCGAAAGAGAGTCAATTTGAGCGTCAATCGGATCAGGGCTTTTTCTGACCGATCTTGCTCTCGGTTCCGTTCCAGAGCCGCTCGATGTTGCCTTTGTGCTTCAGCACAATCAAACCGCTGATGATCGCGGAAAAGAGGACGAATTCCACGGTCGGACGGGCCAAGGAGGCAATCAGGGGAAACAGCCCGAAGGCAGTCAATGCGCCGCCTGAGGAGTAGCGCCACATGGCGACGGCACCGACCCAGGACAGGAGCAGCAGAAATCCGATCGCCGGATCCACACCCAGAACGGAGCCCAGCGCAGTCGCCACACCTTTGCCCCCCTTGAATCCCAGAAACGGCGAGAACAGATGGCCGAGGAACGGCGCCAGGGCCACCAGGAGAATCATCCATTCCTGTTGCAGCATCTGCGTTGCCGCAAACCCCATGAGCCAGCCTTTGCCCATATCGCCGATCAAGGTCAGGATGCCGGCCTTCTTGCCGGAGACGCGCAACACATTCGTAAAGCCGACATTCTTGCTCCCGACCGTACGCGGATCGGGCAACCCCATCGCTTTAGATACGACGATGCCGAATGGAATAGCCCCCAGCAGGTAGCCGGCTATCGCCATCAGAACCCAGAGCATTTCGTTATTCATTATTCAGATTGAAGACCGGAGGAATGATGAGTGGCGAATACGCATCTTCTTTGAGTTCAGCAGGATGCTCAAAAAGCTCCTTCAGCAAGGCCGCAGCCGAGAAGGCACCGGAGGCGTAGCCTCTTGGCTACGTTGAGGACGCATTCGAGGCGAGAACGCCGCTGGAGGACTTTTTCAGCATCCTGCCATGGACCTACAGGCCCTTGGCCACCACCTGCTTCCAGAAGCTCCACACATACTGCCCGCCGGAAATATAGCCGAGCACTAACGAGAGATAGAGCGTCACGATGCCCGCCAGATGCAGATTCCCCAACGCGGCCAGACTGGTCCCTTCGAGAATGAGCATGACGATTGCCACCACCTGCAAGGCCATCTTGTACTTGCCGGTTGTCTCGGCGGCGATGATCATGCCTTCGCCGGCGGCGATGGCACGCACGCCGGTCACGCCCAGTTCACGGGCAATGATCAGAATGGCGACCAGCGCGCTGACCCGATCCACGTTTACCAACAGAATCAGTGCCGATAACACCAGCAACTTGTCGGCGATGGGATCGAGCAGCTTTCCGAGCTTGGTGACCTGGCCGGACTTTCTCGCCAGATACCCGTCGAGCATGTCGGTTACGGCAGCGACGACAAAGACGATGGCAGCCATGAGCGAGCGATCAGGATCCGGCGTCGCAAACAGCATAACGAACACCGGAATCAATAGAATCCGGGTGAGCGTGAGCAGATTGGGGATGTTCAGCGAATCCTGCCCGATTTCCCGCCATGCTGCCAAGACGCGATTCATAATGCCATCCTACTCGCTGAAACTTTTAATTCAACACAGAACGATCGAACTGACGCGTTGCAAAGCCGCAGCGAGCGAAGAGGCGAGGCGTACGCGCAGGGTACGTTGAGCCTCTGAGCGATGCGAGAACGACGCAGGGCGGCAGTTTCATCGTTCTGTTAAACGATGCCGCTCTTTAAGAGATCATGCAAATGTATCACGCCGCGGATGTTCCGATCGCCCTCGACGACCACCAGCGTGGTGATGGAAAACCGCTCCATCACTTCGACCGCCTTGGCTGCGAGATCGTCCGGCCCGATCGTCTTGGGATGTCTCGATGCCAGGGCGCTTGCCGTCGACTTGGAGAAATCTCCGCCGCCCTGAATGAACCGCCGCAGGTCTCCGTCGGTGATAATCCCAGCCAGTTTTCCTGCCTGATCGACCACCGTCGTCATCCCGAGCTTTTTGGCCGTCATCTCCAGCATCGCCGTCGTACCGGCGACTGATTCCGTCACTTGCGGCAAATCGGCCCCGTGATGCATGAGGTCTTTCACCCTGACCAGCAACCGCCGTCCGAGGGTGCCGCCCGGATGGAATTGCGCAAAATCCTCTTCCCTGAATCCGCGCTTCTGCAACAGCGCCACGGCCAACGCATCGCCCATCGCCAACGTCGCCGTCGTGCTGGCTGTCGGCGCCAGTCCCATGGGACAGGCCTCTTCCGACACCGACACATCCAGCGCCACGTCACTCTGTTTGGCCAGCGTCGAGCCCATACGGCCCGTCAGACCAATCACCGGAATCCCCATCCGCTCTACGTAAGGCAGAATTTGGAGCAACTCTGCCGTCTCCCCGCTGTTGGAAATCGCGATCAAGGCATCGCGGCGGGCCAACATCCCCAAATCACCGTGCACGCCTTCGGCGGGGTGGAGAAAGAATGAGGAGGTGCCGGTGCTGGCCAAGGTCGCGGCAATCTTCTGACCGATCAGTCCGGACTTGCCCATTCCGGAGACGACAACTTTGCCCTTGCACTGAGCCAAGAGGTCGACGGCCTTTTCGAACTTGCCGTCCATCCGCTCGACGAGCGCCTGCACGGCGCGCGCTTCGATCTCGAGCACACGCTTCCCGTCGCCAAGGCTCCCCAGACTCTTGACGCCTTTCGGCGCGGGAGAACGCGTTGGCTTTGGTTTTGGCGCTAGTTTCGTGGTTTTGCTGCGTCGCATATCCGCATAACCCGTTCGAGCAAAGCTTTCAGTTGATGCAATGGCACCATGTTCGGACCATCAGAGAGAGCCTCGTCCGGGTTGGGGTGCACTTCCATGAAAAATCCGTCTACGCCGGCACCGGCCGCGGCACAGGCCAGCGGCTCGACGAACTCGCGCTGACCGCTGGATTTGGTGCCTCCCCCGCCTGGCAGCTGCACACTGTGAGTGGCATCGAATACGACGGGATACCCGAAGCTCCGCATAATGGGAAAGGACCGCATATCGACGACGAGATTGTTGTACCCGAAGGACGACCCGCGTTCGGTGAGCACAATGCGTTGACTCCCGCACTCTTCCACCTTTTTCACGGCATTGGCCATTTCAGGCGGCGAAAGGAATTGCCCCTTCTTGACGTTCACTACTTTGCCGGTCTTGGCTGCGGCGATCAGCAGATCGGTCTGCCGGCAAAGGAACGCGGGGATCTGCAAGACATCGACGACCTTGCCCGCTTCCGTCGCCTGCTCGTCTGTATGGACATCGGTGAGCACGGGAAGGCTCAATTGATCCTTGACCTTCTTCAAGACCGCCAACCCCTGTTCGATGCCGGGGCCGCGATACGATTTGATCGACGTCCGGTTCGCTTTGTCGAATGAGGCCTTGAAGACATAGGGGATACCAAGCGACTTGGTAATCTCTGCGATTGTCCCGGCCGTATCCAGCACCAGCTGTTCGCTCTCGATGACACAAGGACCGGCAATCAGGAACGGTCGATTCCCCGCGCCGACTTTGAACGAACCGATCTGGACTTCGTGATTCATCAGTGCCCCAGCTTCTTGCGCAACGCCGCCCCCACAAATCCGCTGAACAACGGATGCGGATGATGCGGGCGCGAACGATATTCCGGATGGAACTGGGTCGCGAGGAACCAGGGATGGTTCTTCAATTCCACGATCTCGACCAGACGCCCGTCCGGCGACAGACCGCTCAGCACCAATCCCTTGGCGGTGAGTTGCTCACGATAGGCGTTGTTGAATTCGTACCGGTGCCGGTGCCGCTCGCCGATCTCGTTGACGCCGTACATCTTCTGCGCCAGCGTCCCTTCCCCGAGTTTGCAGAGGTAGGAGCCCAACCGCATGGTTCCGCCCTTGTCGCTCACAGACTGTTGATCGGACATGAGATGAATGACGGGATGCGGCGACCGCTCATCGAACTCCGAACTGTTGGCTCCCGCGAGCCCCGCCACATTCCGCGCAAACTCGATGGTAGCGCATTGCATCCCCAGACACAGTCCAAGGAAGGGCACCTCGCGCTCCCGCGCATACTTGATGGTGAGGATTTTCCCTTCGACCCCGCGCGTCCCGAACCCGCCGGGAATCAGAATCCCGTCGGCCTCGCGCAGGATCCGCTCGGTCCCCTGGCGCTCGACGTCCTCGGACTCGATCCAGGTGATATTGACCTTCGTCTCATGGTCGATACCGCCATGCACCAGCGCCTCGGCCAGACTCTTGTAACACTCCTTAAGCCCCGCATATTTGCCGACCAGCGCGATGGAGATCTCGTGCTTCGGATGCTTGATCTTCTGCACCATCGCATCCCATTCGCGCAGATTCGGCGGACCGGTCTCGATATGCAGCTGCCGGACGATGAGTTCGTCCAGGCCTTCCTTCCGGAAGACGATCGGCACTTCATAAATCGTTTCGACGTCTTTGGCGGTGATGAC
>OMJA01000199.1 GCA_900299245.1 Nitrospiraceae bacterium | reverse complement strand
CTCTCCGGGCTTAACGGCCATCGCCACCCTCCGGCTGGTTATGGACCGGCGCCTTCCCGTACAATGCCGCCGCTGGAGGTCTCATGTCCCGTCCTACGCTCTACATCACACGCCTGCTTCCCGAACCGGTGATGGCCGCGCTACGCGAACGCTACAGCCTCGTGCCCGAACCAGTGGAACATCAGATTCCCACCGCTGATGATCTGCGCCGGGGTTTCACGCAGGCTGACGCGGTCATCTGCACGCTGGCCGATCCGATCACCGATGAGCTGCTCGCCGCAGCACCGCGTCTGAAGATCGTCGCGAACTATGCGGTGGGCTACAACAACATCGACGTGGCCGCCGCTACACGGCGGGGAATCGTCGTGACGAATACGCCGGATGTGCTGACGGATGCCACGGCCGATCTCACCTGGGCATTAATCCTGGCCGTCGCACGCCGCGTGGTGGAAGGCGATCAGTGGGCCCGTTCCGGAACCTGGCCGGGGTGGGCGCCGACTCAAATGCTGGGGACGGATGTCACGGGAAAGACGCTCGGCATCATCGGCATGGGACGGATCGGTCAGGCCGTCGCCCTGCGCGCGCAAGGGTTTCGCATGCCGGTGCTCTACACAAGCCGTCGGCCCTGCTCCCCTCCGCCCGGTATGACCACCTGGACTCATCGGCCATTGGAGGAGGTTCTGACAGAGGCCGACTTCCTGTCATTGCATGTGCCTTTGTCGGAAACTACACGCCATCTCATCGGATCGCGCGAACTCGCCAGGATGAAATCCACCGCTTTTCTCATCAACACGTCCCGCGGTCCGGTCGTCGACGAAGCCGCGCTGCTCGCCGCCTTGCGGCAAGGCACGATTGCCGGAGCGGGGCTCGATGTCTATGAACGGGAGCCGGTGATTCTGTCGGGGTTGGAACACTGTTCGAACGCCGTGCTGCTGCCCCATCTGGGATCAGCCACGCTAGACGCCCGCATCAAGATGGGCATGATCTGCGTAGAGAATGTGGCGGCTGTGCTCGGAGGCAGACCTCCGCTGAATCCGGTGACCCCGCGGGATTAGCTGGCGAGACGGAATTCTTTCTGGGTGGCTTTCGATTTTCCCCGAAGCGACTCCAGCCGTTGGGGGACATCATGGAAGGACGGGATCAGCTGGTAGATGCTGACCGCCTGCTCCCATTGCGATTCGGCTTCATACAACATCCCCAGCTCGTAACGGATCGCCTGCCCCTTCGCGCCCTGGCAGCGAGGATCAGACAGCACCGTTTCCAAACTGCGAATCGCCGGTTCGTACGCGCGCTGGTCCTTGAGACAGAGGGCGGTCATCAGGCAGGAGTCCAGATAGAACGAATCAGCCGACTTGGACAGATGAAACTCATCCATCGCGTCTTCGTAGAGCCCCATGTTCTTGTAGGCGACCCCCAGCGTGTAATGCGCCTCGTAATCGGGCAACGGAACCGGCGCCGCCGCTTGGACGGGCTTGGCCGGACCGGGCTGCATCGCGACGGGTTCGACGGTGACGGGCTCGACGCTCAAGGATGCGTCTTCCGGCGGCTTCGCCAGCCAGGCGCCCGGAGCCGGCCGAGGATCAGCCGCTGCCATCCCCGCCGCTACGGCCGGGGCTTCCTCCGCCGCAGATTTACTCGTGCTCGCAGACTTGCCGAAAGTCTGCACGACTTCGTTCTCGGGAAGATCCCAGACCTCTGCCGGCTTGGCGGACCGGGCGCCGAACGGATGATCGTCGGGAGCCGCACCCTCCAGCGTGAATGCCGGGGCCTTGGCCACCGGCGGCGCTTCCACCGGCTCCGGATCCTGAACGACTGGTTCCGCCGCTGTCTGAGTAGCCGGTTCGGCAACACCCGAAGGCTCAGCCGGCGCCTCTCCACCCATGAGCACGGTCAGGCGTTTGACCAGATCGGAGCCGGGAGCGAGGACCTGCACTTTTTCAAAGAGTTCTTCGTGCAAACTCTCCATCCCCGGTTCGGGATGCGAGAGCAGCAATTCGACGGCTTTCGCATACTGTTGCGCGGCGGCGGCTGAGTCGCCTTTTTCCTCGAAGAGTTCGGCGGACAGCTCGATGATCGGAACTGAATTCGGCTCTGCGGCCAGGAACTCCGAGACCAGCGCTTCGGCCAACGGATAGTCCTGCGCGCGAAGCGCGGCGCCGGCCAGAAACCGGTACTCTCCCAACGCCACCTGCACATCGCCCCGCTGCAAATGCAACCTCGCGAGGAGCTGGCAGACTTGGGGGTTGCCCGGTTCGCGCGTCAACAACTGGTTGAGGATGGCTTCCGCTCCGGCATACTGCTGTTCGTCCATGCGCCGCGTCGCTTCGGCGAGCAGATCCAACGGTTCCGACGAGCGTGGAGCGGCAGCCGCTTTGCCACCGGAACCAACCACCTTGAGCGACTGGGTTGCGCCCTTTTTCTCGCTTTCGACAAACTGCGCCGCTTCGCTGTTTTTGGGATCGATCCGTAACACGGCCAGATAGGCGTCCTTCGCCTCGTCATACCGGCCCTGTGCCGATCGTTCCCGCCCGAGCTGCAGATAGACTTTGGTCGCTTCGTCCTGAAGATTTTCCTGGAGGCACAGCTCGGCGACCCGCTGCTGCGCGTCGAGGTTGGACGGATCCTGGCTGACGATTTTCTTGTAGACTTCGAGCGCCTCTTTGCCCTTGCGCTCCTTGAGATAGTACTTGCCCAGCGTGAGGTAGTCCTGCACGGCGCTGCTCAACAAGCCGCGTTCCGCATTGAGGTCGCCGAGGTGCCGGTAGACTTCGTACCGCGTGGGATCGACTTTGAGAATTTTCTTATAGGTGGCGATGGCCTTCAGGGTCGCGCCCTCGGATCTGAATCCGGCGGCGGCCTGAAGAAATGCGGCGATGGCTTCCGATACCGCGTTGCGCTTGAGGTGGAGATCGCCGATGGAGTTGTGGATGCTGCCGTCGTTCGGTGATTCTCCGGCCAGCTTTCGCCACTCGCCGATGGCGGCATCGTACTGGCCTTTGGCGGCCAGCAGCTGTGCGCTTTGCAGTATTTTCGTCCGATCAACGGCCAAGAGACGCCCCTATCGTGAGGAATATGCAAACGCTAACAGTCTCAATAGTTTTTGTCCAGAAAATGGCGGAAAAGAAAGGGGCGTGTCTTTCACATGGAAAAACACGCCCCTCACGCTCGCGTACCGATGCCGTTCTTAGGCTGAGAGCTCTGCCTTCAACACGTTGGCAGCTTGCGGCCCCTTCGCCCCTTGCACGATGTCAAATTCGACAGGCTCGCCCTCTTTCAGTGTCTTGAATCCATCGCCCTGAAGCGCTGAG
>OMJA01000198.1 GCA_900299245.1 Nitrospiraceae bacterium | reverse complement strand
ATTCAGGAGCAGGTGATCCCGTACATGCGCAATCCCAGAGTGCAGGTCGTTCTGAAGAAAAAATCGCTCAAGATCAAACGCGTATTCGTGTTCGGTGATGTGCGGAAACCGGGACCGGTGCCGATGCCGCGAACTATGACGGTCCTCCAGGCCCTGGCGGCGGTGGAAAACTATAACGAAACGGCGCTGCTGGAAGAGATTCGCATCGTTCGCGGATCGCTGGATCGTCCGTACATCGTTACGGCAGATTTGGCCAGAACCTTTACCTATGGGGATCTGTCCCGCAACGTGGCACTGGAGGAAAACGACGTCATCTTCGTGCCGCGTGAGCATTTGGGTGATGCGACCGAAGCCGCCAAGAAGATCATGCCGATCGTGCAAGTGGCGATCGCCCCGTTCTATCCCGCGTATTTGATTCCGGCGTTTTTCCCGACAGCCACGGTGCGATAGCAAGGAGACGAGCGTTCGATGGCACAATATGAGCTGAATGTAATCGACTACTGGCTGATCATCAAAAAGCGGAAGTACCTGATCGTGCTCGCTACGGCTCTGGTGGTGGGGTTCACGGTCGTCTTTTCTCAGTTGCTGCAACCGCCGCCCGTCTATGAAGCGTCGGCGCGGGTCAAGTTCGATCGCTCGACCACCGTGGTGCAGCAGTTGCTCGAATCGATGTCCTTTTCCAATGCCAATGATTTGATCACCCAATCGGAGTTTATCCGCAGCTTTCCTGTCATGGAACGGGTCGCGGTCGAATTGGGTATCGTGCGGGCGGACCTGACTCCGGAGCAGAAGCGGTTGGCCGAGCATCTCAATGCCATCTATGAATTCGGCCAGCAGATCAAGACGCAGCGGGAAGGGGATACCAATATCATCCGGATCACGGCCACTGCCGGCGACGCCAGGACGGCCGAGCGGATGGCCAATCTCGTTGCCGAGTCCTATCGCCAGGAAAATATCGCGGCGCGCAATCGCCTGGTGACCGAGTCCCGCCGGTTCGTGGAAGAGCAGTTGCACGAATTAGAACGCAAGCTGGCGGATGCCGAAGAAGCTTTGAGGTCGTTTAAGGAGCGGGAGGGGCAGGTCTTTCTTACCGATGAAGCGAAGGCCGCGCTCGATACATTCACGAAACTGGAGGAGCAGCACAACACGGTGCTGCGCAATCGCGGCGAAGCAGAACGTCAGATTGCCGTGTTGAGCCGCAATGACGGTGCGTTCGAACAGGACAATATCCGTATCTTCACGGAAGAACAGTATGCGCAATTGACCGCCTTGAATCAGCGGCTGCTTGATCTCGGCCAGGAGCGAACCGCGTTGCTGATCAATTACACGGACAGCCATCCGGTCGTGAAGGAAGTATCGCAGAAGATCGCCGGAGTAAAAGCCGAGATGGTCCGGGAACTGCGCTCGAAGCAGAAGACGCTGGATGAGCGGGCGTCGGCTTTGGGCCAGCAGATCCGCCTGTACCGGGAACGGTACATGGCGTTCCCCAAAGCGGCCATTCAAATGAGCCGGCTTGATCGTGACGTGAAAGTGAACGCCGACCTACTGGAGTCGTTGAAGATCAAGCATCAGGAATTACTGATCAAGAGCGCCGGCCAGATCGAAGAAGTGACGATCATCGCCCCCGCGGTGACTCCGATGGCCCCGATCAACGCCTCGAATATGCCGCTGAATGTCATGGTCAGTTCCTTGATGGGCTTGTTCATGGGGATCGTGCTGGCCTTTGCGAGGGAATCGTTCGATACGTCGATCGGCACGATCGAAGGCGTGGAGGAGTTCCTCAAGGTGCCCGTCCTGGGGATCATTCCCCAGTTCGACCATCGTGAACTGGTGGAGCAGGCCAAGGCCGCGTTGCCGGCATCGACTCCCCCGGCAACGGTGGAAAGTCTCTCCCGACTGATCTGTCTGGTGGATCCGAAATCGGTGTTGTCGGAGAGTTTGCGGTCGTTGCGCACGAATATCCAGTTTGCCAGCATGGACCGAAAGGTGAAGACCATTCTCTTTACCAGCGCCGGGCTGGGCGAAGGCAAGAGCACGTCGGTCATCAATCTTGCCGTGACGATGGCTCAGGAAGGGCAGCGGGTACTCCTGGTTGATGCCGATCTCCGGAAACCCATTGTGCATCAGCGGTTGGGGTTGGAGCGTGAACCGGGTCTGGTCGATGCTTTGATCGGGACGACCTCCTGGCGCTCCTATGTGCGGTCCGCATCGGATTTGATGCTGGGACCGATCGGAGCGGATCGGATGATGAACACGCCCGGGTTGGATAACTTGCATATCCTGACCAGCGGATCCGAGTCCGGCAATCCGAATGAGTTCTTGAACCTGAACAAGATCAAAGTGCTGGTCGATGAAATGCAGCAGGACTATGACATGGTGCTGTTCGACACGCCGCCGATTCTTCCTGTGACGGATGCCGTGGCCTTCAGCTCTCGCGTTGACGGCACGATTCTCGTCTATCAAGTCGGCCGGATCGGGCGGAATGCGCTCAAGCGCGCCAAATTCCTGCTGGATCATGCGCAAGCGAATATCATGGGCGTGGTCTTGACCAATGTGAAATCGGAAGTGACTCCTGAATACGGATTGTACCGGTACGAATACCGGTGAGTGGAATGGGAGTCTGGATTCTGTGTATTACGCCGCCGTCAAACCCAACGAGGTGATCGCCGTCACGGTACTGGCCGTGATCCTCGCGCTTGGCTTGACGCTGACCACGCCGATCGTCGGATTGCAGGCCACGCTAGGTTTGCTGATTGTCGTCATCGCGTTTACCTCGGTGCCCGCCGCGTTGTATCTGCTCATCTTCTCCATGCTGCTGTCTCCGGAAATCGCCGTGGGCCGTGTCGAGGGGCGTGGCGTCGGCGTGCGCGAATTGTCGTTTCGTTTGGACGATGTGTTTCTGGTCATCATCGGGTTCGGCTGGCTGGTCAAGATGGCGGTGTATCGGGAGTTGGGCGTATTCCGCGAGACGCCGCTGAACCGGCCGATCGCGGCCTACATGATCGTGTGCGTGGTGGCCACGCTCGTGGGCGTGCTGGCGGGTCGGGTCCAGCCACTTACCGGATTTTTCTTCGTCTTGAAGTATTTCGAGTATTTTTTCGTGTATTTCATGGTGGTCAATCACGTGACGTCCAAGCAGCAGGTTGTGGGGCTTGTGGGCGCGTTGTTGCTGACCGGCTTCATCATCAGCCTCTATGCCATCTATCAAATACCTAGCGGGCAGCGCGCGACGGCGCCGTTTGAGGGGGAGGTCGGCGAGCCCAATACGTTGGGGGGCTATCTCGTATTTTTGCTCGCCATCGTGACGGGGTTATTGATCCATATGAAAAGCGGTCCGATCCGAGTGACTCTGCTGGTGCTGGGAGGGTGCGGCCTGTTGGCGTTGATGGCCACACTCTCGCGATCCTCGTATCTGGCCGGAGCCGTTCTGGTGTTGGCCGTCGGAGCGTCTCAGTGGAGGAAACCCCGAGTGGTGGTCCTGCTGTTGCTCGCGATGGCGCTCTTGCCGCTCTTCGCTCCGGACAACGTGAAAACCCGGATCAACGAAACCTTTTTCGGTCGCCAGTACGGCGGGGAAATTCAAGTCGGCAAGGTAGGACTGGACCTCTCTACCTCCGAACGCCTCCGCTCCTGGGCGTATGTGCTGCAGGATTGGGTCCATAACCCGATTCTCGGACGAGGCATCACCGGCTATGCCTGGGCCGATGCACAGTACGTGAAGATTATCGGAGAGACCGGTCTGGCGGGACTTCTCGGCTTCGTGGTCATTACCGCGCGGTTGTGGATGAGTTCCCGACGGATATATGCGACGGAGGAAGATCCGTTCGCGAAGGGCCTGGCGTTAGGTGTCTGGCTTGGTCTTGTCGCGCTGCTGGCGCATGCGGTGGGGGCAAACACGTTTATCATTATCCGGATCATGGAGCCGTTCTGGCTCTGCGCGGGGCTGGTGATGATTCTGCCGCGGTTGTCGAATGGCGAAGAACCGGTGGCCGGCGAACCGAGGCCCGCATGAATTGGTGGATCTGTTGTTATTGGCATGAACCGGATGCGCCGGACGATCCGGTCGGGCTGGTCCGGATCTGGGCGCTGGCTGATGCGTTAGTGTCCGCCGGGGACGATGCGACGGTATTTGCCCCCCGGTATCGGTCGGCGCTGGTGCCCCGTCGGTCACGGGTCGTGCCGATTCCCATGCTGCCGGGAACAATCGTTCGTCCGATCAGCTACGCCGTGCTGGCATTCTTCTCAGGGCTCTGGCAGGGCTTCCGGAAACGGCCGAGGGTGGTGTACTACCGATGGATGGAAAGTCTGCACCCGTTGCTGTTGGCGCGTCTCTTCGGCGCAATCTGCATTTGTGAAGTGAACGGGGAGCCGGTGCCTCCGTGGGGGAGCGGTGGATGGCGCGGTCGGTTGACGCATGCGTTGGCGGCGTGTGCGCTTCGCCGGTGTGATCGGGTGGTGGTGTTGACGGAGGGGTTGGGACGACTCGTGCAGGCCGAGTACGCAGTGCCCGCGGATCGCGTGATATTGCTACCGAGCGGAACGGATACGAGCCTGTTTCGTCCGATGGACAAAATGCGCTGCGTGCAGGAGGCGGGGCTGGAGCCGGCGTGCGAGTACATCGGATTTGTCGGGAGTTTCTATCGATATCAAGGTTTGGTGACGTTACTCGAGGCCTTTGAACACCTTCGCGCCAGGCGACCGTCCGTGCGGCTGTTGATGGTCGGGGATGGCGAGGAGGCGGCAGTCCTGCACGAGCAGGCCGCTCGGCGGGGGCTCTCAGCCGGGATCGTCTGGACGGGCCGCGTTGCCTATTCGCGCGTTCCGTTGCTGATCGGTGCCATGGATGTGTGTGTTGCGCCCTTCTGCGGGGACCGGGGAGAGACGTCACCGGTGAAAATATTCGACTATCTGGCCTGCGGAAAACCGGTGGTCGCCAGTGCGATCCCGTCCGTGACCGCCTTGTTTTCCCGGTCGAATGGAGTCGTCCTGGTCGAGCCGGATCGTGCCGAAGCTCTGGCCGATGCCGTGATGGCGTTACTCGACAGTGCCGAGGAGTCCCGCCGGCTGGGTCTCGCCGGACACACCTTTGTCGAAGACCGTTTTGGATGGGATGCGATCGTGCGCGGGTTGCGCAATCTTGCCGGACAGGCGGTTTCCTGTTCTGCGCGTCAACAACGAGGTCTTATCAACAATGCAGGTGAACGAGCATGAGCCAGCGTATGACTGAACCGGCGTTCGGAACGACCCCACAGGATTTGTATCTGCAGTTGATGAAGCAATGTCTGACGAGAATGCTCTGGCGGGAGAAGTACCGGCCGCTGGAGGCGTCGCTCACCGGCTGGCGCGGCGCTGTGCTGCGACCGATCCAACGTCTTGTGCGCCGGGCCCATATGGAACTGGTCCATGTCGAACCGGACCGGTCCGATGCGCGTCAGGAGGGGCGGGACTGGCCCCTCGAGGCGGAAACGATGGTCGGGTTGAAACGCCTGGACAATCTTCTGGATTGCGTCACGTCCGTGATCCGCAACGGCGTTCCCGGCGACCTCATTGAAACCGGCGTGTGGCGGGGCGGATCCTCGATCTTTATGCGGGCGATTCTGAAAGCGTACGGCGATACATCCCGGAAAGTGTGGCTGGCCGATTCATTCCGCGGTTTACCGCCGCCCGATCCCTCCCGCTATCCGGTCGATGGAGGGGACACGCTCTGGACGTACGCCGAGTTGGCCATTCCGATGGAGCAGGTGAAGGCAAACTTCTCGCGCTACGGCCTCCTGGACGAGCAGGTGGCGTTTCTGCCTGGGTGGTTCCGCGACACGCTGCCGACGGCGCCGGTTGAACGGTTGGCGGTGCTGCGGCTCGATGGCGATTTGTATGAGTCCACGATGGAGGCCTTAGTCGCGCTCTATCCGAAGCTATCGGCGGGGGGATTCGTCATCGTCGACGACTACGGGTTGCCGACCTGCCGTGCGGCGATCGAAGATTTCCGTCGCGCTCAGGGCATTACCGATCCGATTCATCTGATCGACTGGACCGGAGCCTACTGGCAACGGACGACGGCGGAATGTGGTGCGAGAACGGCCGGGCGGGAATCGATATCGCTCAGAGCCGTGTCTTAGGACGGAATGAATATTCTGGTCTATTGCGATGAGGAATTGAGTGTCGCCGGCGGCGGGAGCCGCCAGGTGGTGGAGTTTGTCCGTGCTCTTGCCGCGCGAAGCCATGCGGTGCGTGTGGTGGCGCCGAAACCACGGCGCCAGGTGGATGAGTCCGTCGCTCTCGGGGGCGCGCGCCCGGTTTGGGTGCGGACGCTGCGGCTTCCGGTCTTCAGACCGCTGATGTATCTCGCTGGTTCGGCGGTCGCGCTCTTTCTGACCATGTGGCGGGAGAAGCCGGACGTGCTGTTGTGGTTCGACTCGCCCGGACAGATCGCGCCCTTGTGGTGCAGTCGTCTGCTGCACTGCCCCTATGTGCTGTTTGTGAATGGATTGCCCGCAGCGGAATTGACCGGAGTGTGGGGGTGGGCTCCGATTCGCGGGCTGATACAACGGGCGTTGCGAGTGTCGGCGCAGCAGGCCCGGGCTGTCGTCAGCGTCTGTCGGGAGATCCCGCATTGGATGCAACGCGAGTGGGGGATTGAGGCCGCTCGTTGCCGCGTGATTCGAAACGGCGTGGATCCTGCCGCCTGTGTTCCCCGCGATAAGGCCGAGGCCCGCCGCCGATTGCGCCTGAATCCTGATCGGTCCTATATCGGATTCGTGGGCGGCTTCTTCCCGTGGCACGGGCTCGATACGCTTGTGGAGGCCATGGCGCTGGTTCGGCGAGAACATCCGGACGCTATGCTCCTGTTGGTCGGCGATGGGCAAACCAGGCCGACGCTCGAAGCGCTGGTGCGACAGCGGGGCCTTGAGAACGCCGTGACGTTTGTGGGGCGGGTGGCGTTTGATGAGGTGTCCTGGTGGGTCGGAGCCAGTGATCTCTGCGTAGTGCTCCATCGGCCCATCCGATTTTATCCCGGCGATTCGATGAAGCTCTGGGAATACCTTGCCTGCGCCAGACCGGTGGTGGCCACGGCCGGAGCAGGCTACGGCGATCTGATCGAAACGCTTGGGGCCGGTGTGTCGGTGCAAGGAGAGGATGTGTCCTCCCTTGCGGCGGGATTATCCCGCCTCATCCGGAGCCCGGAGGCCGCAACCAGAATGGGACAGGCCGGTCGCGCAGCTGTCGTAGACGCTCATACCTGGGAGGCGAGAGCGGTGGAATTGGAGCGGGTCTTCGGGATTCAGTCTGTCGGGCCGCTGCCTGAGCGGGTGTGCGCCTGATGATATCGCCGTCGGATCATGTGCCTGGCACCTCCGGTAAGGAGGAGTCGGTCGCCGCCGGCGCGGTACGCATCCGCCATCGGGTGTTGGAAGCCGGCGGGTGGGCGATGGCCGGTTTCGTTCTGGAGAAAGGGATCGGGTTTCTTCAGCTTGTCGTCCTGACGAGGCTGCTTCTGCCAGGCGATTTTGGTTTGATGGCGGCCTCCGCGGCGGTGTTGCTGGCGATTCAGACGTTTTCCGAGTTGGGCCTGGAACCGGCGGTCATCGCCAAGCCGAAACTCACGGATGAGGATCTGCGTGTCGCCTGGACGCTGTCGGTGATTCGGGGCGCTGTCCTGACCGTCGGTCTCTGGGGATTGGCGGACGTGATTGCCGGCAGCATGCGGATTCCCGAACTGGGGTCGTTTCTCAGAATTCACGCGGCAGGTGTGTTGGTGCAGTCGCTGCATAGTCCGGCCTTGTTTGTACTGTTGAAACAGCTGGATCTCCGGCGTCGGGTCTCGTTCGATCTCAGCCGGCGTCTGGTCGAATCAGCCGTCACGATAGGGCTGGCCTGGTGGTGGCACAGCGCCTGGGCGTTGCTGGGGGGGCAGTTGGTCGCGTTTTGTTTCGGGTCGCTTCTCTCCTTCTGGGTTGCGCCCTGCCGTATCAGCTGGTCGCTCGACCGCGCGGCGCTGCGGAGCCTCTGGAGTTATGGACGGTATCAGAATCTGACGGCGTGGTTTCTGTTCACCGTGATGAGCGGCGGAGACTTTGTGGTGGGACGGTTACAAGGAGTCGCGGGACTGGGACAGTATCAGCTGGCCATGGCGATTCCAACTATGATCGGTATTCGGGCCATGAGCGTGATTTCTCAGATCAGCATGCCGACCTACGCGTTGATGCAGAAGGATCGCGCCGGCGTCCTGCGGGCGTTGAGTCTCCAAATGAGCCTGACCGGTATGGTCGTCGTCCCGACCGCGATGGCCGTCGCGATTTTGGCTCCGTATCTGGTTCCGTTTGTGTTCGGTCCGTCCTGGACGGCAGCCGTGGAGCCGCTGCGGGTCTTGTCATTGTTTGCGATTGCGGCAGCCTTCTGCAGTGTCATGGCGGCATTTCACTGCGGCGCCAATCGGCCGGAACTCCAAACGAAAATCTGGGCCGTCATGTGCGCTTGCTACGTGCCGACCGTGGTGACCTTTACGATGGCCTGGGGGCTGGTCGGCGCCGCCTGGGCGTTGGCGCTGACATTCCTGGTCGGGCTCGGCCTGCATCTCAAGGCGACGGTCCAAATCCTGGGTGTGGAAGCCGTGTCGGCGTTCGAACCGTTGCGCTGGGCCGGAGGCCTGGTGCTTCTGGTCGCCGGCGGAATGATTCTGAGCCAGGCCGTGCCGTCGATGTGGATCGCACAGTGGTTTGGCGCGTTGTGCGGCGTTGCCGGCGTGAGCGTGTATGGCTGGCATCTGTGGTCGCGCGAGTCACTCCGGTTACGCACGCTGTGGGGCTCATAAGCGCATGACCAAGGTGCATCACAACAGCACGACGGATGTGTCGATCATCATCGTGAATTGGAACACGCGGTCGCTCCTGGAGCGCTGTTTATCTTCCGTGATGGCTGGCGTCGACGGCGTTGCGACACAGGTGCTCGTAGTCGACAACGGATCCCGTGACGGGAGCGCAGAACTGGTGGCAAGCGGGTTTCCAGAGGTCGACCTGGTGCGTAATCAAGAGAATGCCGGGTTCGCCAGAGCAAACAATCAGGCGTTCGCAATGGCGCGAGGCCGGTATGTGTTGCTGTTGAATCCCGATACGGAGCTGCGGAACGACGCCGTGAGGCAGATGGTGCAGTTTTTGGATGCCGACCCTCGGCGGGCCGGTGCGACAGCGGTGTTGCGGAATCCGGACGGGACGCTGCAGCGGTATCATAAGCGACTGCCCCGCTGGCGGTTCATCCTGTGGTCCGAGACAGTGCTGCGGAACGCGGCGCCAGGGAATCGCCGGCTGCGAGAATTCTATATGCTCGATGAGCCCTTCGATGTTCTGACGGAAGTCGAACAGCCGCCGGCCGCGTGCCTGATGTTGCGGCGGTCGGTTCTCCCGCCGGTGGGCCTGTTCGACGAGCGCTTCCCCATTTTTTACAACGATGTGGATTTGTGCCGGCGACTGCGGGATTCTGGCCACCGGCTGTTTCTGCTGCCGCAGGCCGAAGTGATGCATCACGGTGGCGCCGGAGGAGTCGGTGCCATGCCGGATCAGGGTGTGGCTGACAGTTTGATCGGACTGATTCGTTATTACCGCAAGTATGAAGGCCTCGTCAGTGCCGGAATGTTATGGCTGATGTTGAACGTGAATTCAGTATTCGTCCTTGCCGGCGGGCTTCTGAAAGTGCTGGGGGGCTGTCGCTCGCTGCAGTGGTGGACGCGCGAGGCGGCGAAACGCGCGCGGCTCGCCCTCGGGCGTGAAGCCTTTCACTATCCGAAGGACATGCGGACTGATCTGATGGCGGGAGCAGTCGTATGCCGGCCGTAATGACCGAACGCATCGTACCCTGTGCCTTATGCGGCACTCCCGGTGCCACATTGTTTCAGGGGTTGCACGACCGGCTCTATTCCGTCGAGGGTGAGTTCGGGTTTGCCCGTTGTGCCGCCTGTGGATTGGTCTGGCAGAGTCCCCGGCCGATTCTGGCGGATATCCCGAAGTGTTACCCGGATGACTACGAACCGCATGAAGGGGCGTCGCAGAGTGATGAGGCGGTCCGGCCGGCGGCCGGCATGCGTGATGCGCTGCGGGCCATGATTTTGAGCGAGGTGTTCGGCTATACGCGGTTCAAGCGGAGGGAATGGTGGGCGCCGACGGCCGGGCGTGTGCTCGGTCATATTCCCGCGCTACAAGATAGGGCGCGGTATGGCCGGGATGAGTTGTGCCCTCCGTTTGTCGCCGGAGGGACGTTGCTGGATATCGGGTGCGGCGCGGGCGGATATCTCGCCGCGATGAAAGCCTTGGGCTGGAAGGTGCTGGGGATCGATCTCTCTCCGCTGGCGGCGAGGATCGCGCACGACAGTTACGGGGTTCCGGTCCGGGTGGGGACACTGGAGACCGCCGGTATTCAGGACCGGAGTATGGCGGTGGTGACGATGGTGCATGCCATCGAGCATGTGCCCGATCCGATCGGCCATTTACGCCAGTGCCATCGGGTGCTGCAACCAGGCGGTAGATTGGTGCTCACGACGCCGAACTTTTCAGGGCTGATGAGCCGGCTCTTCGCGGACCACTGGATGGCGTTGGAGCCGCCCCGGCATCTCTGGCTGTTTACACCCGGAACGTTGCGGGCCTGCGTGGAACGAGCGGGATTTCGCGTCGAGCGCATGTTGACCCGTCCGTTTCTCTCGCAGGTCAACTATGAAAAAAGCCTGAGGATCCGTCGCGAGGGGCATGCGCGGGGGAATGTCCGGCCCGTCGATGCCGGTCCGATGGCGCGCGGGCTCCATAAGCTGGAGCAGGGGCTGCTGCCGTTCTGGCGGTGGGCGGGCAATGAGCTGATGTTGAGCGCGGTCAAACAGGGGGAGTAGCCGTCACGTGGATCTGTCGATAGCCGTCGTCAGTTACAACACGCGTGATCTGTTGCTGGATTGCCTGCAATCGGTCCGTGACCGGACCGCGGACGTGGACTATGAACTGATCGTGGTGGACAACGCGTCCCGCGACGGAAGCGCGGAAGCGGTTCGCGCCGGATTCCCTGATGTCACCGTGCTGGCGAATGCCGAGAATGTCGGCTTCGCCCGAGCCTGCAACCAGGCGGCTTCGGTCAGCTCCGGCCGGTATCTCCTTTTGCTGAACAGTGACACGATTATGCAGAAATCCGCGCTCCGCACGATGGTGACCTGCCTGGACCGGCATCTGGATGTCGGCGCAGTGAGCTGTCTGCAACGCAATGCGGACGGGCGGGTATTGCAGTCGTGCTTTCCTTTTCCGTCGATCCGGGATCACATCCGCCATTCTGAGGAACTGCCGATGATCCTTCGACGGTTGGCCGGAACCGTGCCGCCGATTGACTTCACAACAACCCGGGATGTCGATTGGGCCAACGGCGCCTGTCTCATGATCCGCAAAGCGTTGTTTGACCGGTTGGGCGGTCTGGACGAGCGGTTTTTCATGTACTTTGAGGATGTGGATGTGTGCTGCCGTGTTCAGCAGCTCGGCTATCGGGTTCGGCATGTGGCCGAGGCAGAGGTGGTGCATTTGCTCGGAGGCAGCAGCCGGACGAATCGCCACGGCCTCAATAAGCAATGGGAGCTCAGCCGCATTCGTTACGTTGAGAAGCACTTCGAACAGCCCAGACGGTTCCTGATGAAGGGGTGGATCGCATTGGGTGTCATGCGGAAGTTGATTCTGGTCGGCTGTTCGCAGGCCGCCGATCGACGACAACAGCTGGAGGCGATGCGGACGACGTTGCGGCGAGTCTGGCAGGGGCATGACAAGGCCGATTCTGCGCAGTTGTCTCCGGCCGGTCTGCGGGGATAAGGCTGAGACCTGCACCGCCGCTGAGAGAGGGAGATCGTGAGTCTATGAGTTATGTGTTGACCAGAGCCGGCTTCGATTGTGTGATGCGGGAGTTTCGTCCATCCCGCTACGAAGTATTCGGGAGCGACGATCCTCGTTTCAGTTCGCCGATGCACCATGCGTTAAAGTGCCGCGACCGCTTGTATGTCGCCTTGCGCAGCGGGCTTCGCTGGTTGCCTGAAGGGCCGCAGGCGATCGTGGATTTCGGTCCGTATCCCGGGAGCCTCTTGCGGCTGCTGCGCCTCACCGGACCGGCACGAACGGCCCGGCTCCTGGGGGCCGGCCTCATGGCAAGCCCTGAATTTGTACAGCTGATGAAGCAGGACGTGGATGCAGATATCCTGACGGTGAATCTGGATCCGGCGGCGAAGCAGTTTGAGATGAAAGGCTATCCGACCGCCGTGCCGATGGCAGAAGGATCTGCCAAACTGGTGTTTGCGCTGGAGATCATCGAACATCTGACGTCGCCGTTTCACTTATTGTCGGAAGCCCATCGTATCCTCCGGCCGGGTGGTTGCATTGTCATCACGACCCCGAATGTGACCCGTATCGGCAACGTGCTGAAGTTGCTGGCTGGCCGGACGCTCAACGATCGCCTGGCACCTCCCGGCTATGACAATCCGAACGATGAATGGCGTCCGCATGCCCGCGAATATGCGATGCATGAGCTGGCGGACATGCTCAGGAGTTCCGGATTTGAGATTGCCGAATCACGCCATTTCCTGGGCGAAGACACCCAGGATTGCCGGATGACCTCGCAGCAGCAGGCGATCAACTGGGTGAAGTGGCCGTTCTACGCGGTTCCCCATTTGCGGGGAAGTCTTCTGATTGTGGGGAGGAAACGATGACCCCGGTGGTGGTCGCGGAACTGGCCGGGTCGGCGTCCTACGGCGGCGGCGAGCGCTATCTGGAATTGCTCTGTGAACATCTCGACCGTTCTCGTTTCCAGCCGATGCTGATTTGCCCGGAACCGGGCTCGTTCGTCGGTCGTATGCAGGCCCGCGGGATGGACGTGCGGGTGGTGCATCTGGAGCCGCTATTGAATCCGTTTGCGCTCCTGCGACTGGTGCGGATGTTGTCGGACGAAAAAGTCACGATCCTGCAAACCCACGGTGCCCGGGCGAATTTTTATGGGCGTATCGCCGGCCGGTTGGCGGGAGTGCCGGTCGTGGTTTCCACCGTTCATAACTCCATCGCCGACTATGAGGTGAGCCGGTTGAAGCGCTGGATCTATTCCGCTGCTCTTCGAATGACCGTGCCCTGGGTCACCCGGATTATCTGTGTATCCGATGCCATCCGGCGCGATGTCGTGCAGGACGACCCGGCGGCCGACCCTCTGGCCGAGACGGTCCACAACGGGGTCGGCCGGCTGTCGTTTCAGAAGCCGGTCGATCATACCAGAGTGCGACGTGAATTCGGCCTCACCGACGGGCCTCTGTTGGTCACAGTGGCCCGGCTGACTCAACCCAAGGGACACGGTGATTTGATCGAGGCCTTGGCGTCGTTGCGAGAGCGGTTTCCGCGCCTGCAATGTGTGTGCGTGGGTGACGGGGAATTGAGACAGCCGTTGGAGGAGCTTGCCGCTGCCCGCGGAGTATCGTCCATGTGCCGGTTTGTCGGATCTCGCGAGGACGTGATGGATTTCTATGCGGCGGCCGACATGTTCGTGCTGCCCTCGCATTCGGAAGGATTCCCGTTCGTCATCCTTGAAGCGCTGGCCATGGGAAAACCGGTGATCGCGACCAGTGTGAACGGAGTGCCCGAAGTAATCGAACATCAGAAGACCGGTCTCCTGGTGAAGGCCCGTGATGTCGTCGGGCTGGCCGGTGCGATTCAATCGTTCCTGGAGCACCCCGATCGGGCAGCCCAGTTGGGGCATGCCGGATGCGCCCTGGTGCAGGCGCACTTTACGGTCGACCGGATGGTCGAGAAGACGGTGACGGTGTTTGACACAGCGTTACGGGCGGCCGGGTTCGATGCGCCCTCATGGAGGAGAAAAGTCGCATGAACCTCGCAATTCATCCGGATATGGAAACCGTTGTCTGCCCGTGCGGGAGAGGCGGGAGTCCGTCCGAAGTCTTTCATACGTCGACCCGGCGGTATGTCGCTTGTCCTCAGTGCGGGCTGGTGTTTCTGAGTCCTCGCCCCTCTTCCGCCAGCGTGGAGGAATATTACCGGGAGAGCTATGACGGATCCTATGGCGCGGCGGAAAGTTCGGCCGACCGCCGGCCAGTGTTTGCCAGCGTTCTCGCGCATCTGTCGGATTGGCGCAGACCGCCGGGTTGGTTGCTCGATATCGGTTGCGGAGACGGGGCTTTCATGATGCTCTGCCGCGAGGCCGGGTGGACCTGTGCCGGCGTCGAGGTCTCTCAAGGCGCCGCCGAGCGGGCGAGAGCGAAAGGCTATACGGTTTTTTCTCCGGCCGAACTTGGCCGATCAACCGGCGGCCAGTTCGATGTCGTGACGCTGGTGAACGTGTTGGAAACGGTGACGGATCCGGCGGCGCTGGTCATGGCCATGGCGCAACAGATGAAACCTCAAGGAATCATTGCGATTCGGGTCTCAAACGGTCTGTTTCATCAGCGAATGAGAGCGCCAGTCCGATGGTGCGGCGCGCAATATGACCAGGCTTTTCACTTGTTCAGTTATTCGCCGAGCGCGCTGCGGACGCTCGTGGAAACCAGCGGGTTTGAGCTGTTATCCCTGCGCAATTCCGCTCCGAGTCTGGGCCCGGTCACGAGCGCCAATTCGTGGAGGCGTCGGTTGAAATGGAGACTGGTCGGCAGCGGGCTGTCGTTGGTCGCCGCGCTGGCGTATCAACTGAGTGCCGGCCGTCTGGTCTGGGCGCCGTCGTTTGAACTGATTGCCCGGCGCAAGGATGGAATCTCGTGAGCGCGATGAGCTGGCAGAGCCGCCGTCGATGGAAGCGGCGGATCGGATTGTGGGGCAGCGTGCTGATCGTCTGTCTGTTGGGCGCGATGGCGGCGCTTGGCGTTCGTGCGTTGCTGACGTCGGTCGGGTCGGCCAAGCATACGCGGTATGAGCCGGTCGATGTGCCGCCGCAAGCGGTCTCGCCCCGGCATGTACGCGAGCGGGAAGAGCTGGAACGGCGTGAGCGGACGGTGACCGAAGGGAAAGACAAGTAACCAGATGTGTGGGATCTGCGGCATCATCGGGTCGAGTGAAGAGCATCTGGTCTCCCGGATGCTCCGGCGGCTGGTCCATCGGGGGCCGGACGAACAGGGACTCCATCGGGAGAACGGGGTCACGCTCGGGGCTCGCCGTTTGCGGGTGATCGATCCCGACGGGGGGCAGCAACCGGTCCAGAACGAAAACGGTTCGGTCTGGGCGGTGCTGAACGGAGAAATCTATAACCATCGCGCCTTGCGTCAGGATCTCATCGAACGCGGTCACCGGTTTACCTCCCGCTGCGACACAGAAGTGCTGGTGCATCTCTATGAGCAGGAGGGGATCGACGGCCTAGCGCGCCTCAGGGGGATGTTCGCCTTTGCGATATGGGATCGGGAGCGGCAGGAGGCGCTGTTGGTCCGGGATCGACTGGGAATCAAGCCGCTCTATTATGCCATCCGTCCTGGCGCAGGATCGACAGGCACTGACGTGTTGTTTTCGTCCGAATTGCCGTCCTTGTTGGAAGCGTTGCCCGGAGCGCGCATCCGTCCGCAGGCGATCGCCGACTATCTGACATCACTGTATGTGCCCGGACCCGACACGATGTATGAAGGCGTCTATCAACTCAGGCCCGGCGAAGCCTTACGGGTCGGGCGGAGGCGGGTCGAGGTCGTTCGCTACTATCGACTGGAACAATCACTGCCATCGACTCAGTGGACCACGGTCGAAGAGGCGAAAGAGCAGTTCATTCAGATTTTCCGCGACACGGTTCATGCGCATCTGGTGAGCGATGTGCCGGTGGGATTGTTTCTGTCCGGGGGCGTGGATTCGGCCGCTGTGCTGGCCATGATGCAGGAACGGAGACCAGTCAGGACGTTCACGATCGGCTATGAGCATCCCGGGGATCAATCCTTCAATGAGTTGACCAGCGCCCGGCTCCTCGCGACACATTTTGGAACCGATCACACCGAAGCCGTCTTGCAACCTGATATTCGTGCGCTGCTTCCGCGCGTGGTCGAGGGAATGGGGGAACCGTTCGCGGACTCATCGGCGATTCCGACCTATCTGGTGTCCGAAGTGGCGCGCCGGTCTGTCACCGTGGCCTTGTCCGGCATCGGCGGCGATGAGCTCTTTGGCGGCTATCCCCGGTATCTCGGGATCCGCCTGGCTTCGTACTATCAGGCACTGCCCCGCGCGGTGCGTTCGTGGCTGGCTGCTTCCGCCTCACGGGCCTGTCGTGAGCGCGGCACCGGTCGCGATTACCTGGGGCGCGTGAGGCGATTTGTGGAGCATGGCCATCGCCCGCTCGCCGAGCAATATCGCCGGTGGACGACGTTCATTCCGGCCGAATGGGAGACCGGCATCTGGAGCCGGGCGATGAGAGACGCCCTGCCCCACGGGTATGCACCAAGCCGGCCCTCGCCGTTGTTCGAACAATGGCCGTCGGACAATCCGACGGATCGCGCGATGGGTCTCGATCTGCAGACCTATCTTCCCGATGACCTCCTGCGTATGGGCGACCGGATGAGCATGGCGCATTCGCTCGAACTCCGCGTCCCGTTTTGCGACCACCTGCTGCTGGCCTGCGCGTTGCGGGTGTCGCCGTCGCTGCGACTGGCCGGCTGGCAGTTGAAAGGATTCATGCGATCCGCCTTGCGCGGGTTGGTGCCCGGAGCCGTTCTAGACGCTCCCAAGCAGGGGTTCATGATTCCGCTGGCCCGCTGGTTACGCGAAGACCTTCGTGAGATGGCGCAGGATCTCCTCTCTGACACAGCCGTTCGCCGGCGCGGGTATGTCGCCCCCGACTACGTGCGGTGGCTGATGGCGGAACATCAGAGCGGGCGGAGAAACTTCGCGGATCAACTCTACGCCCTGATGGTGTTGGAGCTGTGGCATGAACATGCCGCGCGGCCTGCTGCCGAACCCGTGATGGTTGTGGAGGCGTTGTGAAGATTCTGCTGTTGGCCGAAGTCTCAGCCGAGCGGGTCATCGGCGGCGCGGAGCGCGTCCTACGGCAGCAGGCGATTGGTTTGGTTGCCGCCGGGCATCAGGTGGATCTTCTCACCCGGGCGTCGAAGGAGACGGTGCCTATGGAGGTTGCGATCGGCGGCGCCATCGAGCGGCGGTTTCCCGTATCAACACGCAATGAGTGGAGCTTTGTGCGATCGACGGTGCAGGGAGCCCTGTCCGTGCTTGACCGGTCGACGAAGAAGACGTCGTATGACCTGGCCGTTATTCATCAGGCCCTCACGGGCCTTGGTCCGCTCTATCTCAGACGGAAGGCGGCGGCCGAGTGGCTGTATATCTGCCATTCGCTCGCGCATGAGGAGTATCTCACGCGCATTGAGGCCTCTCCCTCACTGTGGTCGAAGCTGCGCCGGTCTGTGAACGCGCTGGCGCGTCGCGGCATCGAATGGCTGGTGATGAGCCGCTGCCGGCGGATCGTCGTCTTGAGTGAGTTTATGCGGCAACGGGTGATGGCGACGCATGGCATTGCGCCCGAGCGGATTGTGCTGATACCGGGGGCGGCGGATCCGGCCCACTTCCGTCCGGCCGCCGATCGACAAGCGTTGCGAGGGACGCTGGGGTTGCCGCAGGACAGGACCATTCTCTTTACCGTCCGCAATCTCGTTCCACGGATGGGCTTGGAGATGATGCTGGAGGCGTTCTCCGGGCTAGGGAAAGCCGGTCAGCGCTGTCTGCTGGTGATCGGAGGCGAGGGGCCGTTACGGGCTCGATTGGAAGCGGCCATCAGACAGCGACAATTAGAGCAGGTTGTCCGGCTGGCCGGATTTATTCCCGAGGAGCAGTTGACGGCCTAGTACCAGGCCGCCGATCTGGTGCTGATGCCGACCGCGCAACTCGAAGGGTTCGGGCTTGTGACGGTGGAGGCGCTGGCCTGCGGCACACCGGTCGTGGGCACGCCGGTCGGTGCGATTCCCGAAGTGTTGAACCAGATCGATCCTGTGTTGATTGCGAGCGGAGCGGACAGCCCTGCGTTTGCCGATGCGCTGGGGCGTGTACTCAGTCGTCTTGAGGAGCCGGTCGAGCGGGAACGGCTGTCGAAGAAGGGGCGCAGTCTGGTGGAGCGCCGGTACAACTGGGTGCAGCATTGCGCGGATCTGATCCGGCTCTCCTCATTACCGGCGTCGGAACGAAAGGCGGCCTAGGAATCTCCATGGCGGCACGAACGGTCATGCACATCATCACGCGGCTCGATCACGGCGGATCGGCACAAAACACCATGCTGACAGTCTTGGGGCATGACCGGACACAGTATGAACCGGTGGTTATTGCCGGGCATCCCGGATCGTGGGATGCGCAAGGCGGCATGGCGGCGACGGAGGAACAGTGCCGCCGTTTGGAAAAAGAACGCATCGCCTGCGTGATCGTGCCGTCGCTCGTTCGACCGATCAGTCCCTGGAAGGATTTCTGTGCCCTGTGGACTCTGACCGGTATTCTACGAGCGGCACGTCCGGCGATCGTGCACACGCACACGTCGAAAGCCGGCGTGTTGGGCCGGATCGCCGCCTGGTTTGCGCGGGTTCCGGTGATCGTGCATACGCCCCATGGGCATGTGTTTTACGGGCACTTCGGTCCCGGCAAATCCCGGATCTTCCTGCAGATCGAACGTATTCTGTCTCGAGTCACGACGGCACTTGTCGCTTTGACGAGTGCGGAGCGGGACGACCATCTTGAACGGGCGGTCGGCCGTGCAGACCGGTTTGCCGTGATTCCCAGCGGCATTGATGTCGAGCGGTTTCGCCGCGCGCGAGTCGGCGGCAGACAGGTTCCCACGGAGTTCGACTGTCCGGCCGATGCGACCATTGTCGGATCGATCGGCTGGTTGACGGATATCAAAGGCCATCGGGTGCTGATCGAGGCCCTGGGGCATCTCAAAGACGCATTCCCGAGACTCCATGTCGTGGTCGTGGGAAGCGGCGGGCAACAGAGCGCCTTGCTCGCTCAAGCTGATTCGTTGGGCCTCCGCGATAGCGTCCATCTGGTCGGGCATCGGGACGACATTGAGCGGTGTCTCGCCGGGATGGACTGCTTTGTATTTCCCTCGTTGAACGAAGGGATGGGGCGCGCGTTGATCGAGGCGATGGCGGCGGGGTTGCCGGTCGTGGCGAGTCGTGTCGGCGGCATCCCTGCGATTGTGCGACATGAGGAGAACGGGTTGCTGGTCGCGGCCGGAGACAGCCGGGCGCTGAGCGAAGCGGTGCGCCGGATCCTCAGCGATTCTCAATTGGCCGGAAGTCTCGGCCGGAACGCTTCGCATAGCATCGGAAACGAGTTCGGGGTGAAGGCCATGGTTGACGCCGTGGAATCGGTCTACCGGGGAGCGGTACAGGCTCATGCATAACCGGCTCCGGCATATGTCAGCATCCGCCGCAGTTTGGATCGGCCTCGCGCTGTGGGGGATGAGCTGGTCGTCGACAGTGTCGGCCGCCGAGCAGCGGGTGCCGCTTCGTGTTGCCATCCATGTGCACAGTACGGCCAGTACCGGAACCCTGGATCTAGAATCGTTGGCGTCCAGGGCCGAGCAGCAGGGCCTGGATGCGATCGTGCTCTCCGACAATTTTTCGCTGGTATATGAGTACGGTCTCCAGCCTCTTCCCGGATTGCTGAAGAAGACGGTCAGCTTTCCCTCGGTTCTGTCGTATGGAATCGAGCGTTATCTCGAGGACATTCACTCGGTGCAAGCGCGCCATCCCCGGCTGGTGATCGTGCCGGGAGTCGAGGTCGCGCCGTTTTATTATTGGACCGGCTCGCTCTGGCGCGGCGATCTGACGATGCACGACGCGCAACGCAATCTCCTGGTGCTCGGGCTGACGAAGGCCGAGGACTACCGCGCGCTTCCGGCACGCGGAAATCCGGCGTCGTTTGTGATGGATGGAGCCAGTCTCGTGATTGCCGCGCCGGCGCTGTTGGCTGTTCCCGCGCTGTTCGCATGGAAGATCCGTCGCCGAGCGTCGGATGGCTGGCGCGAGCCGATCAGCCTGGCCCGTCGAACGGTCGCCGCCTGCGGTCTGGTGCTGGCTGTGGCGACATTGGTAAATGCCTGGCCGCCCGGAACCCCGGTGTTCAGCTCCTACGACCCGCTGTTGGGCTATCGACCCTATCAGGCGGTACTGGATGTTGCGAGGCAACGTGGTGCGGTCGTGCTCTGGTCGATGACGGAGGCGCGCGATCTACAGTCGCATGCTTTCGGTCCGTTGGGAACGGTGACGGTGAAGACCGATGCCCATCCGGAAGCGCTGGCTCTGACCAGCGGCTATGCCGGGTTCGGCGGTCTCTATCAGGATACGAGGACGGTAACGGCTCCCGGCGGGCTCTGGGATCAGCTGATTCAAGCGCACAGGGGAAGGGCGCAGGCGGCTGTGCCGGCAATGATCGGCGAGATTGCGTTTCACGGGTTGGCCGATACGGGGAAGGATCTCGATCGGGTGGTGACGACGGTCTTTGCTCAGGAACGATCGGTTGCCGGCGTGTTGGACGCGATCAGGTCCGGCCATGCGTATGCAGTTGCGGAAGGGGATCATCGGGTGATGCTGACGCTGGATGAGTTCAGCCTGGCTTGTGACTGCGGTCAGGCGAGCGCCGGCATCGGCGAGCGGGTGGCGCTGCCGTCCGGTGCGCACGCAGTCGTGACCGTGCGGCTCTCTGCGCGTGACGGCGAATCCCATCCGGTCACCGTGCGGCTGATCCGTTCGGGAGAAATCATCGGCATGACCAAGGCTGAAACTCCCGTGCAGTATCAATTGGCGGATGCGCAGCCGGTACCGGACGGTGGCGCGTATTATCGCCTGGAAGTGGTCGGCCAGAGCGGGGAGTTGCTGACCAATCCGATTTATGCGGCTGCGCAAGCCGGAGAGCGCGGATAGCCGATGCGCGTGACGATTCATCAACCGCAGTTTCTGCCCTGGCTGGGCTATCTCGACAAGATCGATCGCGCCGATCTGTTTATTGTGCTGGACACGGTCCAGTTCAAGAAGAACGAATGGCAGAACCGGAATCGCATCAGGACGGCGGAGGGGTGGCAGTGGCTGACGGTCCCGGTGCTGCATCGGTTCGGTCAGCGGGTACAGGATGTCATGATCAATCCGACGGCGGCCTGGCGGGAACAGCATCTGCGTGCGCTGGAGATGCATTATGCGCGGGCGCTCTTTCGCGACCGGTATCTGCCGGACTTGCGGGCGATTTATGAGAAGCCCTGGACGAAGCTGGCCGATTTGAATCTGGCGGTCATCCGGTGGCTGCTTCAGTCCTATGGCATCACGACACCGCTCCGATGCGCATCCGGGATGGTCGCGCGCGAGGAGCCGACCGATCGCCTGATCGATCTCTGTCTGGCCGCCGGTGCGACGCAGTATCTCGCGGGAGCCGGAGCGGAAGGGTATATGGATCGGCCGCGATTTGAAGCCTCCGGTGTCGAATTGGCAATCCAGGAGTTTCACCATCCGGTCTACCGGCAGGTCTACGAGCCGTTTGAGCCGAATTTATCGGCGATCGATTTGTTGCTGTGTACGGGCCCTGACGCAGTGAACCAGTTGCGCAGCCGCAGGGAGGGGCATGCCCGGGCGGCCGTGTCATCGCGATCTTGACGAGGAGGCAGGTATGACATTCGACGGCACGGAACCGATGCGGATTCTCGCGATCGGCGCTCATCCTGACGACATCGAAGCCGGATGCGGCGGAGCGCTGGTCAAGTATGCGCAAAACGGCCATCGCGTATTCTTGATGGTGATGACCGAGGGAGAACAGGGCGGCGCCGGCGAACTCCGGAAGTTTGAGCAGGAGCAGGCGGCGAAGCGTCTGCGCGCCGAGCGGATCTATTGGGGCGGGTATCAGGATACCGCCGTGCCGATGGGACGGGAGCTGATCCAGTCGATCGAAGCAGTCGTTCGGGACGTCGACCCGCATTTTATCTTTGTGCACTATCACGACGACACGCATCAGGATCATCGCCATCTGGCCATGGGAGCCATTTCGGCGACGCGCTATACGAAGAATGTCCTGTTCTATGAAGGTCCCACGACGCAGAATTTCGCGCCGACCGTCTTTGTCGATATCGATCAGGTGCTCGACGAAAAGATCGCCGCCATCGAAGCGCACGCGTCGCAGGTCAGGAAGACGAACATTGAAGCGTTGAGTATCGTGGATGTGATCCGGTCGTCGGCGCATTTTCGCGGCATTCAGGGCCGGGTGAAAAACGCAGAAGGGTTTCTTCCCTTGCGATTGTTTATTAATATCGGAGCATGACGACCGGCACGACCATGATTCCGCATTCCCGCCCCGCAATCGCTCAGGATGAGATTGACGCGGTGACCGATGTCCTGCAATCCGGCCGTCTCGCGCAAGGCGCGGTCGTCGAGCGGTTCGAGCGGGGCCTGGCCGCCTATCTCGGTGTCGCCGGCGGGGTGGCGGTTAATTCGGGAACGATGGCGCTGGAAGTGGCGCTCCGGGTGCTGGGCATCGGACCCGGCGATGAGGTGATTCTGCCAAGTTATGTCTGTTCGGCTCCCTGGCAGGCCGTTCAGCGTGTCGGGGCGCACGCGCGCCTGGTGGATATTGAACCGGACACATTCCAGATCGATACGGGGCTGGCCCGAGCGGCGATCACATCTAAGACCCGCGCGATCATTGTGCCGCATCTGTTCGGGTTGCCGGCGGATCTGACCGCGCTGGAACGATTGGGAGTGCCGCTCATCGAGGATTGTGCCCAGACCTTGGGGGCCTTGGAGCAGGGGCGGCCGGTCGGTTCGGCGGGAGTGCTGACGGGCTGTTCGTTTTATGCCAACAAATTATTGTGTGCCGGCGAAGGCGGCATGGTGCTCTCGAACGATTCAGTATTGCTTGAGAGGGCCCGGGCCTTGCGGGAGTATGACGGGGCGCCTGCGCTGAATCCGCTGGCGAGTAATCTCAAGATGTCTGATATGCAGGCCGCCGTCGGCGTCGCGCAATTGGCTCGGCTTCCGGAATTGATTGCCCGGCGTGTGTGCCTGGCCCGGCAATATCATGAGGCGCTGGCAGGCGCCGCTGTCACGCTGCCCGCAGTGCCGTCGGGACGGTCGCATGTCTATTATCGGTTTGTGGTGCGGCTCTCCAGGATTAGGTCCGCCTCAGATGAACTGAGTCAATGCATCGGGCGGTTGGAACGGCAGGGCATGCAATGCCGGAAGCCGGTGTTCCGGTCGCTGCACCGGTACCTCGGTCTCGAGGGGTTTTCCGGCAGCGAGGCGGCGGAAGACACCGCGCTCTCCGTTCCGCTGTATCCCGCGCTGGCGGACGACGAAGCCGCACAGATCTGTCTGGCGATGAGGAACGAATGGCGACGCGAGTAATCGAGAACGATCTGTCGATGGCCGGGAGTGCTCGCGCATGGCGATGGCTGACGCCTGCGATGGTGGCGGCGCTGTTCGGCGCAGCGGCCCTGGCCGTTCCGGCCGTTCGGGACATTTTTCAACTGGAGGGGCTGCGCTGGCTGTACGTGCTGCTGTTTGCGTTTCTCGGAAGTTGCGCACTCACGCCGGTGATGGTGCAGATCAGTCACCACTGGAATCTCGTCGACATTCCGACTGAGCGGAAGATTCATGTCCAGCCGACGCCCCGCGTCGGCGGCATCGCGGTCTACGCGGGCTTTGTCGGGTCGGTGCTCATGAATTCAATCCTGCCGGACTGGATGACGGCGGTAGTGGTGGCCGGGTCGCTGCTGTTGATCGTCGGGGTCATCGACGATATCCGAGAATTACCCGCCTCATGGAAGCTGGTGGCGCAGCTCGTGGCAGCCGGGATCGTCATCGCGTCAGGCAAAGTGCTCACGCTGTTTCCTGCTGGTGTGGCCGGTGACACCGCCAACATGGTCGTGACCTTACTGTGGATCGTCGGGATTACGAACGCCTTCAATTTTTTTGACGGCATGGATGGTCTGGCCACTGGGCTCGCCATATTGATGGCAGGCTTTATGGGAATGGTCGCGTTTGAAACCGAGCAGCCCGGCCTTGGATGGCTGGCGATGGCCGTCATCGGCGCCTGCGCCGGATTTTTCCCGCACAATTTCCGGGGCCGTCAACCAGCCAACATCTTTCTCGGCGACGGCGGGTCGACGTTCCTCGGATTTACGCTGGCCTGTCTGGCGGTGAAAGGCAACTGGGCCAACCATAGTCCCATGGTGTCATTCAGCAATCCGCTGCTGATTTTCGGCGTGCTCATCTACGACATGATCCATATTACGGTGGAGCGGGTCGTCACCGGAAAAGTGCATTCCGTGAAAGAATGGCTGGACTATGTGGGGAAAGATCATCTGCACCATCGCCTCGAACGCGCATTGGGATCTCGGCAGGCCAGCGTTGCCATGATTTTCCTGCTCACGATTTGTCTGGGCCTTTCCGCCATGGCGCTCCGCCATGCCGGTCTTCAGGAAGCTGTCCTGTTGCTGGTGCAAGCCGGCTTGATCGTGGCCATGGTCACGCTGCTGGAAGTGACCGGTCGAAGCCGACCGTAGCCTCTTGCAGTCTTCCTTAGTTCTCGCTACAAGATCCCTCCATGGTTCCTACTGTCGAATGGATACAGGGTGCCGTCCGCCTGCTCGACCAGAGCCGGTTGCCCGAGCATGTCGAGTTTCTCGACTGCCGGGACTATCGGGCGGTGGCCGATGCGATCCGCGAGTTGAAAGTCCGGGGAGCTCCGGCGATCGGCGTCACGGCCGCGCTGGGGGTGGCATTGGGCGCGCAGGCGATTTCCGCGACGGAGTTCCCCGCGTTTGCGCAGGCGCTCCTGCCGATCTGCGATCATCTGGCTGCGACCAGGCCCACGGCCGTGAATCTATTTTGGGCGATCGATCGCATGAAAAAAACGCTCGCCTCCCTGAGCGCGCAATCGGTCCCCGCCGTAAAAGCCGCGTTGCTCGTCGAGGCTCAAGCGAT
>OMJA01000197.1 GCA_900299245.1 Nitrospiraceae bacterium | reverse complement strand
GCCAGGAAGACTGCGCCCCCTGCCCCGAAGAAAGCGGCCAAGTCCGCTGCGAAGGCCCCCGCTAAACCGGCATCAAAAAAACCGGCTAAGCCTGCGGCTGCCAAACCAGCCGGGAAGCGAAAGGTCTCGTAATGGAAACCCTCCTGTCGACCCCGGTTACTCTGGCACAGATTCGAGAGCTGGTCGGCGGCGAGCTTCACGGAGAAGCGTCCACCGCGATCATGAGTGTTGCAGGGCTGGCCAATGCCAATGGACGCTCGCTCTCGTTCGTCGCCGATGACAAAGCCGCCAAGACGCCGGGCATCAGCAATGCCGGAGCGCTGTTAATCCATCGTTATGCGGCTGATCTGTCCGTGCCGCAGCTCGTCGTTGCCAATCCAAAGCTGGCCTTTGCCCTGGTCACTCGACGGTTCTTCGTGCCGGTTCAGCCGTCGCGCGGAATCGCTCCCGAGCTGACACGCGGAGCCGATGTCGTGATCGGGGCGGATGTGTCGATCTGGCCTGGCGTGACACTCGGCGACCGCGTCAGGATCGGCGCCCGGGTGACGCTGTATCCCGGCGTCTTCATCGGAGACGATTCGACCGTGGGCGATGATTCAGTGCTGTATCCCAACGTCGTGCTGCGCGAAGGCTGTACGGTAGGTGCCCGTGTCATCATCCATAGCGGAACGGTGGTCGGGTCGGACGGATTCGGCTATGTGCAGGATCGTGGCAAACATGTGAAGATCCCGCAGCTCGGCGGCGTGATCCTCGAAGACGACGTGGAACTGGGCGCCAACGTGACGATCGACCGGGCCACTCAGCCGCTGGAACATACAGTGATCAAGCAAGGCACCAAGATCGACAACCTGGTGCAAATCGCGCACAACGTCACCATGGGGGCGCACTCCATCGTGGTCGCCCAGGCCGGGATCGCCGGAAGCACGGCCATCGGCCATCATGTCATCATCGGCGGGCAGGCGGGACTGGCGGATCACATTACCATCGGCGATCAGGTCATGATTGCGGCCAGGGCCGGAGTGAATCGCAGCCTGGAGCCGAATCAGATCGTGTCGGGAGCGCCGGTCATGCCGCACGAAACCTGGATGAAAGCGCAGGCGGTGATCCCCAGACTCCCGGAACTTCGCCAACTCGTGAGAAGCCTGGAACAACGCGTCGTGTCGCTTGAAACCCAGTTGGCCTCAAGCGCCTCGGGTCCATCAACACCCAAGAAACCCGCGCGCGCAAAAAAATAACCGCTTGGTTGCGGCCTACACCCGCCCCCGCCAGAAAAACAATCTCGCCCAATAGAATCCGGCCCAGGGTAACAGGATGGCCGGTACGATCATCACCTGTCCCATTGATGTCGCCAGCCACGAGACGCCTAGCAGCACTCCGGTGCCCAGCAGATAGGCCGCGGACACAAACTGCTTGCCCGGATGCGCGATCTGCGGAGCCTCTCCCTCCTTTACTGTCTTCTTTCCCTTCTTCGTCGCCGACCGTACCCGGGCCGCCAACACTTCCGGAAAGGTCTGCAACAGATAGAAATGGTAGCGGGATTGGGCAAACCCGAGCGCTGCCCCGAGGGCAATTAATGCGGTACTCTGTAGAAAAGTCTGCCAGGTATAGAGATCCGTCGCTAAGAGTTGATATCCAAGACCGGCAACTCCTCCCAGCATGCTGACCAGACCGACCAGCCCTGAGGGAATGAGAATGTACGTTTTGACATAGTCCTGCGCTTGTCTGGTGATCTGTTCGGGACGCTGCACCGTGATGAGCTTGGGCACACAAACCTCACTCGTTTGGGAACATGATCGACATGATTCGTGCCATGCCCGCCTCCCTGCCGTTCCTGTCCGGCTTTCATGGTACGTGTGGCGCGCAACGGCAAACAGCGATGCCACCCGGGCGATCGATCTCAATTATCGCGGCAGGCCTGTCGTTGATCTTCTAGCATTCATGATCACCAGGATCAACGTTCCTTTTCAGATTCCCGTCAGCCAATCTCCTCTACCTGCTTACCGGACAACAGAGAGCCTGATTTTTCCCTTTGTTTGAACACCACAATGACTCATGTTCGCTCTAGATGTCGCATCCATGGTGGTGTTTCATGCACGGCACTTCAGCCGGCAATATGTTATGTCCACAAAATCTGTGTGTGACCTGTGGATATCCATGTGGATGATCGGCCAACGCATCTTCCAGGTGCCGACACGACCTCAACGCCTATTAATTAGGCAGCTATTCATCAATGAATTCAATTTGATTTGTAGAGTCCGCTACCGGTAATCCCCCACCACTACCCGTGGGGCACCGTCACAATATCAATGTGTTACAGACTCGAAAACGGAGAGGAGTAGCAGAGTCAGGCAGGGAGAATTTCTTCAATAGTGGCTCGCTCAAGACGCCCTAAATTGACCCACTGTTCCGCCATGGGAACCAGTGTCTTCAAACGTAATTCGAGCGCTTCCAGGCGACTCGGCAACGAGGTCATCTTACGGTACGCCGTCACCGTCAGAAATGATTTCAAGCCTTGCAAAAACATCATGATGGTCATCGCCTGAACCCCTCTGGCCTGATCGTGCAGAAACTCGACGTGCCCGAGAAGCGGATCGAGCTGAGACGCCGTCACAAAGCTCGCGACCTGCCCTCTGAGGGCTGTCAGAGACTCCAGCATCTGCGGCACGCGTTCGTGGACAGCCTGAAGAAACTCATCGTCCTGCCGGTCAAGATCACGAAGAATCCGCTCGATCATGGAAACATCGACCACCTGTTCGGATTCGCCGGCTTCCTCCGCGCGGTGAATCACCGCTTCCAGCATATCTCTGGCCGGCTGCACCGATCGCGCACGGGCCTTCTGCAACTCACGCAGCGCCGTCAACAATGGACGGGCTGAAGATTCGCCGCCCGGGCCAACTTCAGACCGGCTGTCCATCAGCTGGAACTTCGCATACTCGGCGACAGACGCTTCCTCTCCGGTCCGTGCCACCGGAGACTCATCTGTGATTCGCCCCTCAGCCTCGCCCGCGCTCCGCGTCGGAACGGCTGCCAACTGCCGGACTGCGGCAATCACCCGGTCAAGTCCCTGATGCAGGTGCCGTAAGGATTCGGCTGCCACGGCTGTTTCTCCACCGCCGACATCACGGAGCGTCGGGAGCAGATTCGTCGCCATCATTTCGATCTCGTCAAGATGCACGGTTGCGGCGGATTTCGCCAAGTTCGTGATTCCGTTGAGGACAATCCCATAGACATGCGAACGGACAGGCCCCGCTTTATCGGCACTCAGCCGCGAGAGCGCAGACTGAATCTGCGCCAGCCACTCGTGCGCCTCCAAGGCAAATAATCCCACCACTTCTTTGTCGAATCCCGTATCGTCGTGCCCGGTCGCCTCAATCGCCGACTCAGCCTCCGGAAGCGATTCCGCGCTTCCGCCACCGGCGGCAGCCGGCTGCAGGCGGTTTTCCACCACACCCTGAATCGCCGTGGCAATCGCATCCAGGCTTTCCAGGAGCGCCGTAAACTGATCTGACGCTCCGCCGACCGGTGCAGCGGGAGCAGCAGATTCCTCCGCAAACGCCACCCGACCAACGACCGGTGCGTTGAGGGCTTCGATCACACCGACCAACGGAGTCAGGCTCAAATCGACTCTCCGGCTCTCCGGATTGTCGCTCCCGTCCATCTCCTCGACTTTCACGATCGGACGCAGCGGATACCGCACATTGACCCCGACTACCGTCCCGGTCTCTCCAGTCGACAACCGGACCGTCGTCCCGAGCGGATACATCGATAACTGTTCCACCAGCGCTTTAATGATTTCCCGAGGGAAGGTCGCACGCTCCGACACGAGCAGTTCTTTGATCGCTTCATGCGGAAAGAGCCGCCGCCGGTACGGCCTGTCGCTGATCAACGCATCAAAGACGTCCGACACCCCGATAATCAGCGCCATCTCACTGATCTGCCGGCCCTTCAAACGGGCCGGGTAGCCCAATCCGTTGATCCGCTCGTGTGCCTGACGGATAAGTTCCGCCAGCCACACATACTCGTTCCCGGTCCGTTTGACGGCCTCATAGCCGAGTTCCGGATGCTGTTCGATCAACGTCCGCTCTTCGGGTGTCAACCGCCCGGCTTTCGTCACCAGCGACTGCGGAACCGCAAAGAGTCCGATATCATGCACAAGCCCGGCCAAGGCGAGACGCTCCAACTCACGGCCATAATAACCAAGCCCCATTCCAACTTTCGTCGCCACAACCGCCACATTTAGCAGGTTGGTCATCAGCGGCGACCCTGCCGGACTGGAGAGCGCCATCACTACGAGTTCGTCGCTACGCTCCAGTGACGCCACCAGGGAATTGGCCAGGCGCTCAAGCCGATCAAGCTGAATATTCCGCTGACTTTGAATCGCCGCGGCGACATGCACCAGCTCGGCTTCCGCATCTCTATACCATGCCATGAGAACCCGCTCTCCTCATCTTGTCCGGTCACATCAGGTTGCGTAACGTCATGCTGCCGCGTGCAGAACTAGCGTCCGTTCAATTCGGTCTGCCTGTCCTTGAGCTCCGCTCAGGAGACACAGATCACAGAGCACATTAATCAAACGACAGACACCTCCCGTGTGCCTGTGGATTTCATCAACCGCCTCAGGAGTGAACGGCATACGCGAGCAGCCGGCCGCTTGTAATCTTCCTTGGATATAGGCTTGCGTTTCCTCAACCGTGAATCGTTCCAGATGATAGCGTATGGCAATCCGCTGCATCAGCTGCGGAATACGCGCCACCCGGTCACGAAGTTCCGGCTGACCGAGCAACACGAGCGTCAACAGAAACCGGTCATTCATCTGATAATTCATCAACAGTCGGACCTCGTCAAAAATCCGATCCTCAAGAACCGCCTGCGCTTCGTCGATGACGAGGACTGTATCACGTCCCTGCTGGGCGTTCGTCAGCATATGCTCGTTGAGACGCCGCAACTGTACTGCCTTCGAACCGCCCACCGGCAAGCCGAACTGGTAGAGAATCTCTCCAAGAAACTGCTTCTCGGGAAGGGACGGATTTGCCAGCAAGGCGACATCATACTTCGAACTGGGCAAATTGAGAATCAGTGCCCGGCTGAGGAGCGTTTTCCCGCTGCCAATCTCACCGGTCAACATGATGGCGCCTTTTCTGGCCTGAATCCCGTACAACATCCGTTGACGGGCCGTTTCATGCTTGACCGAAGGCACATAGAAACGCGGATCAGGAACATTCTCAAACGGATGGGCCTGCAATCCCCAGTGCTGTTCATATGCCAGTGGTACCGGCTCGGCGGTCAACACATCAGTCTCCATCATGCCTTCATCTCAAAACTGGTCTCAGATTCCGAAGAAGCTCGGCACAGGGCAGGAAGAACAGGCACCGCAATCCAGCTATGCGACGGGCAGCAACGCTTCGATAGCTCCTCGTTCTCGCCGTCCGGCCTCAGCCCAGCCCTGAATCATCGTCGGTATCTCACGAAGCCTGGATTCGACTTTTTCAAACTGCGGAGCGCCCGGCAGTACCCGCTGCGCCAGGACAATGGAGAGGAAGCTCTGCAACCCCGTAAAAAACGTCATGGCTTCAACCGCATTGACCTGTTGAGAGGCCGACCAGAGTTCACCGGTCCGTTCCACCATCGGCGCCCACGCGTCGGCGGATTGATTCCACTCTTCTGCCGACACCTGCGACAGTTTTCGGATGTCATTCGCGACAAGAGGTCCAAGCTGATGCACTGCCTGGGCAAACGCCTGCTCGGCCTGCGCTCCCCGCTTGAGCAACTCACGAAGCGACGCGACATCACAATGCGTCACGCCGTTTCTCGTCATTCCATCAACCTGCGCAATCACTGTTTTCGTCACCTGACACGACATTGCTCCGGTGTCAGTCAATCGGGCCTGCAGCCCGTGAAGCGAGGCCAGAAACGCCTGTGCCGACAAAGTGACAGCCGTGACCACTTCAGTTGCGGATTCCGCATCGAATGTCACGCCGGTAGCCCGTGTCAGAGCCGCGTGAATCTGACCAAGTTGTTTGCACAGTGAGAGAAAAGCCTGCGCCGATAGCGGAACGGACGGGTCTGCAACCGCTTCAACCAGCGGAAGAGCGGCAAAACTTGTCTGCTCAACCTCGTGCAGATTGATCGTCGCCGCTGACCCGCCCAAATTGGCCAAGCCGGCCTTCATCGTGTGCGCCAGCTGGAGATGCCGATCGGCCGGTGGACCTTGCTGCAACTCATCCAATGCGACGTGAATCTGCTGCAGCCACTCCTGGGCTTCCTGAACGAAGAGCGTAATAAGCTCCTTCTGAAATTCATCGTCTGTATCGGCAGACATGCTCTATCATCCCTTCAAGTCTCGTTCAGGTCGCTGTGGATCGGTCAGTCCGTCCGATCAGATTAAACCCGTCCCTTGCCGCTCCCGAGTTGAGACGCCAGACCGGCAATCTCACCCAGTTTCCTGGCCATATCTTCAAATCGTTTATTGGACAGCTCCGCGTTCTGTTCAGACTCGGAAACACGTCGAGCTAATTCGGCATTCCGTTCCCGTTCGATCGCTACCTGTGCTTCCAACTCCTGAACTTTTGCCGCAGTCTTCTCTAACTCTCGAATACGAGCTTCCCCAGCACCGATGGTCTGGAGAGCCACGGAGAGTTGTGCATCAAGCTCACTCAACCGGTGCACCTCCCGTTCGGCTTCAGCAAGCCGTACGCTGAGTTGCTCCGCACGAGCCCGTTCCGCCTTGCCCGTCTCTTCTGCCTGCTTCGCTTTCCGCTCATAATCGGCTGCACGCTGTTCTTGACTGGCCAGCCGCGCTTCCAGATCTTTCATTCCCGCTGCCGCGGCTTCCAGCACCGCCAACTGATCGACCAGTTTTGTCGCCGCCGCCCGCTCCGATGCAATCGTCGCTTCCAGTTGAGGGATCGTGCCAACCGTTTTTTCCAAGGCAACAACTTGCTGGCGATGATTCTGAACGGACTCGTTCGCCTCATGTAACGCGGCTTCGAGCTCCGACACCTTCGACTGCATATCCTGGCTGCGCCCAAGCTGTGCCTTCAACAACGCGACCTGATCACGCTCTTGGACCAATTCACTCTCCAGCACCTGAACCCGACTCAGATGCTCACTTGACTCGGATGCCCGACGCCGCTCTGCGTCCAATTGAACTTCCAACTCTTTGACACGCCCCGCAAGCCCTTCGAGCTCCGCGACTCGCGCCTTGAGTCCCTCGCTCTGAGACCGCTCCACCCGCAATTGGGTATCACGCTCTTTCAGTTGTGCAACCGCCTGTTTGTATGTCTCAAGCTGCTCCTCGGTGATGCGTGGGCCGGTCCACTGCTCCGTAGACATCACCGGCTTTGGAGCGGGGACGGCCGGAGCGGGGGCCGACGCCATAACCGGTTCTTGCCGCTTGGCAAGCAACTCCAAGACACGGTCTTTGAGTGACGTCCCCTGAAACGGCTTCTTCAAGACACCGTCCGCATGACAGGATTCGGCCTGCTTCGTCACCTCGTCATTGACGATTCCCGAAATCAGCAACACAGGGGTTGTTGCCAATGCCGCATGTCCTCGGACAAACGCGCAAACTTCATATCCGCTCTTATCCGGCATAATGACATCCGACACGACGACATCGGGCCGCTCCTTCGACAGATACGCGAGGGCTTCTTCTCCGTTCGCCGCCAACGTGACCCCGAGCCCCGCCTCCGTCAATAGTCGCTCGGCCACTTTCCTGACCGCAATACTGTCATCCGCCACGAGAATCTTCGGCATACTCTCACTCCCTTCACCGTTGTTGCAGAACTATCGCCGTCAGGCAGCGCCTAACCGCGACAGTGAAATAATGGGAACCTCTTCAAATTCATCGGCAAAGCATCCGGCTGCGTCGAGATCCTGGCCGCGATATGTCTGGATTTTTGCGATATCAAGAGAGTGTAAGACCGGCATCTCTTCATCGATACAGATCGCCATGGCGCCTGCCGGTTGTTTGGCCATCAAGCACAACCGCTGCGATCCCTTCACGCGCACATTCAACATTCCAGCCAGATCGTACACGGGGAATATGGACTGACCGCGCCGTATCACCGACGAGACGAACGGCGTACAACTGGGGACAGAAATACTGGTTGTCCAGGCGGAGATACCACCGACTTCTTCGGTCTTGGCCGCAAGCTTCCGGCCACCGACGGAGAACACCAGCAAGTGACACCTCCGGGAGGACGCCTGACGCTGCCGACCTACCGCGCCCCTCAACATGGGAGCCCCTTCCTCATTCCATCAAACCCGACCTGTGCCAGTTGCGGCGGGCGCTGTACATGCCCCGTGACCGCTCCCAAAGATTGCATTAGTCCACCGACCAGCCAGTCGGAATTGAGACCTACAGCCACACCCTCGTCAAACAGAATCAAGCCAGTGTACCAGGCGCGCTCATCGCCACGGAATTGATCCGGCAACGGCCGCACATGGCTTCGTTCGAGTTCGACAAGTCCATGAACCTGCTCGACTCGGATACAGGCGCAGACTCCAGCACGCGCAACAAGGACAATACGACTTTCCGGTCCGTCTCCGGAATCAGCAAGCCCTAGACGAGCCGCAAGGTTCAAGGGAGCATAGTCCCGTCCTTGTACCGAGAGCGTACCGCTGGAGCGGCTCTCTTCAGGCGTCAACAGCCCCTGAATCAAATCCGCGGACAGCGCGAAGCGTCGGGCATCGATGCTCACGATCAGATAGCGTTCGACCGGCACGTGCGCCGCATCGCCCCGATTATGGCCACGCAAACTCATCTCTGCGCCCCAACGTTCATCGACGCTCTAGGTTTTCCGCATGCGCAACGCGCGTCACACTCACGGTCTTACTTCCGAACCGTCGTAGCTTGCCCGACCCAACGTTCAACTTCCTGTAACAACGCCCGCTCTTCCACCGGCTTTGCAATATAGGCGCTGGCTCCTATGTTGATAGCCATCTGACGGTGCTTATCCCCCGCCCGCGTCGTCATCACCACAATCGGAGTCTGCTGAGTTTGCGGCCGGCTCCGCAACGCTTGAATGACTTCCAATCCGTTCAGTTTCGGCATTTCCAGGTCGGTAAAGATCAATCGATAGGAATGTGCCGATGCCTTCCGCAAGCCGTCTTCGCCGTCGACCGCTGTGTCAACCTGATATCCGGCATTTTCCAACATCCGCCCCACAAATTTACGGATGCTCAGCGAATCGTCGATCAGGAGGATGGCCGCCGATGCATGCTCCTGCAACTCCGGACTATGCCCCGTCTCCTGCTGCCCCGCCGCCGAATCAGGAGAGGCCAGCATGGCAGCCGAGTCCCGGGACTCCCGCGAAAGCAATCGCCCCGTGTCCACTACGAGCACCACACGACCCTCAGGATCGATCGTTGCTCCGCCAAAACAGGACCGCTCCATCGAGCGCAGTGTCCCCAGGGACTTAATCACAATTTCCTGTCGTCCCAGCAACTCATCCACCGCCAATCCAATCGGACCGGACACGGTACGCACCACAACAACCGGCATTGCCATGTCGACGGTCCCGATCTCGCGACGGAGCAGGTGGCGGAGCGAATAGAGATCGATCGCCTCCTCACCTATCTGCAGCATCGCCCGCTCGCCCATCTGCTGCAGCGAACCGGCCGTGGACATCGTGACCTCGCGCACGTTGGGCAATGGAATCGCATATCGTTCAGACCCTGCCCGCACCATCAAGGCCGTCGCAATGAGCAACGTCAGCGGCAAATCCAGGGTAAATTTCGTACCGACGCCGGGAAGCGATTCGACATCGATATGGCCGTTCATACCCTCAATTGCACGCTTCACCACGTCAAGACCGACACCGCGCCCAGCCTGATCCCCGACTTTATCCGCGGTAGAAAATCCCGGCGCAAAGATGAACTTCAACGCCTCCGAATCCGGCATCGCCTGGACCTGTTCAGATCTGGCCAGACCCAAACTCACAGCTTTCGCCCTAATTCTTTTGAGATCGAGCCCTGCTCCATCGTCT
>OMJA01000196.1 GCA_900299245.1 Nitrospiraceae bacterium | reverse complement strand
GATCCAGATCGACGAGTCCCGTTTTTTGCGGGCCACGGCCGCCGGCGATTCATGCATTTCCACGACCTGCGGCGCATGCCGGATCGATATCCGGCGATCGGTCACGCCGAGGCGCTCGCATTCGCGCTTCAGCACGGCCTCATCGCCGACGAGAATCACCTCGACGTCGAGCTCTTTGGCCGCCTGCAGGGCACCCTCGATACAGGGCGCGGGACCATGGTCCCCCCCCATCGCATCAAGCGCGATCTTCATACGGAATCATGGACTCGAGATTGGAATAGCTGGCTGAACACGCGTGGCACCCGTGATTGTCCCCGATGCGCCGGAAGCTTAGCGCAGACGCACGAAATGCACAACCGGAGCGAAACGGGCCGAGACCGGCAGGTCTCGGCGCATCTGTTCCCGCGATCCTGCTACGACTCTTCGACCTGAATGACCGCCTTGCCCTTGTAGGTTCCGCAGTTCAGACAAGTGTAATGCGGCAGCTTCAGCTCATGGCACTGCGGACAGACGGACATCCCCGGAGGGGTCATCCGCAGTTTTTGCGTGCGCCGTTTGTCGCGGCGCGCACGGGAATGTTTATGTTTCGGATTAGGCATGGCAACTCCTTCCCACGTTCAAGACCATCGGGAGATCCGCTCCCCGACGTCACTTCTGTTCAGTCTTCACACTCCGTAATACTTGAAACGGATTGAGCGGTGTCTCGTCCGGACATGCACACCGCCCCTCGTTCAAATTCTTTCCGCAATGGGGACATAACCCGGCGCAATCGTCCTTGCACAACGGATGCATGGGGTCCGACAAAATCACTTGCTCCCGCAGCATCGGCGCGAGCTCCAAATGATCCCCCTCGTAATGATAGATCTCATCATCCGTCTCGTCCGCTTCAACCTCCTCGGGTTCGACGGCTTTCTTGCGATGATCGACCCGCTTGGCCGACGCCGACACCGACACCGGTTTCGGTTCGGGTTCGTACACCACGCGAAGCGCAAACGCCAGCGGCTCGGAGAACTTTGTCAGGCACCGCACGCACTCGCGAACGGCCGTGCCTTCCACCACTCCGGTGACACAGACGGTGCGCTCGACTTTCGTCAGATCCAACCCGATGGCCAACGCACCCTCGAGCTGCGTGTCGCCGTCGGTCAACCCCAGTTCCTCGGCAGTTACATCGCCTGTGAGCGACAACCCGTCGGCGGTAATATCAGCAAGATGCGGTGTGAGCAGATCCATCATGATCTCCGGCGACGCGCCGGCTCCCCACGCCTGTAAACCGTCACGCTCGCTCACGCGCGTTATCGCTCCTCGGCAAAACTGATGATGGCAATGTGCCGGGCGCGCTTGATCGAAATCGTCAGTTCACGCTGATGCCGCATGCAGTTCCCGGAGATCCGGCGCGGAACGATGCGCCCGCGCTCGGTAAGAAAGTTCCGGAGCAGTCCGGCATCCTTGAAATCAATCGGCCCCTTCTCCAGACAAAACCGGCACGGCCGGCGCCGTTGGAACAACCGCCCGCCGCCCCCGTTACCATCACGGCGATCTCCGCCGCCTGCACCACCTGTTCGTTCCATCACTGCCTCCTCATTCGTCCTAATCAATGCGGTTCGTCGTAGTCATAGCTGGGTTCGTCATGGATCGGCGGTTCACCGCCCGGTCCGCCGCTTGCCCCGCCGCCATCCTGACGCTTCGGCATGAAGGTGACGTTTTGAGCCACCACTTCATGCTTGCTGCGCTTCTGGCCGTCTTCAGTTTCCCAGCGGCGCTGCTGCAACCGCCCTTCAATGATCGCCCCGTTGCCCTTGCTCAAATACTGCCCGCAATGTTCCGCCTGCTTGCCGAACACCACGATGTCCACGAAACAGACTTCCTCTTTCAACTCCTCACCCTGCTTGAACCGCCGGCTCACCGCCAGGCCGAAACTCGCGACCGGAGTCCCGCTCGGCGTATACCGCAGCTCGGGATTCCTCGTGAGGTTGCCCATGAGGATGACTTTATTAAATCCGGCCACCGTCGGTCTCCTGCGCTGAGGCTTCTAACGGACGCGGCGGCACCAACTCTTTTTCCAGATGAACGGTCAGGAATTTGAGGATGTTGTCTTCCAAACGATAGGCCCGCTCGAGTTCGCCGACCGTCGTGTTGGGCGCGCGGAAGTAAAAATAGGCGTAGGTGCCTTTCCGCTCATGCCGAACTTCGTAGGCGAGTTTTTTCTTGCCCCAATTTTCGGCTTTGATGAATTGCGCGCCGGTCTTATCGGCCACGGCTTTCATCTTGTCGATAAGGGCATTCGTCTCCTCGTCGGAAACGGACGGACGAATAATGAACAGAGACTCGTACAGCTCCATGCAGCAATCCTCCTGGACAAAGGCCCCGGATCCAGTCCGGAGCGAGGTGTAGGTGCCTCTATATGAGGCGCAAGAACGTTGGACGGTATCACAGTGGTGAAGACACTGTCAATTGAACGGGTTATACGCAGGGCGGTCAGGGGAGGGTCCAACCTTCAGCCGATTTCCCGCAACGCCTATTCCCGTCGGTCAAACCAATAGATCAGTTCAATGAGGTGGAGATCGACCCCGCGGCTGTCCTGCCCGTAGAGCGTGGCATCGGAATAATGCTGGAAGTGATAGCCGACACCCAGCGGACCGGCTAGACGGCTGGTCACCCCGAAGGTCCAGACAAACTGGCCGGCGCCGCCGAAATTCTGCCGGCCGAACTTATAGTCGCTGAGGAGCGCGCCTCCCCCTCCGACGTCGATCGCGATCAATCCGTCTTTTCGGCCCAGCACGATATCGAGCGGCACCACGGTCATGATCCCGTTGGTTTCATCGGCTCCCCGGAGCGCGCCGATCGAAGCGAGCATTCTGGTGCCGAGCATCCACCCGCCGCCGAGGTCTTTCTCCCAGGGGAGTCGAATCGTCGCAGCAAGGTCGATCTGGTTAAAATCGCTCTGCCGTTCCTTCCCGAGGGGTGACCCTCCGCTCAGCCCTCCTCTGAGCCTGACCGACTCAAACGCAAACTCTCCCGCCTGAGCCGCCCCGAAAAAACCGGTCTCTACGGCGATCAGACTCATCAGCACAAGGCCAGTCGCACGCAGATGCTTATACATGGCAGAACTCCAGATTGATCATGCCGGGTTCCCTCCTGATCCTTGCGCGATCGCCGAAGATCCCGTTTTCACTTGATGCCGCCTACCCCTCTGCTCCCTCTTGAGTTGGCTTCTCTCGAATATTGAATTGATTCATGGCGGTAGACAGACCGCGATGGATCAAACATTCCAACGCATCCACGGCTCGCTCAAGGCACGGCGTAAACACCGCCATCTCGTCCGGCGTCACCTGCTGCAGGACATAGTCCGCGGCATTTTGACCGGGAGCGGGTCGACCGATTCCAATTTTCACGCGGATGAACTGCGGAGTTCCCAACGCTTCGATGACCGATTTGATCCCGTTATGCCCGCCCGCCCCGCCGCCTTGCTTGATGCGTAACCGACCGGGCTCCAGATCGAGATCGTCATGAAGGAGAATCAGGTTGTCCGGCTTGATTTTGAACTCGCGCATCAAGCCTTTGAGAGGGGGACCGCTGAGATTCATCCAGTCCAACAGGCCCGCGAGTTCGATAAACTCCGAACCGTGCCGACCGGATCCTCGTTGAGCCGTGCCGCGTGAGGTGAGGCGGATAGACCATCGAGCGGCTGCCCGCTCGATGGCCCACATACCGACATTGTGGCGGGTCTGGGCGTATGCTTTGCCAGGGTTGCCCAGTCCGACGAGGAGATGCACCGCTACTTCTTCTTTTCAGCTTCCTTCTTCTCAGCCTTCGGAGCGTCCTTACCGGCGGCTTTCTTGTCGCCACCCTTGGCATCGCCGGCCGCTGCGGCTGCGCCAGCCTTCGCCGGCTCCCCGCCTTCGCCCGCTTCCTTGCCCTTCGCCGCAACTTCCGGCTCGGCAGCCGCACCCGCTCCGCCGGTCAGCAACGCTTCCAGCTTGGCATCGGAGATCGGCGCCGCCACACTCACGATCATCAGGTCTTCGTCGTCGAGGAATCGGATGCCCTCGCGCCGCGCGACATCCTTGAGGTGGATGCCCTGGCTGATCCCGAGCGATGAGGCGTCAACATCGATCTGATCGGGCATCGCCGCCGGCAAACACTCGATATGGAGTTCGCGGGTATTATTGTGCAGCACCCCGCCTTCCTTCACACCGATAGGAATCCCGCCGACTATATGCACCGGGACCTTGACGCGAATCGGCTTGTCCATTGAGACTTCGAACAGATCCGCATGCAGCACCCCGCCTGTAATGGGGTCGACTTGATAATCGCGCAACAACGCCGTGCGCGCGGCTTTCGTTTTGGCTCCGTCCACGGTCAATGAGATGAGCACCGTGCTGCCGGCCTGGGCCTTGAGAATCTTGACCAATTCATCCGGATTGACGGTCAACAACACACACTCCCCTTGGCCGTAGAGGACGGCGGGAATCTTGCCACTCCGTCGCAACTGGCGCGCGATGCCCTTCCCTGCCTGCTCCCGTACGGTCACTGCTAAATCAAATTTCATGATGCTCCTCCGTCTCTCCTACGTCGAACTGGCCCTCATGATTCGAGGACTCAGGCAAATAATGAGCTGACTGATTCGTCTTCGTGAATACGCCGAATGGCCTCGCCCAGTAAGGGCGCGACCGATAGCTGATGCAACTTGGGACAGGTCTGTTCTTTCCCGCGCAAAGGAATGGTATTGGTCACGACTACCTGCGACAGACAAGACTTCGTGATACGGTCCAGCGCCGGGCCGGACAACACCGCGTGTGTACAGGCGGTCCAGACTTCCCGAGCCCCCTTGTCGGCGCAAGCCTGCGCGCCCTGCACAATAGTCCCGGCCGTATCAATCATGTCGTCCAACAGCAGGACGCTCTTACCCTGCACGTCTCCGATAATGTTCATGATCTGTGCTTGGTTCGGGCCCTCGCGGCGCTTGTCGATGATGGCGAGCGTCGCCTGCAGGCGCTTGGCGAATGCGCGGGCGCGCTCCACACCACCGGCATCCGGCGATACGACCACCAGATCAGCAATCTTCTTCTTCGTAATGTAGTCCAACAGAACCGGCAACGCATACAAGTGATCGACCGGCACGTTGAAAAACCCCTGGATCTGTCCTGCATGGAGATCCATCGTCAGCACACGATCCGCGCCGGCGGTACTGATCAAGTCGGCAACCAGCTTGGCGGAAATCGGCACTCTCGGCTGATCTTTCCGGTCTTGCCGGCCATAGCCAAAATAGGGAATCACAGCAGTGATCCGATTCGCCGACGAGCGTTTCAGCGCGTCGATGATGATCAGCAGTTCCAGCAGGGAATCGTTGACCGGCTGACAGGTCGACTGCACGACAAACACGTCGGCGCCCCGGACATTTTCTTCGACCTTGACGCGGATTTCTCCGTCGCTAAACGAAGATACCGTCGCCTCACCAAGCTTCTGGCCAAGGTAGGCGCAAATTTCGTGGGCAAGCGCAGGATTAGCGTTCCCAGAGAATATTTTCAGTTCTCTGTTCATCACCGACGTCTCAGACGATCCGATCTCTCTATAAATAACTGAGTTCTTTAATGAATTGACTTACCGGCGTGCGTCGGCAGAGCATAAACACCCTGCCACATTGCTCTCGGCTCGCGGCGGAAGAAGCCAACCAAGTGGCGGACTTTATCGGAAAGGACTGAGGCTTGTCAACCGATTACCGGCAAATCGAACGCGAATCACTCCACCCGCAATGGCTCCGAACAGGTCTGCGTAATGAACACTTTGAACTCTGAGTGCCCTTGAAAGGACGCTCCCGCCCGGCGGGCTCCTGCCTCGTCAGAAAATATCCCAAAGACGGTTGCACCGCTGCCGGATAACAACGCCAAGTGAGCACCCCACTTCAATAAATCCGTCTTGATCTGCCGGAGAACGGGGTGGGCATCGAAAACAGGACCTTCGAAATCATTTGAAGCCAGACCGATCACGTCATCCCAGGAAACCCGGCCCTGAGCCTCAAGCCGGCTGCATCGTTCAGAAAGCGGCTCCACGCTCTGCCGTGTCGCGGACAGTTGTTGATAGGCCCATTTCGTCTCCACGGGGAAGCCAGGATTCACGAGGACCACCCAGCGGGAACCGGCGACTGAAATCGCTCGGACCTGCTCCCCTCGCCCTGCAACCACCGAGGTCGGGGCGTGAAAAAAGAACGGCACATCGCTTCCCAGCGCTTGACCGACTTCCGCCATCCTGGCTGCCGGCCATCCCAGATTCAACAGACGATTGATTCCAAGAATGGTCGCGGCGGCATCGCTGCTTCCGCCGCCGAGACCGGCGCCCATCGGAATGCGCTTTGTCAGCCGGATATCAAGTCCCATCCTGTGCTGCGATTGCGCAAGCACCGCAGCCGCAGCACGATAGACCAGATTGGTCTGATCGACGCTGAGCGCCGCGCTGTCGCACTGCAGCCGAATCTCAGAATGCCCGGAGGCCGGACGAATGGTGACGGCATCTTCAAGCCCGACAGTCTGCATCAGACTCCACAGGTTGTGAAACCCGTCTGCCCGACGATCGAGCACTCGTAGAATCAGATTCACTTTGGCGGGAGCGAATACGGTCACGGCGGATCGGGTGGGATTGGACGAGTCTTCGTGCGGTCTAGTCACGGCCTCCCTTTATAGCATACTTTTCCAGACGATAGCGGAACGACCGTGTATTGAGCCGGAGCAGCCTTGCCGCCTTCTTCTTCACCCACTGGGTCCGCTCCAATGCCTTGAGCAGGAGATCCTTCTCGATCCCGTTGATCATCCCTTCCAGATCCAGCCCGTCATCGGGCAGATCGGTCGGGATGCCGCCCTGCTGTTGAGGCGAAACCGTCCGGTGAAGCCACCCGCGCATGTCAGCCTCCGTCACCGTTCCACCGGTTGAAAATGCGACCACCCGCTCAATCAAATTTTCCAGCTCACGCACGTTACCGCGCCACTCATGCCCCAATAAGACCTGCATGGCTTCAGGGCTGAGCGTCGGTACCGGCTTCCCGCTTTCCTTGGAAAACCGCGTCAGGAAATGTGCGACCAGAAGGGGAATGTCGCCGGATCGCAGACGGAGCGGCGGGAGACGGATCGGGATGACGTCCAGGCGGTAATAGAGATCCTCGCGGAAGGAACCGTCTGCCACGGCCTTCTCAAGATCCTTATTGGTCGCGGCCACAACGCGCACGTCGACCTTGATATCCTGCGTTCCACCGACCCGGCGGAATTCCCGCTCTTGAATGACCCGCAATAATTTCACTTGAATGGTCGGCGTCGTATCGCCGATCTCGTCCAGGAAGATCGTGCCGCCGTTCGCGACCTCGAACAATCCGGCTTTATTGGAAATAGCGCCGGTGAACGACCCTTTGATATGACCGAAGAGTTCGCTCTCCAACAGCGTTTCAGGCACCGCGCTGCAATTCACCGCAACAAACGGCAAGGCGCTGCGGGCGCTGTTGTAGTGGATGGCGCGCGCGACGAGTTCTTTGCCGGTCCCGCTTTCGCCGCAAATCAGGACGTTGCTCTTGGAATCGGCCACTTTCTTGACCACATCGAAAACCTTCCGCATCGCCTCGCTCTGCCCCACCAACTGAGCGAAGGACGACTGACTCGCCATCTCGCGCTTTAACAGAATATTTTCGGTCGTCAGCCGCCGCTTCTTTAGCGCGTTCCGGATGATCAATTGCACTTCGTCGACTTGAAAGGGCTTCGTCAGATAATCGTACGCACCCTGCTTCATCGCTTCGACAGCCGAGTCCGCGGTGGCAAACGCCGTGATGATCAACACCACGGTTTCCGGCGAGGCGGACTTGACGGCCCGGAGCACCTCCATCCCGTCGACCTTGGGCATCCTGAGATCGGTGATGACCAGATCAAAAATTTCTTTTTGT
>OMJA01000195.1 GCA_900299245.1 Nitrospiraceae bacterium | reverse complement strand
GTTTGAAACGATTCCCCCCCTGTGTTAGCATCCGCGGCATGGGTGCTACTACGCCGGCGAAGCGGGGCGAAGCCCGCCGAGCCCCTGCTCCTCCTTCCCATATCCAGCGTGAAGTCATCGGCGTGATCTTGATCGCGCTGAGTCTGCTCACGTTCTTAAGCCTATTGTCATTCGTCCCGGGCGAAGCCGAAACCGTGGCCTCCGGCGCTCCGGCGGCGCCTCCGCGCAATCTGATCGGGTCCTTCGGGGCGGTGCTTGCCGGAGGATTCTTTTTTCTGATCGGCGGTGCCGCGTACCTGTTTCCGCTGCTGCTCGGCAAGCTCGGCTTGCGCTGTTTTTCTCAAAGTCCCGTCAGCATCCGGTTCCGCACGGCGGCCAGTTCGCTCGCGGCGGTCTTCTTCCTGAGCGCGTTTTTACACCTCGAAGCCACCGCGGTTCCCACGGTGAGCAGCGGTTTCGTGCATCGCGGGATGGCGGGCGGAGTATTCGGCCAGGTTCTGGCCGATGGCCTTCGTTCCTGGTTTGCCAGCACCGGCGCCCACATTGTCATCCTGGCCGGGTTTATAGTGTCACTCCTGTTCACGACCCCGCTGTCACTGACCGAGCTGGTGCAGGCGTTTCCGGAACGCTGGGCGGCCTGGCGGGAGAAGCTTGCGGCATTGATGCCGGAGCCGGCGCCTGAACCGCCCGTCGAGTCCGGTAACCGGCGGCAGAGGAACCGGACGGTGAAGGAACGTCCTGAACCGGAGCCAGCGCCGGAACCTGTTTCCATGGCGACGGAGCCAGCTCAGATAGAATCGGCTGCCGCGGTTGAGTGGCCGGTAATCCAGCCGCCGATTGCGGCGACGCCTGCGCCGGCCGAAGCCGCCGAACCGGACGTGGAGCCGGTCACCACGACGGTGGACTCCGGAGATTATCAACTGCCCGATCCGGATGAGTTGTTGAGCGATCCGACCGGTCCGATCACGCGCATGTCGGACGATGAGTTGAAAGCCCAGTCCGACGTCTTGACTCGCGCCCTGGCGAGTTTCGGCATCATCGGCAAGGTCACCGAAGTTCGGCCTGGTCCGGTCGTCACGATGTACGAGTTCGAGCCGTCTCCCGGAACGAAGGTGGCGAGGATCGTGAACCTGGCCGACGATCTGGCGCTCGGGCTCAAAGCCATCAGCCTGCGCATCGTCGCGCCGATCCCGGGGAAGTCGGTCGTCGGAATCGAAGTGCCGAACATGGCCCGCGAAACGGTGTCGATGAAAGAGGTCGTCATGAGCGAGACCTTCACGAAGGCCCGCTCGAAGCTCACGCTGGCGCTGGGCAAAGACATTTTCGGCGCGCCCGCGACGGCGGATCTCAAAACCATGCCGCATCTGCTGGTGGCCGGTGCGACCGGGGCCGGGAAAAGCGTCGGGCTCAATACGATGCTGTTGAGCATTCTCTTTTCCGCGCGGCCGAGCGAGGTCAAGCTCTTATTGATCGATCCGAAGATGTTGGAGTTCTCGGCGTACGACGGCATTCCCCACTTGCTGCGGCCGGTCATTACCGATGCGAAGTCGGCGGCGCGCGGGTTGGGATGGGTGGTGGCCGAAATGGAACGGCGGTACAAGTTGCTGTCGGAAGCCGGCGTGCGGAATATCGATGCGTACAACCGTAAGGTAGCGGGACTCCATGAAGCGTTTGCGGAGGAGGCTGCGGCGGCGAATCAACCGGAACTGCCGATGCAGTTTCTGACGGAAGAGCAGCGTCTTTCAGCCGGTGAGTCGACGGATCCCGAGGTCGATCCTGGCCCTCGCGATCGCCCGACGCCGCCCGAGCCGCTGCCCTATATCGTTGTGATGATCGACGAGCTGGCGGATCTGATGATGGTGGCGCCGAAGGATGTCGAAGACAAGATCGCCCGGCTGGCGCAGATGGCCAGGGCCTCCGGTATTCACCTTGTCCTGGCGACGCAACGACCGTCGGTGGATGTGCTGACCGGTTTGATCAAGGCGAATTTCCCCGCCCGGATCGCGTTCCAGGTGTCATCGAAGACCGACTCGCGAACGATTCTGGACGCCAACGGCGCCGAGGCGTTGCTGGGCCGCGGCGATATGCTGTATCTGGCGTCGGGTACGGGGCGGCTGGCCCGGTTACACGGTTCGTTCGTTTCCGACGACGATGTGCGGTGCGTCGTGGATTTTGTGAAGAAACAGGCGCTCCCCAAATACGATCCCGAGTTGCAATCCTTGAAGCAGGAGGAAGCGGCGGAGGAGGAAGCGAAGGACGAAGTTTACGAGCAGGCGAAAGATCTGGTGCTGTCGACCGGTCAGGCCTCCGCGTCGCTGATTCAGCGGCGGTTGCGCGTCGGCTATCCCCGCGCGGCCCGGATGATCGAGCAAATGGAAGCAGACGGAATTGTCGGCGCGGCGGGACGGGACGGGCGCCGGGAAGTGTTGGGGCGACGCGGCCCGGTGGGAGCGACCGAAGCATGATGAGCTGGAAAGCCTGGGTGTTCGTCGGGATGATCGCCTGCGCGCCGGTCTGGCCTGTCTGGGGCGCGGACGGCGTACCTGACGACAAGGCCCTGCAGGAAGTGCACGAGGTGGTGAAGCAGCTGCAGGCCCGCTATGAAAAAACGAAAGATCTCCAGGCGGATTTTACACAAAAGACCAGAATCGAGGGATTCGAGCGGCCGGTCACATCGTCGGGGAAAGTGTACATCAAGAAGCCCGGACGGCTGCGGTGGGATTACCTCGATCCGGCGAACGAACAGATTTATGTGAACCACGACGACGTCAAAGTGTATGTCCCCGAGCATAAGCAGGTGCTCATCGGCAAGCTGACGCACATGGCGGCGTCTCAGGCGCCTCTGGAACTGTTGCAGGGGGCGGCAAAGCTGGAAGAGTCATTTGAGATTTCTCCGGCGACCGGGAAAGAGCGCGGCGCGGGCGGGCTTCGCCTTCTGAGCCTGGTGCCGAAGGGGCGCGAGTCGGATCCGACCCGACATGTCCAACGGATCGTCGTGGAGGTGTTTCCAAAGACCTATTTCATTCGCACGGTCTGGTTGCATGAGATCAGCGGGAATGTGGCCACGTTCGAGTTTTCATCGTTGAAGCCGAATCTCGGGTTGGGGGAAGAAGTCTTCGATTTCAAGGCGCCGGCTGATGTCGAGGTCGTCAAGGCTCCGGTATTGAATTAGCCGCCTGCAGAACTCGGCGGAGTGAAACGCCGGGAGCGTGCCGGGAAGGAAGAGGGGCGAGGATATGCAATCGACCAGCATGCAGTCGGTGACGGAAGCCGTCGACCGGGCCGTTGCGGCCCTCGATTTCGACCGGTTGCACAAAGCCTACTGGGCGCAGAACGAGTTTCTTGTCATCAAGCAGTTTCTGCCGCGGTCGTTCGTCGAGTCGACGTTCGTGCCGCAGGTGGAAGGACTCAAGCCGCGCATCAACCGCAACTATATTCCGGGCCATAAGAAAGGCGGCAGCGTCAGCTACTATACGGTGCAGGAGCAGGCGCCGGTGTTTCTCGACCTGTACCGGTCGTCCGCCTATCGCGATTTTCTGAACCGGCTGGTTCACGCGAATCTGCTGCTCTGCCCCGATGACGATCCGCACTCCTGCGCGCTCTATTATTACACGGAGCCGGGAGACCACATCGGCTTTCATTACGATACGTCGTACTACAAGGGTGCGCGCTACACGATCCTGTTGGGAATGGTCGACCGGTCAACGCACTGTAAGCTGGTGTGCGACCTGTTCAAGGATGATCCGGCGAAAGAGACGCAGCACCTCGAGCTCATTACCGAGCCGGGCGATATGGTGATCTTCAACGGCGACAAGCTCTGGCATGCGGTGACCCCCCTGGCGGAAGGCGAGGAGCGGGTGGCGCTGACGATGGAATATGTGACGAATCCGGAGATGGGCCGGTTCAAGCGGCTCTACTCAAATCTGAAAGATTCGTTCGCCTATTTCGGGTTGAAGACCGTGTTTAAGCGGGCATTCTCCGGCCGGTAAACTTCCTGATTTTCTCCCCTTAAGTCTCTTCCCGGAACGGCGCTTCGGCCGGTCGGCACAGGAGGCGTTACTGTTGCGCCGGTTGATTACCTCAGCGCAGAGGCGGAGCGCTCTCCCTGCGTATCCGCGGGCGGCACCTCCGGCACTCTGGGCGGGATCGCACCCTTCTTCCCATCTTGTATCGCCAGAGTCTGGCGAACCAACAGCATCCTGTTTTTCTCCGCTCCCCGCCTCGTGCGGGGCCGGCCGGCTTTCAGTTCCTGCTCACGAGGCGGAAACGGCCCGCGGTTGGCGATCTCCATCTGACCGAGTGTCGCCCGGAGCGCATCTTCGACCAGCCATGCCAGCGTGGTTTGAGGAGTCCAATAGGCGGCATTTCGAAGTTGATCGACCAGTTGCAGGGGGAGCGTGATCGTCAGTCTAGTGGTCTGATTGTGGCGGAGGGACATCCGGTGAGCGGTGGTTTGCGCCTGAGGTTGTCCGGTTCGCGAGATTTTTTCTGACAGCGATTCTGCAGGAGGATCTGAGTTCAACATGTCTGCCCTTTCCTGGTGAATGGGGTACGCCAAGACCCGACCCAGATACCGGTCGAGCGGGGGTGGTGGAAACAGGCCGTGCCTCCTTTCGGAGGCACGGCGCTCATGGCACTGGACGAAGGCATCAGCGTGTATCCGGATGGGCACAATCCGGAGACAGCGTCATCCTGCAGAGGGGAACCCTCGGAGACAAGGTGCGCGACCGACGGCTTCGAGCCATGCCATATCTGACCGGAGCGAGAGAAGATCGGACGGGTCGTCATAACCAAGAAAGATCCTCTATGATAAACTACCTATGGGTGAAGAACTTACTTGAGGTACAGCAATGGGCGTACCAGAGCAGCCACATCACTTGATCGAGCGGGGAAGTGCTAACGCATTGATTTCTTGCGATGTCGGATGGTGTCGACGAAAAGGAACAATGAGAGGAAGTAATCCGGCTCAGACCGATGTATCTGAATCAGTACGAACGCGACTGGTTTGATACAGTGTCCGGGCCTGAGAGACGGAACGATGCTACAGGTGGAGGTGTTTCATCGCCGCCGCGCAGAGGACGATAAAGAAACCCATCCAGAGAGCCGCGCGCTGATAGGGGATGACTTCATAGTCCTCCTCCTCATCCGCGTCCTCGTCGGACTTGAAGATGACGGTGTAGAGGAAGAGCGTGAGCAGGCAGAGGACCAGCCCGAGCTTGATGAAGAAAATAGTCAGGTACTTGACGTTATGCTGCATGCCTAGTTGTGTCTGGGAGGTCATCACCTGATTGACGTAGTGCAGATTGACGCCTCCGGTAAACAGGAGCACCACCAGCAGAATTCCGGCGATTTTCTTGTAGTGCTGGTAGAACACGTCGCTGATGGGCTTGATCTGCTCTTTGGCCACCGCTTTTCTCAGGCCCGGCGTGACGGCCATCACGAGAAAAGCCAGCCCGCCGATCCATATGATGGCCGACAGCAGATGGAACCAGTGATTGACGATCGGAATCAGGGTGTTCAGATCGGTGACGATACTCTGGAGGGCGTCCATAGAGCATTCATGAGGCAACGCGGCGAGTCTGTGCCGGCGCTATACCCTCACTCCTTACCCTTCATGTCGAAATTAAAGACCGGCGCGTCGTTGCCGAATCGCTTCTTTCTGAGTTCTTCCATCAGTTCGATGGTGATCAGGGGAACCTGATTCTCGCGGGCGTGTTTCTCGACGCCTTTCTTGACCATCGCACGGAGAAAATAGGGGATGCGGCTCAAACGCAAGGCCGACGCTTCATCCCAGGCGACTTCCGATTCTTCCGGGATATTGAAGGCGACTTTGATCTTCTCGCCGCCTTTCGGCGTGTAGAGACACCACTCGTCTTCGTCCAGCCAGTCGCCGTGGTCCACGTAGGGACGGGCGCGGCAGCCGCCGCAGATGTCGGTATATTCGCAGTCGCCGCACTTCCCTTTGAGCTGCGGGTAGCGGAAGGAATTGAAGACGTCGGATTTTTCCCACAGATCGACGAAGCTGTTCTCGCGGACATTGCCGGCGGAGAGCGGCATATAGGGGCAGGGCGTCAATTCACCGTTCGGCGTCACGCGCGCGTAGTTCGTGCCGGCGAGGCACCCGCCGCCCATGTAGCCGGTGGCTTTCGTGATGGGAGAATTCGGATCCTTCTCATACGCCAGCCGCTTGAAGTGAGGGGCGCAACGGGCACGGACCAGCATGCCTTTATAGTTGTCCTGGCAATCGATCAGATAACCCAAGACTTCTTCGTACTGTGCCGGGGTGATGTCCGTCAGCTCTTCGCCGCGGCCCGTACAGACCATGAAGAACACATTGAGCACCCGCGCGCCGAGCTGATGCGACCATTCGATTACGGCGGGCAGCTCCTGATAGTTCATCGGCTGCGCGCTGAAATGGACCTGGAATTGGAGGCCGTTCCGTTTGCTGGCTTCAATGCCGGCCACGGCGGCTTCCCAGGCGCCCGGGACGCCACGGAAAGAGTTATGCTTGGCCGCATCGAGGGAGTCGATGCTGATGCCGACGCCCATGACGCCGATCTCGACGAGGGTTTTGGCCATCTGGTCGTTGATGAGCATGCCGTTGGTCCCGAAGACCACCATGAAGCCCAGCTTCACCGCATACCTGGCAATGTCCAGAATATCCGGCCGCACCAGCGGCTCGCCGCCGGTGATGACCAGGAGACAGCCCTTGTTGACCTCAGCGATCTGATCGATGAGTTTGTAGCATTCTTCTGCGGAGAGTTCGTCGTCGCCGCCCGCCGATTTGGTGGTGGCGTCGAGGTAGCAATGATCGCATTTGAGATTGCAGCGCTTCGTCAGGTTGAGAGCGACGAGATAGGGCTTGAAGTCGTCGACGGTCCGGCCGTCATACACGCCTTCTCCCTTCGGCCCGGGTGTGAAGAATTGCGTGATCTGCTGTTGAAACGATCCAAGGGCTCCCGGCAAAGACGGGATGTTCAGGATCGGAAGCGACTTACCCATCAGTTCGCCCCGGACTTCGAGCCGGTCAGATTGGCAATCATATCCTTCAGATTGCCCGTCTTCATCGCATCGGCCATGTAGCCCTTGGCCTGTTCGATGCCCTCATTGGCCACTTCGGCCGTGATGAGGGTGGCTCCGATTTTCTCGGCGTGCTTCTCGATCAAGGCTTTGGTGCAGTCGCGCATGAAGCCTTCCGGGGCCCGTTCCAGCCGCGCCTGAGCGTCGGCGCTCCAGGTAAACGGAGACGCATCGGCCTTGGCGGCGCCGTTGCCGTTCGCATGGTCGCCGTTTGTGCCGTTGGCCGCGGCGGCCAGCTTTTCCTCGGCGGCCGGCGCGGTGCCGGTGCCTTTGTTGGCGAAAATCGGCTG
>OMJA01000194.1 GCA_900299245.1 Nitrospiraceae bacterium | reverse complement strand
CCCTGTTTTGCCCCCGCCTGTCAACGGGAAAAACGACATCACGGAGCTCCATCACTATCCATCACCGCATCCCCCCGTAGCCTAAGAAACACCATCCCCCAGGCACAGACCCCGAGTCCTGCAAAGAACCACAGCCCCGCGTCATAACTCCCGGTCACCGCCTTCAACCCCGAGAGAACCACTGGAAAGGCAAACCCGCCGACACTCCCGATGGCACCGATGAGGCCGGAGGCCATCCCGATCTGCCGGGGAAATCCTTCCGCCACCATTTGGAAAACGACCCCGTTGCCTACCCCCATGGCCCCGCTTGCCAGCACGATCATCGCGATACCCATTGCCTGGGAAGGACTGGTGACCGCCACGATCGAGCCGACAATAAGCGGCAGCACCACATATAACACCCGCATACCGCCGCGCCGGTCTGCCGCATAACCCCCAAAAGGGCGAATCACGCTTCCCACCAGACCACACAAGGCCGCAACCGAACCGGCCGCCACCGCATCGAACCCGTAGGTCTCATACAACAACATCGGGAGCACGCTGCAGAGTCCGACAAAGCCCCCGAACGTAATGGCATAGAGAAAGCACAACCAATAGGCCGACCGTTGACGTAAGAGCGTCGCCGCATGGTGCCACCATTCGACATCGCGATTATGCCGGTCCCCCTGCCGGCTCTCCCGCACGAGCAGGAGAAAGAGCACACAGGTCGCCGCGACGATCCCGGCCATGACGCCGAAGACCTGCTGCCACCCAAGCGACTCCGCCCAGCGGGGCGCGAGAAACAAGACCAGCACCGTCCCGATGTTCCCTGAGGCCGCAAGCCCCAGCACGAGCCCCTGCGAAGAAGGGGGATAGGCCTGTCCGGCCAACGGCAACGCCACCGCAAAACTCGCTCCGCCCAGCCCCAGCATCAACGCCAGACTCCAGAGCCCGATCGACGCGGGATCCGCCAGCCAGCCCCAGAGCAGCACCGCCAGTTCCCCCAGCAGGATCGCAACGGCCGTGTTCTTGGCCCCGAACCAATCGCAGCCCCAGCCCCCCAGAACCCGCAAGGCGGCGCCGCCCAACAGCGGCAACGCCACCAGCACCGACAGATCGGTCCCGCTGAGCCCGAGTGCGCGAGCCATCGGCAGGCTCAACGCCCCGATCAACAGCCAGACCATAAAACTCACGGTGAGATGCAGCCAGGCCCCCAGCAAGGTGGGCCAATGACCGCCGCGAACCATCTGCCAGATATCCGCCACGTGCAGTTCTCCAATAGAACGGGTCACTATAGGGGAGCCCCTTTCTCCGGCGCAAGGGAAGCAGTCAACCTCCTCAGCGTCCTGAATAGACAACCTTTGTCCATAGGAACGGTTCTGTTATAGTCAGCATCCCATGAGCGGTCGCAATCCATCACACGACGAATCCGACAGCGCGCTGGAACCGGAGATTCTCGATCCGTCCGACGACGAGGTCATCGAGGCGGACGCGGCTCCCGTCGTATTGGATGTCCCGCAGTCCGACGGACGCCAACCGTCCGATGCCCATGCCGTCGTCCCCGTCACGGCTCTGCAGCAATATCTCGCGGAAATCCGGCGTTACCCCTACTTGTCTAAAGAAGAAGAGCTGCTGCTCTTTCATGAATACCACGTGCAGGGCAGCCGCGAAGCCGCCGTGAAGCTCATCATGGCCAACCTGCGCGTCTCGGTCGCCATCGCCTCCGAATATCTGCATACCGGCGCCGACCACATGGACCTGATTCAAGAAGGCAATGTCGGCCTTATGCAGGCCATCAAGAAATTCGATCCGACGAAAAACGTCCGTTTCTATGCCTATGCCGCCTGGTGGTCGCGCGCCTACATCCTCCGCTATCTCTTGAACAATTTCCGGCTCGTGAAGATCGGCACCACCCAGGACCAGCGCAAGCTCTTCTACAATCTCAAGAAAGAGAAAGCGAAACTTGCCCGGGAAGGCTTTTCCCCCGACACCAAACTGCTGGCCGACCGGCTCAATGTGCGCGAGCGCGACGTCATCGAAATGGACCAGCGGCTGGGCAATTGGGAACTGTCCCTGGATCAGCCCATCGGGGAAGAACAGGACGGCACGCTCCTCGATGTCATCCCCTCTCAACAATCCGGGGTGGACGAGGTCATCGCCGACAACGAACTCCGCACGCTGTTCCGAAAGAAGCTGGCCGAATTCGCCAAGACGCTGGATGAACGGGAGGAGGACATCCTGAGAAACCGGCTCCTCTCGGAAACGCCCCTCACCCTGGACGATCTGGGCGACAAATACGGCATCACCAAGGAGCGCACCAGACAGCTGGAGGCCCGTATCATCAAGCGATTACGCGAATACATCAAGAAAGACGTGAAAGACTTCGATCGTCTGAAGATCTAGCCAAATCCCCCCCTTCCATATCAAATTTCTCCAGTGGAATTCTTGAATCTCAATGGGTTATGATTTCGCGGTCCAGCCGCTGGGATTGTAAAAGAAATTCTTTTCCCGCCCCCTTGACTTGGACCGGCCTCAGGCTATCTCTCGTACTGCGCGGTGGCAGTCGCTCTGTTTTTTTTGCAGAAGCGTGAGAGTCCAGCCGAACGATTGTGGCTCTGTATCAAATCGTTTTAACGTTCACCACAGTTTATTCATCGCACGAGGAGGGTTTGTT
>OMJA01000193.1 GCA_900299245.1 Nitrospiraceae bacterium | reverse complement strand
TCTTCCGGTACGACGTCATTCCGGGCCCGAAGGTGTTTGAGACCCAGATCCACGGGAAACGGTTCGAGATGTACAACGACACCGTGCTGGGCTTCAACAAGTCGGGCAAGGAAGTGGCGCGTATCCAGGTCGAAGAGCCGATCTACATTCGGCCGGCCGAGCGCGTGACCTGGCTGTAAGCACAGTCGGGCTCGTGTCAGGGAGGGGGCAGGGGGCCGCAGGGCTCTCTGCCCCCTTCGTTTTTCCCCGAGTTTAGTTAGTAATTGACGCCTTATGAAGCATATTCACGCACTGTCAAAAATTTGAAGCGGGAGGATTTGAACTAGTTCTGTTTGGCCCTGTCCGTTCTCATTCAGGGGGTCTTTTGGTCTGACTGACTGCCCCATCTGTGCACTTGACGGGCTCTGAGGGGTCCAGTACAGTAAAAAAATCCTTCCTTATTTCTGCGATATGATCGTGGAGGATCTTGGGTGCCTAATCAGCCAAAACCGTCCATTCCCTTTGCCGCACAAGCGGTTCCATTCGATGAACTGCTGGCATCGGGGAAGGTTCCGCAAGAGTACGTGGCGACAGAGTATCTTGGCCAACAGTTCGTTGAACGACTTGTCCATTACATCCTCAGTGTCCCGGCCGGCAGCTATACTATGGCGCAGTTAAGTCACTTGCTTGAACAACTAGATCCGCGAGCACAGGTTTTTTTCTTCAAACGCCTTAAAGAAACCAGTCCGGACAGTCTAAAGGATTTTGCTCCGCTCTATTATGGTTTCATGAACGAATTCCATTCTCTGCTCTTTACCTAGCCGTCCTGAAAATTTTCCTTGTTGCTGGCAGGTTCTCATGTATAATTGAGAGGTTAATCTTTTTCAGATGAAGGAGCATCATGAACTCAAGCCTGCAGCGAGCCGTCACCAGCTTCTATAACCTCATTTATGAGGCCCAAACGTTTGCGACGGCGATGGCCAGAATTGATACCGGTGAGCAAGAACATTACTCCGGGCGTATCGAAGGTCTTAACTGGGTGCTTGATCGGTGTCAGGAACTCGAAGAGATGGACGCCAATCTGACGCCCTCCTCACTTCAGCGTGTGCTGGGTGAAGTGAAATCTGATCTCGATCATGAGTTGTCGGTTCAGAGACGTGAAAAAGGACGTCGGGCAGATGGCAGGGAAGAAGCCCTGAACTTTGTGTCGGACTATCTCTCCAGTCTTATTACCGCGACCGAGATCGAATCGGCGAAGACCTCCGTCTGAGAGAATGCACTGAGTACGGTATCTCGTGTCCGGCATCCTCATCCCCCTCTAACAGGCGAGTAGCATGGCCTTGGCAAGAGAGTGGATTATTTTTGCCATCTGCCTTGGAGCAGGTGGGCATCTTGCGCTTGGTTTTGTCCTTCATGCTCCTGAGCTGTGGCCATGGAGCCGGGCCGGGCTCTATGGGTTGCTGAGCGGTCTCGCCATATATCTCTGCGTGCAAATAGTGCGATTGGTCTGGGCTCGTTTCAAATCAGACCGTACGGACACGCAAATGGATGATCTCTAGTTTGCATAGCTGAGTCGAAGATTTAGATCCCTTGACCTTCGACCGTACCCTCCATACAATTTTCACGTGTCTCCGCAGTTGTTCATATCTGCGACCGATGGCGATTCTAACGGGTTAACAATGAACGCTTCGCGCGGAAGAAATTCACAACAGGAAGCCGGGCAGTTCGGCGCTCTCAAAGCCTCGTTACTCTACTGCCCACGATGCCGTGTTGCCACGCCCACCAGAGAGCGCCTGCTATTGGTGTTACCCAGTGGCAACCTTTACGAGTATCTCTGCATGCATTGCGGAACGTCGACCGGCTCTAAAACCGATACTCAGGGCAGCGATGTGGTTATTCCAGGAGTATAAGTAGGAGGGATTGTCTGCGGTGGAAGTATCAGCTTGAGTATAGAGGTGCGCAGCCGTGTGGAAGATCTAAAATTTCTCAGAATGGTCGTGAAACTTAAGGCGAAGGGAACGAAGTCTTATCCCACTTGCTCGATAGGAATACCCTCTTCAATCAGCATCACCGGAATATTCTCTCTGATTGGATAGAGAATCTTCGCATCGGTTCGTAGTAATCCTCCTTCCACCGGATCGGTGACGAGCTGCTTCCCTTTATTCTGTAATCGATGATTTTGGATGGCTTCGTTAATTCGTTGAATCAGAGCGGCGTCAGCCAGTGTCACGGCTTGTTTCGTTTCCGGGCAACAAAGTATTGCCAATAAGTCCTTGTCTACAGCCATGATCACTCCCTTTCTCAAAGCAAACGGTTCTTCGCAGCACACCGATGTGCGAAATAGATTAATGTACCGTAGCCTGTGAGATCAAGTGAGCGAGGAGTTCTTCTCGGGTGGGCGTTGATCTGATAGACTTCGAAAATCGGGCTGCCGTTTCTGATCAAAGCGAGGTGTCATGTCGCGCAGTTTGTGGCGGATTTTCGTAACAGGCCTTCTGCTAGTTGTCCCGGCCTGGACGACGTATCTCATCCTCTCGGCGCTATTCCTGACGCTCAACGAGCTGGTCACGAATCTGATGGGTGGCCGACTTCCTTACGATGTTCCCGGTCTTGGGCTCCTTCTGCTTGTGGGGCTTGTCCTGATCGTAGGGGGGGTCACGACGCATGTGGTCGGTCAACGGCTCGTGACATATTTGGAAGAGAAGTTGGACCAGATTCCCTTGGTGCGAAGCATTTATTTGACGATGAAAGGCATGACCGACATCTTGAATTTTCGCTCGAGATTCGGACAGAGTACCGTCATCGCATTCCCATTTCCTCGGGATGGGCTATGGGCGTTGGGTTTTGTGATGGGTCATGCGCCGCAGGTTCTGCAAGTCTCGCCGATCGATCGCTTGTTAATGGTATTTGTTCCAACGGCCATCCATCCGTTTACTGGGTATCTCGCATTTGTGCCCGAAAAGCAGGTGCATCCACTGAATTTGCCGGCTGAGGATGCGATGAAAATTGAATTTTCAGCCGGCTTGTTCAAGCCGGCGAGCGGCTGGCTGCAACCTCCCCACGTGTAAATCGAACAAGATGAACAATCTGCAAGAATGGAAGATCCGGCTGGGCAGGATAGAAGATGTCGAACGGCTTGTGACCTTCAGTCAAGCCATGGCCTTCGAAACGGAAGGCCGGCAACTAGACGAACAACGTCTTCGCCGAGGTACGCGGGCTCTGCTGAATGCGACCGCTCACGGGTTTTTTATGGTGGCAGAAGAGCCGCAGACCGGCCAGGTTGTGGGCCAACTGATGATCACGTATGAGTGGAGCGACTGGCGCAATGCAGTGTTTTGGTGGATCCAAAGCGTCTATGTGGATCCGGCCTGGCGGCGGCAGGGAGTCTTTCGTCAGTTGCATGCCAAGGTGATCGAGCGGGCAAAGACAGACCCAGGCGTTTGCGGTGTGCGCCTCTATGTCGAATCGGAAAACCGGGTTGCCCAGGACGTGTATCGACGGGTCGGTCTCAGGCAGGCATCCTACTCTATGTTTGAAACAGATTTTGTCCTGGGGCACGTCCAACATTTAACAGATCGACCGGATGAAGCGTAGCAAGGAGAGGCAATGACCAAGACGTACGCGGTTGTTTTCATCATGGCGACGCTGCTGCTCACTCAAGGCTGCGTTGTCACGAGAGGGACACTCGGAGAACCGCTCAGGGAAGAATCGATTGCGCAGATTAAGAAAGGTGTCAGCACAACGAGCGAAGTCGTAGCCTTGATGGGAGCGCCCGAGCGGATTGTCCGGGGGAATGACCGGGAGATTTTTCAGTACTATTACTATGACGGGAAATCGCCTGCGCTGCTGCTGCTGGTCCTCAACCTGGTCCGCATGGAGGTAAAGAGCGACAACCTCTATGTGTTTTTTGGGCGTAACGGGCTGGTGGAAGAGGTGCTCTACAGCAAACGAACGCCGAATGTGGAATTCAAACTCTGGCCGTTTGGAGACTAAGCGAGTGACCTTTCAATGGCTCTCACGAGGAGCGTGTGTCGTTGTCTGTGCGGCCATCGTGGCCGGCTGCAGTCTGCGCCGGGTCGTGGTCAATGATGTGATCGCACCGCCTCAAGTCGCATTCATACAGACCGGCGCGACGACCATGCCACAGGTTGTGGCGCAACTCGGGGCACCGGACGAAATTCTGGAATCGGAATTCGGTCTGGCGACGCTCTATCAATGGAGCGACACAAAGGCCTCCGGTGTCGACTTCGGCTTTATCGCCAGATTCTTTTCTCCATATTCGCCGTCCATGACCCTTGCTCGTACAGGGATTGATATGGAACAGTTCCATGTCCACTATGACAGCCAGGGGGTGGTCCGGACCTTTGGTTTTACAAGGCATGAGCCGGTCCGTCCGCTCCTCTGGTTCTGGCCCTTTTGATGTCGGGTCTCCCCCCGTTCATCTTGTCAATTGCTGCTTCGGGAGTGTCCCGTTATAATGCCCCGTATGGGTACGGGCTCTCCTGAAGATCATCCTTTCTCCGACGCCATTCTCGCATCTTCCTCGTATATTCCGGCCGATCGCGACACCGAATTTATGCAACGGGAGGAGTTGCGTCCGCTGCGGCTTGGCCTGGAACTGCTCAAGCCGGAACTTTTGCAGAAAGAGCATGGTATTCAATCCACGATCGTGGTCTTCGGCAGTGCGCGAGTGCAGGAGCCAGTCTCTGCCGAATTGGCCCTGCTCACGGCGGAACGCGAGGCCGCTGCGCATCCGAACGATCCGGTCAGACAGCGCCAAGTCGTGGTCGCCAAACACCAACACGCGCTCTCCAAGTACTATGATGTGGCCCGTGAATTTTCCCGGCTGGTGTCCGGCTCCTGTCAGGTCGATGGCCGCTGTGATTATGTCATCGTGACCGGCGGTGGGCCGGGCATCATGGAGGCCGCCAATCGTGGAGCCGCGGACGTGCAGGCCAAGTCCATCGGTCTGAACATTACCCTGCCGCACGAGCAGCGCCCGAATCCCTACATCACTCCGGAACTGTGTTTTCAATTCCGCTACTTCGCACTCCGGAAAATGCACTTTCTCATTCGGGCGAAAGCGCTCGTCGCATTTCCCGGGGGGTTCGGCACGCTCGACGAACTGTTTGAAACGCTGACTCTGATCCAAACTGGCAAAGTGACCGGGGTCAGTGTGGTGCTGGTCGGGCGGGCGTTCTGGGAGCGTTTAATCAATTGGGACTTCCTCGTCGAGCAGGGATTGATCGGCCGTGAGGACCTCGGTCTGTTTCATTATGCGGAAACCGCGCAGGAAGCATGGGATCTGATCGCCCGTAACCATGGTGTGAGGCCGAACACATGAAACTTTCGTTCCATGGCGCGGCCCGCTCGGTCACCGGCAGCCGCCATCTGCTTGAAACCTCCAGCTGCCGGCTGCTTCTGGATTGTGGGATGTTTCAAGGGCGGCGGGAAGACGCCGCGGTCCAAAACCGCGAACTCGGCTTTGAGCCCAAGTCATTGTCCGCCGTGCTCCTCTCGCATGCCCACATCGATCATTCCGGTGCGTTGCCGATGCTGATGCAGCAGCGCTTTTCCGGGAAAGTGCATCTCACGCGGGCCACGGCCGACCTGGCCGCGATCATGCTGCAGGATGCGGCCAGGATTCAGGAAAGCGACTGCCGCTACGTGAATAAGCAGGAGCGGCGGAGAGGCAAGAAATGCGTGCAGCCCTTGTTCGACACCGACGATGTCGAAGCCATCACCAGGCGTTTTGTCGGTGAGCGGTATCATGATGCGATCAAGATCGCTCCGCGAGTCACCGCGACGTTCCACGATGCCGGACATATTCTCGGGTCGGCCGCTGTCCGCGTGAAGTACACCATCAGGGGTAATACGACGACCGTACTCTTTAGCGGAGACTTAGGGCGATCTCACATGCCGATCTTGCGCGATCCGGAACCGCCGCCTCCCTGTGACGTGCTCATTGTAGAATCGACATACGGCGACCGCGTACATGAGCAGGCCGGCGAAGAGATGAAGAAGAAGGCGGAGGAGTTAATCGCCCACGCCAAAGCGCACAAGAGCAAGATTATCGTGCCGGCTTTTGCTGTCGGGCGAACGCAAGAACTGGTGATGCGAATCAAAGAACTCGTCGCCGAGGATCGTATCGATCCGATTCCCATCTATATTGATTCGCCGCTGGCCTCAAAAGCCACCGAAGTGTTTCGTCATCATCCCGAATGTTACGACGAGGAGACGTACCGGACCTTTACGGAGGACGGCGATCCCTTTGCCTCGCGCTATATCCGCTTCGTTTCATCACCGGAAGATAGCAAGCGACTCAATGCGATGAAGGGGCCGATGGTCATCATCTCGTCATCGGGTATGTGCGAAGGCGGGCGGATCCTTCATCACTTGAAGCATGCCATTGAGGACGAGGCCAACGTCATCGTGTTCGTGGGCTTTCAAGCCGAACATACGCTGGGGCGCAGGCTCGTCGAGGGTTGGGACGTGGTTCCGATATTCGGCGTGCCCACAAAGCGGAGGGCTCAGGTGGTAAAGTTCAACGGCCTGTCGGCCCATGCCGACCGCCACGATCTTCTGGCCTATGTTCGGGCGATCCATCCGCTTCCCGGCAAAATATTCATTGTGCACGGTGAAGAAAAGCAGGCGCTGTCGCTCGGCTCGGCGATTCAAGCCGAGCATGCCGGTGTTGAGGTCCTGATACCTCGTCGCGGTGAAGCCTATGACATCTAGCGTGCGATCACTCAGCCTCCTGATCTGCACTGTGACGCTGCTGTGGGCGGCGAATCCTGTCTGGGCAGAAAAGCCGTCCGAGGTGCGGCAGCGGGCGCGCGACCTCGGCATCACCATCGGGAACTACACTCCCGGGCCATTCAATGCCATTACCGATGTGCCGGGCGTCAAAGTCGGGCACCAGACCCTCATCTCGGGTGACGGCGTGCTCAAGCCCGGCCAGGGGCCTGTTCGCACAGGCGTCACGGTAATTATTCCGCGGGATGATGTCTGGCATAAGAAAGTGGCGGCCGGGTCTTTTGTTCTCAACGGCACGGGAGAAATGACGGGGCTGGCCTGGTTAGCGGAGTCCGGATTTCTGGAATATCCGATCGCGTTGACGAACACGCTCAATGTCCCGCGAGTGGCCAACGGTGTCATGAGTTGGATGATCAAGCAGTATCCGGCGATCGGCATCGAGGACGACACGCTGACTCCGGTCGTTGCCGAATGTGATGATGGCCGACTGAACGACATTCAGGGTCGCCATGTCTCCGAGCAGGATGTCATGGCTGCGCTCGACGGCGCAGCCGGCGGTCCGGTGAAGGAAGGGACCGTCGGTGCCGGTACCGGCATGGTCTCATACGGATTCAAAGGAGGGATCGGTACGGCGTCACGAAGACTGCTCGAAAAAGAAGGCGGCTTTACGGTTGGCGTGTTGGTCAATGCCAATCACGGCCGGAAACCGGAACTGGTTGTGGGTGGTGTGCCGGTCGGGAAGTTGTATGAAGCGCCCACAGCGGCGGCTGAGGTGCTGTCACCCGGTCAAAGCGAAGGGTCCATCATCATCGTCATCGCGACCGACGCGCCGCTCGATGGACGACAACTCACAAGGCTGGCCAAGCGGGCTTCGCTCGGATTGGCCAGGACGGGCTCCACGGCACGCCACGGAAGCGGCGATTTCATGCTCGCTTTCTCCACGGCCAACGTGATTCCTCACTATCCTCAGGCCTCTACCTATACGCTGACACATCTCGCCGATACCCATCTGAATTCCCTGATCACAGCGACTGTCGAAGCCACTGAAGAAGCGATTCTCAACGCGTTGACCATGGCGACGACTGTTGTCGGCCGCGATGGCCATCGCGTTGAGGCGATCGATCTGGATCGAATCAAGGCCCTGGTATCCAGCTCAAGACCCTGAGATGTGAAGCCGGGGCACGGACATCCGCGACGCAGCCTCCTTGCGGCAAGCAACCTCGGTGGGCGGGAACCGGCTGCTGACGGGCTGACGCGAAGCGGGGCCGTCGGGCGGAACTGTGCGCTTGCATTTTTTGCTGATGGCTCGTTATCCTGTTTTGAAAGATTGATCTAGGAGTGTCGTTCGATGAATGAATATCAGATCGGCGGCGGGTTGCGTCTTCTGACGGCTGTGGAGAAGACGGAGGCCTTCGCTGAATTTCTCAAGACGCGGATGACCCGCGCATTGGAAACGGAAGATCCCACCGAATTGCATTACT
>OMJA01000192.1 GCA_900299245.1 Nitrospiraceae bacterium | reverse complement strand
CTCTATGAAGAGACCTTCCGCAATCTGGAGGAAGGGACCATCACCGAAGGCCGCGTGGTGGCGTTGACGAAGGACAAAGTCGTCGTCGATATCGGCTACAAGTCGGAAGGCATGATTCCGAGCGACCAGTTCTCGCCGGACGATCTCCAGGCCCTCAAGATCGGAGACAGCATTCAGGTCTACATTGAAGAATGTGAAGACGCCGACGGCAATCTCGTGCTGTCCAAAGAAAAAGCCGACAAGATGAAGATCTGGGAAGAGCTCGAAAAGCTCTTCAATGAAGAAAAGAGCATCGACGGGAAAATCATTTCGCGGATCAAGGGCGGCATGATGGTCGATATCGGCGTCAAGGCGTTCCTGCCGGGCTCGCAGATCGACCTGCATCCCGTGCGCGATTTGGACGGCCTCGTCGGCAAGACCTTCCCGCTGAAGATCATCAAGATCAACCACCGCCGCGGCAATGTCGTGGTGTCCCGCCGTGTGCTCCTCGAGGAGACGCGTGACAAGAAGCGTCAGACGACGCTGGCGAATCTGAAGGAAGGCCAGCTGATTCAGGGCATGGTCAAGAATATCACCGACTACGGGGCATTCATCGACCTGGGCGGGATCGACGGGTTGCTCCATATTACGGATATGTCATGGGGCCGTGTCGGCCATCCGTCAGAAATGTTCACCGTTGGCGACCGGGTGGAAGTCAACGTGTTGAAGTACGACCGGGAGACCGGCCGTATCTCGCTCGGTCTCAAGCAGAAGTCGGCCGATCCCTGGACTAACGTCGCCGGCAAGTACCCGATCGGCACGCGGGTGCGCGGCCGTGTGGTGAGCCTGACGGATTACGGGGCGTTTATCGAGCTCGAACCGGGCGTCGAAGGATTGGTCCATGTGTCGGAAATGTCCTGGACCCATGAAGTACGCCATCCGTCGCGCGTGGTGACCGTGGGCGACCAGGTGGAAGCCGCTGTATTGAACGTGGATCCGGCCAGCCGGAAGATCTCGCTGGGCATGAAGCAGACGGCCCCCAATCCCTGGGACATGATCGAAAGCAAGTACCCGATTGGCACGAAGATCGAGGGAAAAGTGAAGAGCTTGACCGACTTCGGCGCGTTCATCGGCCTGGAGGAAGGCATCGACGGCTTGATCCATATCTCCGATATGTCCTGGACCAAGCACATCAAGCATCCGTCGGAGCTGTTCAAGAAGGCGCAGAAGGTCGAAGCCGTGGTCTTGCGTATCGACAAGGAAAAGGAACGGCTGTCGCTGGGCTTCAAACAGCTGTCGCGCGATCCGTGGGACGATGAGATTCCCGCCCGCTACCATGTCGGGGATTCGGTGACTGGGAAGGTGAGCAAGGTCGCCGATTTCGGAATTTTCATCGAACTGGAAGGCGGCGTCGAAGGATTGATTCATATCAGCGAAGCCGGACTTGATGGCGCGGCGAAACTTGAAGAAAAGTTCAAGCTGCAGGATGACGTGACCGCGAAGATCATCAAGGTCGATCGCGAAGAGCGGAAAATTGCACTCAGCTTGCGCGAGCACCAGTCGGATTCGGATCGCCGGCAGGTGGATGAATATCACTCTTCGCAAGGCGCGATCGATCAAAGTCTGGGTCGTGCGGCGAAGCAAAGCCGCAAGAAATCCCAGTCGGAGGACTAATGCACGCGCCTTGTTGGAGCGTCACAAAGGCGAGGCCACATGGCTGACGACCAACCGATAGAACGCAGTCCCAAGCGCTCCCTGCTGCGCAAGATCCTTTGGGTCGTGGGGGGCGGTTTGGGGCTGCTGTTCTTGGTCAACGTCTTGTTTCCCGATCTGGATCTCTCGGGAGAGGATCGCATTGCGCTGATCCGTATCGAAGGTGTCATCCTCGACGCGCAAGAAACCATCGGGGAGCTGAAAAAGTTCAGCGAGAGCCCGTCCGTCAAGGCGATCGTTCTGCGGATCGACAGCCCTGGCGGAGGGGTGGTCCCCTCGCAGGAGATCTACGACGCGGTGCGCCGGGTGCGCAGCAAGAGCAATAAAGCGGTGATTGCCTCCATGGGGAGCGTGGCTGCATCCGGGGGCTATTATATAGCGGCCGCGACGGATCGCATTGTGGCGAATCCCGGCACTTTGACCGGCAGTATCGGCGTCATTATGGAGACGGCCAATTTCGAGGGCCTTCTGCAGAAGATCGGGGTTGAAGGCGTCGTGGTGAAAAGCGGCAAGTACAAGGATGTCGGATCTCCGTTGCGGAAGATGAGCGACGAGGAGCGGAGTTTGCTGCAGGTCGTCATGGATGATGTCCATAAGCAGTTCATCGAAGCGGTGGCCGAAGGTCGCGCGCTTGAGGTGTCGGACGTGCAGGCGTTGGCCGACGGGAGAATCTTTACCGGCCGGCAAGCAAAAGATGCGAAGTTGGTCGATGAACTCGGCAATTTGGAAGATGCCATTCAGTTGGCGGCCGATGTCGTGGGAATCGAAGGGGAGCCGAAAGTGGTCGAACAGCGCCGGCGATTCTCCATTCGTGAGCTGTTGGAGTCCAAGCTTTCATCGGTCTTGCCGAAGTTCGATTTTCATCCAGGGGTGAATCTGAAATATCTCATGGCCTTTTAGTCGCGCGGCAATGGCGTGCAACGGCATCCGTCCATGGACGGTGCGAAAGGGGAGCGGACATGACGAAAGCGCAGATCATCGAGCAGATGTCGGAAAAGGTGACCACGCTGACGAAGCGGCAAGCCGAGGTCGTCGTCAACACCATTTTCGATTGCATCCGGGATTCGCTCAAGAATGGAGATAAAACCGAGATCCGGGGATTCGGAAGTTTCCGGTTGCGGGCGCGGCGGATGAAAGAAGGGCGCAATCCGAAAACGGGCGCGACGGTCGCCGTGCCGGCCAAGCGGGTGCCGTTTTTTAAAGCCGGAAAAGAACTCAAAGAATTGCTGAATCAATAGCGGGCGAGAAGGAGTTCCCATGTCATCCTCACATTCTCCCGAGTCCGCCTCCACGGAGATTCGCTGGACCGAAGGTGCGCTGCAGCGTATGGAGCGCGCGCCGGTTTTCCTGCGGGGCATGGTCCGTCGGCTGGCGGAAAAAAAAGCGCGAGAGCTCGGTTACGAGGAAATCGACGAAGTCAAACTGGACCAGTTCAAGGGACAGATGATGGGGTCGATGGGCGGCGCGACCGGTATGGCCTCTGCCGCCGAAGCGATGGAAAAGGGGCAGCTACCCTGGACGGCCGCGGCAAAGGCGCGGCTCGATGCGGTCCCCGAGTTTATGCGCGCGATGACCAAGCAGATTGCCGAGGAAATGGCTCGCGAAGGCGGACACATGGAAGTCAACATCGACTTGCTCGACCGGGTCGAGTCGATGGGGGATTTGCGGGAGCGGGATGTGCCGCCGCTGGCCTGGAGTGACGGTGCGCTGGCGTTGCTGCAGCAGAAGATCAAAGATTCTCCGCCGATCGCGCTGGAGTTTGTCAGCGATATGATCCGGCACGATACGGAAGAAGCGGCTCGGGAAAAGGGATTCACGACGATCGATGAAACGAATGTGATGCAGTTGTGGGCGGCGCCCCAGCAGAAAGTCGCCTGGTCGGATGAAGCGTGGAAGCGGTTACAAACTTCCCCCGATTTCGTCCGGAGCGGCATCAGGAAGGCGGCGGAACGCCGAGCCAGGAAGCTGGGCCTGTCCGAGATCGACTCGGATTCCCTGACGACGTTTCGCAATCAAGCGATGATGAAAGCGGTAAAACGCATTCGTTCGTTCGGCTATAACGAGTTGACGTTCGATGCATTCGATACCGCACTGACGAAAACGAAGCGACTTCAGGGCAACGATCAGGCGGAGAAACGCTTGCAGGAAATTCGCGGCCATTTTGCCGATCCGAATGTGAAGAAGCCGGAAGGCGGCACGCTTGGAGCCGATCTCATGGATCGTTTCCGAAAGTATCTGAAGGGCGAAGGCGCGCTCTGATACGCCCTTGCGAGCGGGGTCTGTTTTTCCTCCCACATTTGTGTTGAAGAATGAGAGCTGGGCCGCGTCAAGCGGAACGACTGGCGTTGAACCTGAGGAGTGAAAACAGGTGAAGCCCCGGAATCGCGGAGCGATTCCGGGGCAAATGACTAGTGAGTACCGACAGCCTGCGGCCAGAACTTGTGGCGGATTTGAGGAAGTGGTTCGTTATCGAAGTTGGGGATGTCGTACAGACAGCGGTCAATGGTGGCCACTTCTTCTTCCGTCAGATCCAACGTGACTTTTTTCTTCCAGAATTGATCGAGAGTGAAGTAATCCCCAGACTGCGGCTTGTCAGCCAGTAACGCTTTCATTTTCTGGAACCCCTCGGTATCGACTCCACCGATGCGACCCTTGTTTCGATCATGGCACCAGCTGAGGACTTCAGCGATGCCGTACATTGTAATGTCCACTTTCACTCGATTGCTCATTGGTTCCTCCTCAAAATGAGGTCGCATTCTAGCGCAAATCTTGTGAGATCGACAAGGCTCAAATCTTTATCCAGCAAAGAATCAAGCAGATTGCATGGTGAAACCAGGGATCTGTATACTCCGCGAGCCTTGATTTATGAGTGCATAGGTCAAGAGAGCATGCATGGATAGGCCCATCGGCCTAGGCGCGAGAAAGGTAATCCGTGAAGCCCGTCCCTCTTTGCACGATCCGTTTGGTCGCGGGGCCATTGATCTTCATCCTCAACTGCCTGATGAGCATCAGCCTTCTGTCCTGCTCTAAAGCTGATCCCTATACGCCCCCGGATCTTTTTTACTACTACGCGAGCTATAAAGTTGGGAAGAATCCAACAACGGTCACGACCGGCGATTTTAATCACGATACGTTTACCGATCTCGTGACGACGAATATTTCGAGTAACACGCTTTCGATCTTGTTAGGCAATGGTGACGGAAGTTTTCATGAGCAAACACAAATCAAAGTGTGTCTAGAGCCGCGCACGCTGGCGATGGCGGATTTCAATCATGATACCCATGCGGATATCGTGCTGGCCTGTTCGGGCGGTGATGAAATCGCATTTCTGATGGGGCGAGGAAACGGCAAATTTGAAGAAGGTCCGCACTATCCCGTGCATCGAACTCCGGTGGCGCTGGCGACCGGCGACATTAATGGTGACGGCCACGCCGATGTTGTGGTCGCGCTCCGGAACGACAAAATCAAAGTGTTTCTTGGGACCGGCACGTCCGAGTTTCTCCATGGAGCCCAGTACCAGTATGGGGACACGCCGACATCGGTCGCACTAACCGATCTCAATGGCGATGGGAAGACTGACATGGTGGTGACCAATGGGGGGCCTATGTCCAACGCCGTCTCCATCTGGCTTGGTAATGGTGACGGAACATTCCATGACCCCAAAGACTATCGAACCGGAAAACGGCCGCTTTCTGTGACGTTTGCCGATTTCAACAATGATCGGAACAGCGATCTACTGGTCATTAACGGAGAGCGAGATTGTTTCACCACATTCTTAGGTAACGGGGATGCCACCTTTCAGCCGGGAAAAGATTCAGGCGCCGACGCCGGTCCGATCGCGGGAATCACGCGCGATTTCAACGGTGATCACATTCTCGATGTTGCCATTGCCAACTTGCAGTCGAATGACCTGTCGATTCTGTTCGGTAAAGGCGACGGCACGTTCCAGTATCCGCCCAGAAATTATCGGACAAAAGCCGGCCCGTTTGCGATGGCGACATTCTGGGTCACTTCTAAGGAAGCTGAAGAGCCCGGATTGGTGACGGCTGACAATGGCGACGGCACAGTTTCAATCTTTCTCCATCGCGGATTGAAAAGCGGTAAAGCTGCGCCAAGTCCGACGAGTGAGCGATAAAGACGAGGCACCACTCGTAAAGTCGGCACTTCTTGACAGGTCAGGGACCCTCCGTTAGAGTGGCCGACAGGTGCGATTTCGCATCGTTTTCCAGTCTGTGTGAACGGATGCCCCTGAGAACATTTACCTGGTGGTTTGCGATGGGTTCAGTCCTCACCCTCGCCGTACTGATGGTCCAGGGCGGTATCCGCGATCTGTTGGAAGGCACTCAGCCCGCCTCAGGGACAACGGCGGTCGTATCCTTCAGTACAACGATTCTTGGCGGCGGCCTTCTGGCCGGATGCTTGGCGGTTGTCCTCAATCGACTTCGGTAAAGAGATTATAGACGCGACGGTATGCGTTGTTTGAAATGCAAAGGGTTCATGATGGTCGAGCGGCACTATACGCTCATGAATCGCCGGCTCTTTGCGCGCTGTCTGAACTGCGGGTTTTGGATTGATCTGGCGGATGTGCTGCGGTTTTTTCACAAGGTTATCGATAGCGGGGTACGTGGCGGGAAAGTGCGCGAATCCTACCCGCTGTAAATGGTTCCTCTCGTCCACAGTTCCGGGTAAGGAGTCCCCATTCGTGAAATCATTCGCACTCATGTCAACCGTTCTAGCTGCTGCGTTCGGTACCGTAGTCTTCGGGCTTCCGCTCGAGGTGCAGGCTGAGTATAGCCACAAACACAAGCGCCAGGTTCGGACCGTCAGTACGTCGGGGGACCGCCTTCCCTGGCGGGTGGCTCCTGCACATAGCATTCTCCTGAAGGAACTTCGATCCGGCCGGGTGCTCTATCAGCATGAATCGCTCAAGCGCCTGTCTCCGGCCAGCCTCACGAAAATCATGTCTGCGCTGGTCATTTTGGAGAAGGGAAAGCTGGATGATCAGGCGACCATCAGCCGCAATGCCGCGCGGGCTCCAAAAACCCATCTTCGGCTTCGTCCGGGCGAAGTGTTTAAATTGGAAGATCTGCTCAAAGCCATGCTGATCGTGTCAGCCAATGATGCCTGCCTGGCCGCAGTGGAGCATGTCGGCGGCGACGAAGAGCAGTTTGTTATGCTCATGAATGCGAAGGCCGCCGCTCTCGGATTGACGGATACCCATTTCAGCAACGGCTGTGGATTTGACGGCCCTGAGCATTACTCGACGGCTGAGGATCTCGCCAAGCTCAGCGAAGTCGCCCTTCAGAATCCCGTCTTCCGCGCTCTCGTACGCGAAGAGCGGGAGATTATTACACCGATCAGTGGACATCGCGCCTACGTCTTGCACAGCACCAACCGGTTGCTGGGCCGCATTCCCGGTGTCGAAGGAGTCAAGACCGGGTTCACCTCTAAAGCGGGCCGCTGCCTGATCGCAAAAGTCTCTCAGAACGGCAGCGATTTGTTACTGGTGATCTTGAATTCCAATCGCCGCTGGAACACAGCGGTGAGCCTTATTGACTACGGGCTCAAATCCACCGCATCCGTTCAGTAGCAGCTGCCCGTCCTTCCTAATCGCTGAGCGTCACCTTAATTCTTACAATTGGGCGAGTTCTGCCCGCGCGGCCAAGAGCGCAAGAGTCGACAAACTCAAACTCTGTGAGACAGAGTTTCGGCATAGGCAGATACCGTATTGCCGAACAGGTACAACGATTGTCCAGGTAAGCTGAGAAATAGAGCCGGGCGGGTCTGATGCCAGGAAGGAAAGGACCGCGCTTTTCTCCGGCAAATATTTACCGGGGAGATGAGAACTCGATATTGATGTCTTTTCCGAGGTAGTTCACCTGGAAGCCTTGTTTGTCATAGGCCATGACGGCTCCCATTACGTTTTCATCCCCGTACTCTTCTTTGCCCAATAACTTCCGGATGTCCTCGGGGCTTTCGCTGTTCAGCACATTTCTGAAAATGCCGCGAGCCTTGTGGGTGAAGCGGTTATTGATGAAAATGAGATCAACCTTTCCATCCTGGACACGGACACCGGCCATCGGACCGGTGGGCTTGCGCTGATCGATCAGGAAAATAAATGTCGCTTCCTGTTCCGCTTTAATCCCGGCAATCTTCTCGTTGACCAGGACATCCAACGCCTTTGCTTCGGTGTCGCCCAACTTTACGCCAAAGAGCGAGACCGAGGCGCTGGAAATCTCCTTCGACTCCATCACATCATTTTTGCTCAGCTCATAGGGTTCCGCATGCAGGGAAGAGGTGACGCTACTGAGGATCGCCATGAGGATCCCGGCTATGACAGGCAATCCATTTTTCTTCCTCATCAGCTCCCCTTTCGCAGGTGCAGTGTAATGACAGTGAATCGAACGCTCAGATCTTTCGCGCGATAGGCAGGCGTCATGAATTTCAAACATTCTATCCAAGCGAACTTGAACTTGCAAGAAAGGTTCAGGGGCTGAGCCGTGGGTCACCGATGGGACAGACGCGGCATGCGTTAGGATGTCTGTGTGGTGGCGAGCAACAGTTCACCGAGATGACGGAGTCGCAAGAAGTACGGTTGGCAGTCGCTCTCCAATTCCGGCGTCACGTCTTCCAAATCGGCCAGGCAGTCTTTCAGAATCTCGACCCGCTGTGGGTCCAGCCCGTCCGGACTGTCCAGAAAAAATACCACACAGCCGCTGATAACCGTATCGAGAGTCATCAGCTGTCCCTGATTCGGACTGGCAAACGTGGGCCAGCCGTCGCTGCGATGCGCGTCCCAGGCTGAGGCGATGGTCGTGCGATTCACGGTCGGCTCCTGTCCTTTTCCGACTATTCCTGTCCCAGCCACCCTAGCGCATGGAGAAGGAGTGCCGCAAGCGTGCACAAACCGATTCCGACAAACCGGTAATCCACATCCTCCCGGTTGAGGCACCATTCGACCAGGCGTGACCGCCACTTCTCCGGTCCCAGGACGAGAAACAAACCTTTTGTGAGCATGGCCAGAGCAGTCAACACCCAGAGCGGTTGGTACCGGAGCGGAAGGGCGGTGAAGAGGAGGACGGCCCCTGCGACGACAGACAACCACTGCCAGGTCCAGATCGCGGGCTGTTGGCGGATCACTTCCCGCAGGCGCTCGACGACGAAGCGCGGAGCGAGCAGAAGCGAAAGGCCATCGGCCAGCCAGATTCCGGCAATTGCCGCCAGCGCATAGTCCTTCATCACGGTGAGGTCCGGTGAATAGAGATGGGTGTGAGGACGAGTCGGCTCAAGGGTACAACCCACGTTGCAAATGGGCTTGCGCGACCTTATCTATTCCATTCATCAGCGCCGCCATCCGCATGGAGACCTTCTTGTCGATCGCAAACTGCTTAGTCTGGTGAAACGCCGAGGTAATAATGTTCTGGAGGCGCTTTCGGATGTCGGTTTCATTCCAGAAAAACCGCTGAAGGTCCTGGACCCACTCGAAATAGGACACGATGACGCCACCGGAATTGGCCAGAATATCGGGGATGATGAAAACGCCGTTCGCCTCAAGAATTCGGTCGGCCTCGAGGGTGGTCGGGCCATTGGCACCTTCGGCGAGGATCCGGCAGCGAAGAGCGGCGGCATTGCGATCCGTGATTTGTTCGGACAATGCGGCTGGAACCAGCACAGTGCATTGAAGACGGAGCAGTTCGTCGTTCGTGATCCACTCGCCCAACTTGGTGTCCTTGAGCGACTGGCCTTTGGTTTTATAGCGATCCAGGAGCTCACGGATATTGAGCCCCTTCTCGTTATAAATCCCCCCGGTGACATCGCTCACGGCAATGACACGGGCGCCCTCTCGCTCCATGATGAGTGCGGTGTGCGCCCCGACATTTCCAAAGCCCTGGATTGCCACCGTGGCGCGGTCGATGGAGAGATTGAGATGCCGGAGCGCTTCCATCGTGACGTATACAACCCCTCGCCCTGTTGCTTCCTCCCGGCCTAAGCTGCCGCCGATGGAGAGCGGTTTTCCCGTCACCACCCCCGGGACGGCGTACCCGACCTGTTGGCTGTAGGTGTCCATCATCCAAGCCATGACCTGCGCATCCGTGCCGACATCCGGTGCGGGGACATCCTTATCGGGACCGATCAAGGGGAAAATCTCCGCCGCATAGCGTCTGGTCAACCGTTGAAGTTCAGCGCGGGACAACTGTTTCGGCGCCACGGCTACGCCGCCTTTGGCTCCCCCGTAGGGCAATCCCGCCAAGGCGCATTTCCACGTCATCCACATGGCGAGTGCGGCGACTTCGCCGAGGTTGACGTCCGGATGGTAGCGGACACCGCCTTTGGAAGGGCCGCGCGAGGAGTCATGCTGGACACGATATCCGGTGAAGACTTCGACGCGATCGTCGTCCATTCGTACGGGAACGCTGACCACAAGCGACCGTTGAGGCTGCTTGAGCCGTTCCCGAAGATTGTGATCCAGATGCATGGCTTCAGCGGCCTGGTCAAATTGAGAGACCGCCAGTCGAAACGTCGGGGTGTCGTAATCTTTCATGTTGCCCTCTCTTTGCCTCCGGAAAATTGTGGAGCGTCCATGATCATGCGAGAGTATGAAATTCGATAGGGGCCGGCGAAATCATCCAAGTCAGCGCCAATGTCCGCTGCAGTTGATCCAGCAACGAACGCGTCACACTCTTCAAGGAAACCGGCCGGCCGGCGACCTCGGCCATAGACGTCGCGTGGCAGCCGCGCAGGCCACAGGGAGTGATCCCGCGAAATGGCATGAGATCCAGATCCACATTCAGGGCCACTCCATGCATGGTAACGCCTCGATCTACGCGAATGCCGATGGAGGCAATTTTGGCTTCACGGGGATTCGCGACCCAGACGCCGGGAGCCTCCTTTTTTCGATGGCCGACAATTCCGCTCTCCCGCAGGCACTGGATCACCGCCTCTTCCAGACATTCGACGTAAGCGCGTACGCCGCTGACATGGTCGGTCAGGCGGAGGATCGGGTACACGACCAGCTGTCCGGGGCCATGATAGGTCACGGATCCGCCACGGTTGACGTGCTGAATTTCGATTCCACCGATATGTGTCGCCGTGGGGTCCCCCCCCCAATCCGACGCCAGCGTTCGCCGTCCGACTGTATAGACCGGGCGGTGCTCGAGAAGGAGGACGACGTCCGCTCTTGAACCGTTCGCCCGTTCGCGATGCAGGCGCATCTGAAGTTCCCAGGCATCGGCGTAACTGACCGGTGATGCAAACCAAAGCAACTCTGTCGCGGTCCGGCGGGCGGGCGGGTCGGAATGGGCAACGATGGCCGGGGCGGATGGTGAAGTCGGTGCGGTCATGGAACGAATTTTTGCGCCGGTGGTCTCTGCATGATCAGCGTGGTCTGGCCGGAACGCCCTTGAATCGTCAGGTGAAGAGACGGTTGATCGCCTTCGCGCATCACGCTATGCCAGAAGTCTCCCATGTTATAGAGCTGGCGTTGATCCAAGGCCGTGATGATATCTCCTGTTTGCAGGCCCGCCATCCCGGCGATTTTTGCGGGATCGACATTCAGAGCGAGGATGCCGCGCTCGGCGTCCAGGCCGAAACTGGCGGCGACGCTGGGGGTGATCGTGACTGGTGTAAAGCCAAAGTCCGGCCGGGAAATGCTCCCGCGAAGCATCATCGAATGAATGTGGGGATAGACGGCTTCAATGGCGATCGCATAACTGATGGCCTGGGCCGACGGCGCAATCGCTACATTGATGCCGACGACCTGTCCGGACAGATCAACAAGCGGACCACCGCTGTTGCCGGGATTAATGGCGGCATCCGTCTGAATCAGGTCGTAGAGCGTTTCGCCGTTCGGGGTGAGGACGGAACGGTCCAGCGCGCTGACGACTCCCACGGTGACCGTCGATCCGCCTTTGAGAGCCAAAGGGTTCCCGATCGCCACCACGGTTTCTCCGATATCGAGGGTTGCGGACGGGTTCAGCGTGGCCGGGACGAGATCGGTCGCGTTGATCTTGATCAATGCGAGATCCAACAAGAAGTCTCGGGCGGTCACGCGCCCGGGTGTCAATCGTCCGGTCGGTAATCCCACGACGAGACTCGTGACTCCCTCCACCAGGTGATTGTTGGTCAGGATGTACCCGGTTGTATCGATCACGATACCGGAGCCGGAACCCGATTGTGTCCCGTGCAAGGAGGGAGCGGCGGGCATGCCTCGCGTGAGAATCGTCACGACCGAGGGGCGTACCTTGGCGACCACCGCCGGCACCGACAGGGGTTTCTCGTCAGCGAGCGCTGGACAGGTCCATGCGCCTGTTCCCAGGGACGAGATCAGGAGCGTAATCACGATGTATTGCAGCAGAGGGTATACGACTGGCCGAGGCTGCTTCATGACATGTCCTTACGAAGCCGGAGACCTGGATCTCGTGTGGAGGGCATTCTCTCATACCTGGGCGGGAGGGGAAAGATAGCCCGGACGCACGAGATCTGGATCCCGTGCGTCCGGGAATGAGGAGCGAGGCGTTACTTGATGGCTGCAAACAGCTCTTTGATCTCGGGTGTCTTGAGCTTCTTGAGCGCTTTGGCCTCAATTTGCCGGATTCGTTCACGGGTGACCGACAGATTCTGGCCGACTTGTTCAAGGGTGCAGGGCTCGTCGTATCCGATCCCGAATCTCAGCCGGATGACAGTCTGCTCTCTCGGAGTCAACGTGCCCAGAATACGATCCAGTTGCTGTGTCATTTCGGTCCGATGCACATGAGCGTCAGGCGGCGGTACTTGATGGTCGGGAATCATTTCCCCGAATTCCGTATCGCCGTCACCCACCGGCCGTTCCAGGGCGACAGGTTCTTGGAAGGCCTGGACGGTTTCATGCAACCGCTCCGGTCTCATCCGAAGCACGTCGGCGATCTCCTCCAGCTTAGCCGGACGACCGAACTGCTGTCCGAGCCGGCGCGTGACTCGAAGAATTCTGCTGGAGGCTTCAGTCTGGTGGACCGGAATACGGATTGTTCGCGATTGATCGGCGAGGGCTCGCGTGATCCCTTGACGGATCCACCAGGTTGCATACGTACTGAATTTAAAGCCTTTTCGGTGTTGGTACCGTTCGGCCGCCTTCATCAAGCCGATATTGCCTTCCTGCACCAGATCCAGGAGAGTCAGTCCCCGATGAGTGTAGTGTTTGGCTACATCCACCACGAGCCGCAGGTTGCATCGGACCATCTCGTCTTTTCCCCGCTCCAACACGACACGAGCGGTCTTAATTTCATCGAGCAATGTCTTCAGCTGTTTGGCGATCGCAGCCGCAGGCTTCATCTCTTTGCTCGCGGGCTTCAGGACATTCACAATGGCTTGCTCGACCTTGTCCAAAGCGGTGGCGGAAAACCCGCTTAACCCGCGCGCCAGCTGAAGTGCTTTTGTCGATTCCACAATGATGGGAGTACGCTTTGCGCGAGCCATCACTTTGAGGGTGTCACGTAAAGCCGTTCGGATACGGCGGGAGCCTTCATCCAATCGTTTGGCCAGGGCGATCTCTTCGTCTCTGGTGAGAAGGGCCCGCTCGCCGAACGAACGAAAATACAGTGACTCCAACAGAAACGGACTGGCTCCCGGACTAGTCTTGAGTGTAGCCGGTGCCATCTCTCTCGATTCAGCCTCGGCTTCGCGCCCGATCACTTCCAGCGCATCACTGGCGTCGGAATCGTCCGTGTCGAGATCAGTCGACGCGGTCTGGTCCTCGACGGGCTCCGTCGTCCTCAGTTCTTCATGTTCCATCGCGTCACCTCTTCTCTCGTGGTTTCGCATCTGTTCACTCCTGTTAGAGCCGCCTGGGATCAAGAAGATTCACCGGGGTGCTGCACTCTCACTGTCTTACTACGAAGCAAGAGTGGTGCTGGATTGAACATGAGAAGCGTGCCATGCGATCCGGTAGATATTTCAGAAAGATTAAGGATGTTTAATGAGAGGATGCGAATCGAAGTGTGATATGGATGCGGCAACTATGTAGGATTCGCACCGGTTGCTTACCGATCTGCCTCATGTGTTCTTCCCGCGAGTCATTTCCGTGCGTGAAGTTCCCGCTCATCCTGCAAGGCCGGAGAATAGTCGGCTGATTTTCTGCGAGGGCACACAGGCCCCCGTGAACTATTCGGGGCTGGTGGGGGTGTCCAGCACTATGCCTCGTACATCGGTTGCAAAGGGTGGAATGAACCACCTAGAATGCCGCCCCATGTCACACCTTACAACGGGCGAACGGATTCATCTGGTCGATAAAAAAGGGCGGCAATACGCGCTGACGCTCAAGGCCGGAGAGATCTATCAGTTTAGCGGGCAAAAAATCCCTCACGACGAGTTGATCGGCCGTCCTGACGGGACGGTGGTGACGTTGTCTGGCGGCAAGAAGATGTTGGCGCTGCGACCGACCTTCGGGGACTACGTTCTGAAAATGCCGCGTGGCGCGCAGGTGCTGTATCCCAAAGACCTGGCACTGATTCCGATGTGGGCGGATGTGTATCCGGGCGCGCGCGTCTTCGAAGCCGGGACAGGGTCCGGCGCGTTGACCATGGCATTGTTGCGTCTCGTTGGTCCTCAAGGACTGGTCGTCACGTATGATCTGCGGGAGGATTTCGCAAAAACAGCTCTCGCAAATATCAACCGCTATCTGGGTCCGACGCCGAATCTCGTGTCATTGAGAAAGAGTGCCTACGAAGGAATTGATCTGTTGGAGGATGGTGTGCCGTTTGATCGCGTCGTTCTCGACTTGCCGGAACCGTGGCAGGTGGTGCCGCATGCGGCGAAGGCCTTACGGTCAGGCGGTATCTATTTGAGTTTTGTGCCGACGGTGCCGCAGGTCGTTCAAACGGTTGAAGCGCTCGAACGGGCGAAAGTGTTCGGCATGGTGGAGACGTTTGAGTCTCTCATCCGTACCTGGTCGGTTCTGGGACGAAGCGTGCGTCCCGATCATCGCATGGTGGCGCATTCAGGATTCATCACGGTGGCCAGAAAAGTGGAGCCGGGCCTGCTGGGAGTCAGAAGTGAGTCGGATTCCGCAGAGGCGGCCTTTTCGGATTCACCGGATGCTATCGGTATGGAAGAGGCGACATCATGAATCGCTTGAGCGGGAAAGTGGCGTTGATCACAGGAGGCAACGCCGGTATCGGGGAGTCGATCGCCAAGCTGTTCGCCGACGAAGGGGCTTCCGTGGTCGTCACGGGAAGACGTCAGGCGGAATTAGATCGCGTGGTTCGTGAGATCACGCTGAAGGGCGGCAAGGCAGTGGTTGTCGCCGGATCGGTCACCGATGACGATCACGCTCATGCGGCGGTGCAGCAGGCCGTTGCGTCGTTCGGGAAAGTCGATGTGCTGGTGAATAATGCCGGAGTCGGAGATTTTGGAAAGCGTCTTCATGAAATGGACGATGCCGGCTGGGCGCATGTGCTTGATGTGAATCTGACCGGGGTGTTTCGCATGACGCGAGCCGTGATTCCGCAGATGTTGAAGCAGGCGGGCGGCGTCATCGTGAATGTGTCCTCCATTGCGAGTCTGGTCGGGATTCCGCTGCTGTCTGCGTATGCGGCATCGAAAGGAGCCCTTGACGCGCTCACACGTTCGCTGGCGATTGATTATGCATCAGACGGCATTCGATGCAACGTGGTCAATCCGGGCCTGATCGATACTCCGATGGCAGCCCCGTTGATGGCGAATCCGGACCAGCTCGGATCGATCCTGTCGCACTATCCGATACGCCGGGCCGGCAAGCCGGAGGAAGTGGCAAGCATGGTGCTCTATCTTGCGTCTGAGGAATCGGCCTGGATCACCGGCGGGACATTCCGGATCGACGGCGGGATGACGGTATGGTGAGCGGGGCAGGTGCGTTTCTCGAAAACAGTGAGATTAGGTGACATGGAGATCAACGCGCATACGGGATTTTGTGGGCTGATCGGAAACCCGGTCGAACACTCGCTTTCTCCCGCGATTCACAATGCGGCATTCCAGAAGCTTGGCCTGAATCTGGTCTATCTGGCGTTTCGAGTCGAGGCGATCGGTGAGGCGATCAAGGGGCTTCGCGCGCTCGGTGGATTTCGAGGCGCGAGTGTCACGATTCCCCATAAGGTATCGGCGATTCCTTTTCTCGATGAGGTGGAGCCCACCGCGAGGCACATCGGGGCCATCAATACGATTGTAGTGAACCAGGGGAAGTTGAGCGGGTACAACACGGATGCTACTGGGGCGTTGCGCGCGCTTCGTGGCGGTGTCGGCTCCCTCGCCGGAAAACGCGTGATCATCCTGGGGTCAGGGGGCGCTGCTCGAGCGATTGCGTTTGCAATCGCCGGAGAGTCCGGGGTCGCAGGATTAACGCTGCTGGGAGTGGATGGGAACGAGCGTTCCATATTGGCAAACGATCTTCGCTCGAAAACGACGCTGGCGGTGGTAGATGCCCATTTGGACGAAGGGGCCCTGGCTCAGATGCTGCCTGACGCTCAGGTGCTTGTTCATTGCACGCCGATCGGCATGTCCCCGAAGACGGAGGCGTCCTGCGTTCCGGCCACGCTGTTGAACCCTGGGCTTGCGGTCATGGACATCGTTTATAATCCGCGCGACACACGGTTGCTCAAGGATGCCAGGCAGGCAGGATGTGTCACGATCCCGGGGTTGGAAATGTTTCTGCACCAAGCCGTTGCACAATTCGAGTTATGGACCGGTCAAACCGCTCCCGCGGATGTGATGCGTGCCGTATTGGAGTCTCGTTTCCGATGAACATCGTGTTAATCGGATATCGCGGGACTGGGAAAAGCACGGTCGGAAAAGTGCTGGCTATGCGGCTTGGACGGCCCGTGGTCTCCACCGATGCGGAAATCGTCCGGCGGGCGGGGCGGACAGTTCCTGAAATAGTCGCACAGCATGGCTGGGATCATTTTCGTGATCTTGAGTCGACCGTCTGCCAGGATTTCTCCGCACAGGATGGATTGATCATCGACACCGGTGGTGGCGCGATTCTTCGTCCGCAGAATACGGAGTGCCTGAAAAAAACGGGCACACTTTTTTGGCTGACGGCGGCAGTGGCGACGATTGCGTCGCGTATTGGGTCTGACACTCAGCGTCCCTCGCTGACAGGCACGAAATCTTTCGTTGAGGAGATTGAAGAAGTGCTGGCCGCGCGAAATCCTCAATACCAGGCGGCCGCCGACCATATCATCCCGACGGATGGTCGCTCCATCAATCAAATCGTCGACGCGATTCTTTCCTGTCTCTAAGGTCTGGCGAAGGTTTATGTTGCCTGGATATTGGCTCTTGGGCTTTCTCCATTCTTGACAATTCTGTCTGAGAAGTGATTGAACTAGCGCATGCGCCCGTAGCTCAGTTGGATAGAGCGCCGGGCTTCGAACCCGTAGGTCGCAGGTTCAATTCCTGCCGGGCGCACCACCGCTATAGTAGTTTTGAGTGGCAGTAATCTAAGCGATTGAAAAATAGTCACAT
>OMJA01000191.1 GCA_900299245.1 Nitrospiraceae bacterium | reverse complement strand
ATGAAAGCGCAGGAGCAGGGTGTCGCGCGATTGCGAAAGACCGCCGAAGAGTTACACCGGTCTGCGGTGGAGCGGATCAGCGATGCACGGAAGGCTCTCAGTGCACTCACCGGCCAATGGGTGATTCCACAGGCGCCGAATCAGGAAACGCGAGGCATCGGACGACCGTAGCCGGTGGTGAGCCTCCGTTGATCCAAACGCTGCTCGTCCCTCCATGCCACGAGCACAGATAACCACGCTGCGGCGGGGTTCTGAAACGCCAGTCAATTTTGAGAACATTCCACAAAAAAGCGGAGCAGAGGCGGGTTTGGAGAGCTTGGATCGACTCTTGAGACCTTGGAGGGATTTCAGGCTTCCCGCTCGTCCGGCGGGCTTGCTCACCACCCCTACGCTCGGCCTCTCTATCCTTGGCTGTTCCTCTCACCGAGGCCTCCGCTCAAGAATCAGATAACGCCGTTTGTCCGAAGGTCAAACAGCCGGCCGAACGAGGGAGGGGGTATGCTCGTTACCGCGCATCCTTCTTGTCCTCCGCCACAGTCCGGTTGCGCAGCCGTGTCACCAGTTCGTCGTAGGAGTCGGAGCGGATGATCTTGTCGAACTGGCTGCGGTAATTTTTCACCAGGCTGACGCCGTCTGCGATGATATCGTAGGCGTACCAGCGGCCCGCTTTATTGATCATGCGGTAGTCCATCGGAATTTCTGTTTTGGCGGAGATGAGCCTGGTGCGGACTTCCGCATACGGCCCTTCAAGCCGCTCGCTCAGATATTCGGTCCGCTCGCCGGCATAGCCTTCGATCTTTCCCGCATACCGGTCTGACAGAAACGCTTTGAACAATTCGACGAATTCGGCTCGCTGGTCGTTGGTCAGCGGCGTCCAGTTGGCGGCCAGGGCGCGCTTGGACATCTCCGCGTAGTCGAAGCGCTCGCCGATGACCTGTTCCAGCAGACGCCGGCGCGGCATGAGTTTGTCGGGCTCTTTCAACTTGGGGTCGTCCAGGATGCGGAAGACTTCCGTGAGCGTCGCCCGCACGACGGCAGTGGGAGATTCTGCGGGCTGACCGGATGCCCAGGCTGGGGGTGGTGTTGCCGGGAGAATCAGCAACAGATGGAGAACACAGGCTGCAGTCCAGACATTCCATCGGCGGACGAAGACGGACACCATAGGATGGATCCTCACTTCGGCAACGGTCGCGGCGTTGCGCCGCGACCCGATGCCTTGGACGAGCAATCGAGACGTCCGGTTAATCCAGCACAAACGTGACCTTCAGATCCACGCGATAGAGCGAGACCTTGCCGTTTTCGACCACGACATGCTGTTCCTTCACCCAGGCCGACTTGATGTTGTGTATGGTCCTTGATGCCCGGGCAATGCCGTTCTGGATCGCATCTTCGAAACTCTTCGGTGACTCGGAACTGATTTCGATGATCTTGGCGACGGACATGGGATTCCTCCTTGGTGATGGGTTGAGCCGGTTTTGGAACGCGACCGGGGCTATCACGGATTCGGATGGAGGAGAGCGCTGAGTAACTGACCGCGTCTGCTTATCAGCAGAGTAGCGCAAAAATGAGGCCAGCCTGCTCAGGCTGGCCGCCGGATCAAACCGGTTGGAAACTGACGGATTTGGAACAGCCGCATCGCGGGGACCGGGACATCGTTGAGGAGATGCGCTACAAACGCATCCCCTCCGCTGTAGCAAAAGGTCGCAACGGCTGAACCGGGGAGAGCCTTCTCCGGTTCACGTGTCAGGCTCCACCGTCTCTCCACGCAACCGAAGGCGTGAAGATCATTCCCGTTCTGCTGCTGCCTGCAGGGGGGCTGTTGCCCGTTCGCAACGGCGGCACTGCGATTGCTCATTATCCCTGACGCGAAGCGTTGCGCATGATCCCGCGTGATCCTGTGATCCGATGGAGGGGGGCGGTCATCCATGAAGCCGTTACAGCTTGCCGTCGTCGGGTTCGGCAGAGTCGGACGAGTCTGCGCGGAACTCATTTCCCGCAGCCAGGACCTCAGTCTGGCTGCCATCGTGCGGCGGGCCGTCAGCGCGTCGGGAACGCTGCCGGAGACGCTGCGATCCGTTCCGGTTGTTACTCATATCGGACAGGTGAAGCATGTCGATGCCGCGCTCCTCTGTGTGCCGGCGAACGTGGTTGAAGAACTCGCCGCACAGGTTCTGCAGCACGGCATTCCGGTCGTGGATTGTGTGATGCTGCATGGAGCGGCGCTGGAGGCCCATCACACGGTGATCCACAAAGCCGCCGTTCATCATCGGGCGGCCGCGATCGTGGGGGCGGGGTGGGATCCCGGCGCGCTGTCAGTGTTCCGTTCCTGGCTTGCGTTATTGACGCCCGGGGGCATGACGGAGACGCGCCGTCACACCGGCATCAGTCTTCGCCATATGACGATGGCGCAAAACGTGAGGGGCGTGAAGGATGCGCTGTGTGCCGAAGTGCAGGCTCCCGACGGGCGGCTACAGCGGTATGTCTATGTCGAATTGGAGAACCGGGAGGATGCGGAGAGCATCGCACAAGCCATTCGTGCCGATCCGCTCTTTCTCGGGGAGGATACGCAGGTGTTTCCGGTAGACAGTCTTGCGGCACTGGAGGAAGAAGGACGGGGAGTGGTCCTCGACCGTCGGGGAGTTCCCGGACGATTCGGGCATCAGCATCTCGTGCTGGAAGCGCGCTGTGACGACAGTGTGCTGACGGCTCAGGTCATGCTCGCTGCCGCGCGCGCGCTTCCGCAACTGAAACCGGGATCCTATCTGCTGTCCCAGGTGCCGCTCAGCGCGCTCTGGGGTGAACGGGCGGAGAAGGCGCAACGGGAGTGGTCGTAACCGGAGCGAGAAGTCATGGCACAGATGCGCTCTTAGAGTGCCGGGATCTGGCTCAGTATCTCCTGTTCTGCATCGAGCCAATCGTCGAGGGCAAACCCGTTCCGGTACCCGCGTTCACAATAGAGCTCATAGGCTCGCTTGGCGATGCGGGCTTGCGGGTCTTCGCAGGGGGACTGCGACAGCACGTGAATCTTCTGTGTCACTGTATTCTTCTGTGGTTGTGGCTGCTGGAAAACTGTTGTGTTGCACTTTTGTTTTGTCGCGCTGATCGTGGCGCACTTCATGGCGGTTTCTCCTCTCTGGATTATAGGGATGACGCACCCAGAGACGGTCCTGTTTCCGGGGCGGTCACCGGGAGCGGGACAAACGGGTGTTCGAGACAGGTCAAGGGGAATGCCGGCCGCCGGTCGATCCGTCGCAGCGTTTCGGCGATCCGTTCGGGCTTGCCCCAGTCGCTCCAGAGGACGCCGGTGAGTTCGATCACCGCAAGGTGGTCCGGGACGCATTGCAGCAGGTCGGAGGAAAGATTATGCATCGGCAGGTCGCGATACATGGCATTCAGAAGCCGTGTTTCTTCGGGTCCTCCGATGGCTTGTTCCAACTGCTCAAAGTGCTGCATTATGCCCGGCAGGCATTGCCAGCCGAGTTTCCACAGCACATCAACCTGAGCGGCCAATACCAGTGTGTTCCAGAGGGCGCCTGCCCGCAACGCGGCATCGGCCTGCGCGGCGCTGGGTTTTTCCACAAATGAGCGAACGGCCTGCACCGGTTCGCCGCCCCGGCTTTCGAGGGGGCGTCCCGGTTGGATCCACCCGTAGTCCAGTTCCAGACGATCAGGGGCGATCCCCAGTATCACGACCCGGTCACTGTGCGACTCAGCGACCCGGACCGCACGCTGGACCGTTTCGAGGAATCGGGTTTCGGGATAAACGAAATGATCCGACGGGTGGAACACGACGGTTGCTTTCGGGGCCCTGGCGCGGACATAGGTCAGCGCCAGGAACAGGCCGGCCGCTGTATCGCGATTGGTTGGCTGAAAGAGGATGGTGCCGCCCCGACAGTCCCCCCATTGAGCGAGCGGATCATGCCGATGGCTATGCTCCACGACGGTGACGATGCGGTCCGGCGGCGTCAGCCGGCTCGCCCGATCAAGCGTGTGCTGAAACATGGAGCGTGTGCCGACAAAGGCGCAATACTGCTTCGGTGTGGGCCGGCCGAGCCATCGATGGACGAAGGTGCTCACCCGCGAGCCTTCCCCGCCTGCCAGGATAATCGACCAGAGCTGATTCGATGTGTGGTGTGGACTCACGATGTCGCCCTCCTGATCGTTCCGCCACGAACGATTCACAGAGTGATGCCTGTTTTCGCTCCGCGAGAGCGACCGGTGCGCTGAGGTCCTGCCGGCATCGGGTTCTGTAATCGGTTGGCCAGGATGAAACGATCCATGTAATTGCCGCAGTTGACGCAACGCCACAGCGTTACCGGCATGCCGGACAGATCGCATTCCAGGGATACTGGGTAGCTGACGACCAGCAACCCGCCGCATCGCGGGCAAGATTCATGGTGCCGCGTCATTTCGATGTTCCAATCTCCCGCAAATGCAGCCGAACAGACTTCTGGCCCTTCACCAAACATGTTGGACTGTAGGTATGCATCAGAGAAAAATCAGACGGATTCCCTCTGTGTAGATTTTGATGGACCTTCGGTGTGACCCAGCGTCCGTGCTGAGGCCGAGATCCCGCTTCGTCTCGATTAGATCCACAGATGCAACAGACGGGGAGTAGCTGCGGCGCGGTGTATGGATTGCTCATCGACGAGGAACGCGCCTGAGCAACATGCTGCACGGACAGTGCATCGCTAGACATGTGCCACTTTCTTGATTCACGTCATTCAATCGGGACACAGGGGCCAGAAGTCTGGCCATATCGCGACAATGATCGTGGATGTGACGGGGAAGATCATGGCGATTCGTAGCCGTTTGTGAAACTGGGGAACTCACCAGTTGATCCGGAACAATGTACTAGTGCCGTAGTTGCTGGCGGGAGAGTGAGAGGGGATCCGGGGCGTTTGTCAGAGAGCCGGACAGGCGTCAGGGTTCGGTCCCGTGCGATTGGAATACGTGAAATGAGATGAATGCCTCGCAAGATGATCGTGCACGGGCGTCCTGCTCCGCCCTGATGTGTACCGCCTGCATTCAGGCTTGGAGGTGGTCCTGTTTTTCGAAGGGGTGAGTGGGTGGGAGTGAAAGGATGTCGTCTGACGAATCTTGTTGTTGGATGGTCACGATGCCCATGCGGGTGAGTCGATCGACGGCGCCAAACACCTGGTCCCAAGAATAGTAGGGTAACCGTTCGTTGAGTTCCGCCAGCGAGCAAGAGCCGATCCGCCCGAGTTCCCGGTGGATGGCCGACTCAAGAGAGTCTAACTGAAGCATAAGATCTTTCCTCCGCAACAGGACAGGGGGGCTGCCCGCTGATCTTGTACGACAGGCGTCGATCCGGGCACACTCGGAGAAACCCTGGTTCTGGACGGAGATCTTTCTAGTGCCCGTCCCGCCACGGGTGTCTTGCTTGCCGGAATTGGAGAAAGAGCTTAGACTGCGGCCTCGGACTGACTGTCCATCACCACATGTGTACGATGCTGGGTGCTCCATCTTTTTCTGAGGGAAGATGCTGTGGCCACAGTACGAAAGAGGGCAAGCAAGACGGCCCCTGGCAAGAGCGGCGCCAAGCCGAAAGGCGGGAAGAAGAAACGCGGTGACCTGGCTCTCCCTCCGTGAAACCAGCGCCAACAAAACCAACTACATCGGCTGGTCTGCCGCCGGAACCGCCCGGTTTTCTCGTCGTCGGGATCGGCGCCTCAGCCGGCGGGTTGGAAGCCATGGAAGAGTTCTTCCTGCACATGCCTCCCGGCAGCGGGATGGCCTTTGTCGTGGTATCGCATCAGCATGTGGGCCATGTCAGCCTCCTGCCGGGCTTGCTTAGCAAATACACCGCGATGCCGGTGGTCGAGGTGTCAGACGGGACGGAGGTGAAGCCCGATCACGTCTATCTGGCGCCGGGCGGGGCCAATCTGGCGATCCTGCGTGGCAGGTTGCATCTCATGGAGCCTTCTCCGCAGGAGCGGGTGCCGCTGCCGATCGATTACTGCGTTCGCTCGCTGGCGGAAGATCGAAAGCAAGGTGCTGTCGAGATTATTCTCTCAGGGCCCGGTACCGACGGGACGCTGGGGTTGCGCGCGCTCAAGGCCGAGTCTGGCCTGACGATGGCTCAGGCTGAGCAGGAGCTGAGGGAGCAGTGCAGCCAGCTGGAAGCGATCATCGATGCGGCGACGGACGGCATCATTACCGCAGATCAGGAGGGGCGCGTGGTGATGATCAACCAAGCGGCTCAATCCATGTTCGGATGTCGGGGCGTTGACGCGATCGGACATCCATTCGACCGGTTCATTCCGGAACGGTTCAGAGAGGCACATCACGGTCACATGAGCCGCTTTGCCGAGAGCGGTGGTCCTTTCAGTGCGATGCAGAGACAAAGCATCTTGTTCGGTCTGCGAGCCAACGGAGAGGAGTTTCCCATCGAGGCCTCAATCTCCAAAGTTCAGGTCAAAGGCAAGGTGTTCTTCACCGTGGTTCTGCGCGATGTGACGGAGCGGAAACGGGCAGAGGAGGCGCTCCGGATCAGTGAGGCCTTTACCCTCAAGATCCTCAACTCTCTCACCCCGCACATTTGCGTGCTGGATATGCGGGGCATCATCCTTACGACGAACGACGCCTGGAAAAGGTTTGCCCGAGAAAATTCGGATAACGCGGCCTTGAAGGTCGATGTCGGAATAAATTATCTGGAGGTGTGCCGGCAAGCGATCACCGACGGGCAGTCGATAGCACGGACGGCTCTCGAGGGCATCGAGGCCGTACTAGCGGGACGGACGTCGAATTTTGCCCTGAACTATCCATGTCATTCGCCTCAAGTACAGCGTTGGTTTCAGATGTGCGTGTCTCGATTCGAGGGGAGCGAAGGCGTCGTCGTCATTATGCATACGGACATCTCTGAGGAGGTACTGGTCGGGAAGAACCTTGAAAAATCTGTGAGGCTGCTCAACGAAAAGCGGATAGAACTGGAATCCCTGTCGGAAATACTGTTCCATGCCCAAGAGGAGGAGCGCAAGCGGGTCGCACGCGAACTGCACGACGATTTCAATCAGCGGATGGCTTGCCTGGCGTTCGACCTGCAGCTGTTAGCAGGCGATGCCGACAGGGACGATCCTAAACAGAGCGTCAAGCAGCGGATAGCGCAGATCCACGCGCGGTTCGTAGGCCTCTCTAACGATCTGCACGATATGGCCGGCAGACTACATTCTTCGTTGCTCGAGTATGTCGGCTTGGAGGTCGCCATGCGAGATCATGTCGCTGAGTTTACAAACCGGACAGGGTTGCCGGTGACGTTTATCTCCCGCGAGGCGCCGAAGGTGCTGTCGCTGAACCTGAAAATCAATCTGTTTCGCATCATGCAGGAGTGTCTCCAGAATGTGTTCAAGCATGCCCAGGCGAGCGAGGTTAAGGTCAAACTGAGCGGATCGTCCAAGGGTGTCGGTCTGTCGGTGCGTGACAACGGCAAGGGGGGCGACCTTGAGAGGGAGGATGCTCGCATCAAAGGACTCGGCCTCACCAGCATGCAGGAACGGACGCGCATTATGGGCGGATTTCTCCGCGCCCACTCTTTCCAAAGGGAGGGGACGAAGGTCTGTGTCTGGGTTCCCTACTCTCGGGAGGGCGCATGAAGAAGCCGCGCGTGCTTATGGCCGATGACCACTCGCTGTTTCTGGCCGGCTTGCAGAAGCTGGTGGAGGTTGAGTGCGAGGTGGTCGGCTTGGTGGAAGACGGCCGGGCGCTGGTCGAGGCGGCGCAGAAACTGCGGCCTGATCTGATTCTCCTGGACATCTCCATGCCGCTCTTGAATGGGCTCGACGCGGCCCGCCAGATCAGGAAGCTCGTTCCTGAAAGCTGCATCATCTTTGTGACCATGCATGCCACCCCGAGCTATGCGACCGAGGCCTTCCTGGTCGGGGCTTCCGGGTACCTCGCCAAGCATTCCGCGGTGTCGGAGCTCGGTCTAGCCATCCGGTCGGTTCTCAAGGGCCAACAGTACCTGACGTCTTCCCTGACCAAGGATATGCTGGATTTTTCCGGCAAACGATCCACCGGCGAGGCAGTCAAGACGGCGAGCGCCACGCTCACCGACCGCCAGCGGGAAGTGTTGCAACTTGTTGCTGAAGGCCGCGGCACGAAGGAGATTGCCACGATCCTCGATGTGTCGGTGAAAACGGTGGAGTTCCATAAGTACCGCATCATGCTGCTGCTGAACCTTCATACCACCGCCGATTTGACCAAGTACGCAATCAGTCACGGCATTACCAGCCTCTAGCCGTAGGATGCGGAGAAGCGTGCGGCCTTGCTGGACGGTCTGTTTGAGCATCCTGCTTGCCTTTAGCTCCTCCATCTTTGTCTACGTAGCTCTAGTACAATTCAATCCCATGAACTAGCGAATTGACCAGTATCGCCCCCCCCCGTGAAGTCTAAAGTGCATTCATGGGAGGATTGATCCATGGCTAGACCACGCATTTTACTTGCTGATGATCATCCGGAAATGCTGAAGGCCTTGTTGGGGGTCTTCAGCGAATTGGGCGAGGTGGTAGGAGCGGTGTCGGATGGGGAGGCGCTTGTGCGCACCGCCCAACAGCTGAAGCCGGACATTATATTCACGGATATCTCGATGCCCAGGATGAATGGACTTGACGCCACGCGGGCGCTCCAAGTGCAGGCCCCAGGGAGTCGGGTGGTTGTTTTAACGAGTTATGAGAAGCTGTCCTATGTGACCAAGGCATTCAAGGCGGGCGCTTGCGGCTACATTCTCAAGACGACGGCGCTTCATGCGGAACTGCCTCAAGCCCTGCTACATGTGCTAGCAGGTGATCGGTATATCGGGCTGGGGGTGAGAAGAAAGCGGAAGCTTGGAGGCCGCGCGTCAACCTCTGGGCCTACCAGAACTGAACGGGCTCCGATGTGTTCAGGGGTGGTTGACTAGTGGAGATACGATCCACCTTCGGAAGGGAGGCGTGCGATGAGGGTCGAGACAATAGTCGAGGAAGTCTATCATGCACTGGAGCAGCTCGGCACAGATTGTCCGCTGGAAGAAATTGGCGCCCTTTGTCCGCATCTCAGCTGGAATGAGGTGTTTCTGGCTGTCGACTATCTCAGCCGGAGCGGACGGATTCGCATGACCGTGGACGACGGCAGAACGTATAGAGTTCAGGCAGTTCACGTCCCGGAGCTCCGGGCTTGAGGAGATCTATCTGGCCGGGAGGAAATCGAGCGAGGAGATGGCTGCGGTTATCGTTCCAGGGGTTTCCTTCAGGCGATGGCTGGCGAGGGGGCGATGAGTGAACTGAGTGGACGTGGGGCCTGCGCCGAGGGGGGAGAAACGGAGGGGGGATATGAAAGAGGCTCCAGCGAATCCGGAGGTGAGCATGGACCGAACGGCCTCTCATCAGAGCAGTGAAGCGGGGAGCGCGGCTGCTTGCACGCATAGCCGTCTGATCGACAATGTCGTGACCAGATCCGGCAAGTGGACGGGGAAAGTCGTGTGCCGTGAGTGCGGAGCCAGGTTCGACGATCCCTATGGGGGCTTGAAGTAAAGGGATTCCAGGCCGTTACGGTCTCATCCGGTACCATCCTTTGAATCCTCCGACGCTGTCTGCATGAGCGAAGGGGTATGCCGAGTCGCTCGTCTTACGATAGATAGGCTGTCACAATTCCTGACAGCACGATCCCGTCGAACATGCCGGCGCCGCCGATGCTGGCCTTGCCATGCGAGGTGAAGAGCGGCGACATCAAAGCCTCGTTCAAAGACGGCGTATTGGAAGTCCGGATGCCGAAGACGGACGAAGCCAAGAAGCAGGCGGTGTCGGTCAAGATCGATTAGCGGCGATGAACGACATCGGTCTATCAGCTACATGGGGTGGGGCGCGGGGTCTGCTGCGCCTCACCTCGCGCCGGTATGGTGAGGCCGCTGTGCTGCTGAATTGTCAGGAAGACAGGAAATGTGGACGAGGATCCCATCAAGGCGGATTTTCCGGTGGGGTTATCAGTCTGCCGTTCGAGCGGAGAGGAGACTGCTATGGCCTTTGAACTCACGAGTTCGGCGTTCAAGGAAGGAGAGCGAATTCCAGACCGGTATACCTGCGAGGGAGCGGATCTGTCGCCGCCGCTTCATTGGGGCGTGCCGCCGGCCGCCACGAAAAGTTTCGTCCTGATCGCCGACGATCCCGACGCGCCGGGCGGCACCTGGGTCCATTGGGTCATCTACAATTTGTCGCTCGATCTGCGCGGGCTGCCCGAAGGCATTCCGGCCAAAGACCATTGGCTCGATGGCGCGTTGCAAGGTCTGACCGACTTCAATCGGGTCGGCTACGGCGGGCCCTGCCCTCCGCCGGGGAAGCCGCACCGGTACTATTTCAAACTCTACGCGCTGGATGCCGCTCTGAATGTGAAGCCGCGCGCAACCAAGAGCCAGGTGCTGGAGGCCTGCAAGGGACATGTGCTGGCGGAAGCGCAGCTGATGGGGCGGTTCGGCCGGTAGCGGCCGGATGCTGAAAAAGTCCGCCGGCAGTATCGTTATGCAGCTTGCCGGCTAGGGGAAGTCGCGAGAGCCATGATGGATGACCCGGCTCACCGGAGAATGCCGCTCACGATCATCTCGACGGCTTGTTCGGGACTCAGTCCTCTGGCCATCAGGGTTTCGAGTTCTTTCTTGTCCACGCTGCCGATGGCGGCCTCGTGGGTGACCTTGGCCTCGGGATGAAAGACCCGTACGATCGGGATGGCGCTGGCATGGGCCAGGCCCTGCACGATCTCCATGCAATCGACGTGACCGCGCGCCCCTGCGGCATAGGCTTCGGTGATGCCGACGATGTCGGCCTGCGCCTGGCCCTCCAGGACGACTCGTGTTTTGATGAGACTGCGCGACCGGTCGCCGCGGAGCATCACCGCTTCTTTCAGTGTGATGTAATCGGTCTTGTGCGCGAAGATCTTCGCGCTGAGTTCGGCCAGGCCGTCTGCGTCGACTTCCACGAGATAGTCGATGTCGAGGGTGCCCACGGAGCCCGACAGCAGGGAGAAGTCCGAAAAGTATCGCGCGCCCTGTCCGATTTTGATCGTCGCATGGGGTATGACCCGCATGCCCCCGTGGGGGCCGTGGTAGTGGCCCTCGGTGTAGGTCAGCGACGCGCCCGGTCCGATCTCCATTACGGCCTGCATGCGATGTTCCGCCGCTTGCGCGAGTGGAAAGAGACAGTGGGACAGCACGCGCGCCTGCGCTCCTTCGCACATCTTGACGTCGATCTTGATGTGCTGCGCGCCGGTCGGATGGGCGAGTCCGAAACACATATGGATGGGCTGAGCGATCTGCGCACCCGCCTCGACCGTCAGGGTTCCGACAAGGGCGTCCGGCGTTTCCTCCAGCTCCACGCGGACTCCGGGCACGGTCCGCCGGCTCAGGATGCGATGCCCGTGCGCCACGACATGCGCGATGCGTGTATCGTCGAGGATGGCCGGTTCTGCGCCGACCATCGGCAGCGTCCGTCTGAGGTCGTCAAGGTCTGACATAGTGGCACTCTTCTCCGTCGCAGCGGACGCACGCGCGTCCGCGAAAATGGTCCACGGCATCGCGGGGGCTGCCGGAAAAGATGATGCGGCCGGCGCACAGCTGCGAGGCCCGGTCGGCGATGAGCGCGACCTCCTCCTGATGCGTGATCAGGAGGACGGAGCCGCCGCCGGCTTTCACGGCGCGAATGATGCCGATGATGTGCGAGATCGAGAGCATATCGATCCCCGCCGACGGCTCGTCCAGGATCGCCAGTTTCGGGTGCATCGATAACACCGAGGCGAGTTCGATCCGGTGGCGCTCCCCTCCGCTCAGGGCTTTATCCACCCGGCGATGCAGATAGCGGGCGGGATCGAGCCCGACGTGCGACAGCGCCTCTGCCGGATCGGCGTCCGGTTTTCCCAGGCTGAGATATTCGCGCACCGTGACGCCTTCGAAGCGCGCCGGTTCCTGCCACGCGAGCGTGAGCCCTAATCTAGCCCGCTCATACATCTTCAGCGGGATCAGATCCGTGCCGTCGAACAGGATGCGGCCTCCGCTCGGCGCATAGCCCTCGCATCCCATCAACACATAGGCCAGTGTGGTTTTGCCGGATCCGTTGGCGCCGAGCAGGGCATGTATCTCGCCGGGCTGGATCGAGAGGTCGAGCCGATCCAGGATAGGACGGTGATCCGCCTCGAAGGTGAGTCCGGTAATGTCGAGCAGGGGAACAGGCATCGTCGCAGATCTCCTCGCGGAGCAGTGCTGCATCCGGTATGCCGGAGCCGGCTCGGCGGATATCCGCCGATTGCCGGTTCCCAGGATTTTCGATTGGCGCATTGTGCGGCAGAGCGCAGGTGAGGGCTGGGGAGTTAGGCCCCATCCGGCAGGGACCGGTTCCGGTCACGGCTGCGCAAGGGCCGTGGCAGAGGGAAGAAGCAGGGAAAATATCAGGCGGCGAGCCTGGCATCATCATTGCTGATTTCATCGGCATGAAGCTGAATCATCTGATACTGAGTCTTGCGTTGTTGGGCGTTGTCGCCGGCGTCTCCCGTTGTCACCATCCGACGCCGTCGGCCGCCGATGTCGAGGTCGTGCCGGGCGTGGTGGGGGAACGCGATCAGGCGTTGATGCGGGATGTCGTCGCGGCGTTCGATCAGGCCGATGCGGCGGTGCGTCAGGCGGATCTGGATGCGCTGATGCCTTTCTACGCCAAAGGCTATAACTATTACGGTCTGAAGCCGGCCGATGTCCGCCGGATCTGGGCCGAAGTGTTTGTGCATTATCGGGATCTGTCTTCCCATCATGTCTTCACCGACGTGAAACTGATGCAGACGGGGAAAGTGAAAAAAGCCTCGGTTACCTGCACTGGCGGGCTCTACGGCGTCGATAAGGAATCGGGAAAGACCATCACGATCGATAGCTGGGCCAACGAGGTCCACTATCTGATTTACGAGGACGGCGCCTGGCGGTTTCTCGGCAACAAGGGTGGGATCACGGAGTCCGTCCCGCCCAGCAGCGCGCCGCATCATCCGCTGTTCTGACTCCGCAACCGCGAGCAGGGACTCCATGCCCAGGCACATCGCCATCATTCAGGGCCATCCCGACTCGTCGACGCGGCATTTCTGCCATGCGCTCGCCGATGAGTATGCGAAAGGAGCCGAGGACGGCGGACATGACGTGATGCGGATCGAGGTGGCGTCGCTCGAGTTCCCGCTCCTGCGGACTAAGGAAGAGTTCGAGAAGGGCCGGCCGCCGGAGGCGATCATGCGCGCGCAGGAGGCCGTGGCCTGGGCCGATCATCTGGTGAT
>OMJA01000190.1 GCA_900299245.1 Nitrospiraceae bacterium | reverse complement strand
TCCTTCGGTGTAATCGTCGGGCATGAGAATGCGGCGCAGATCCGGGTGATTGCGGAAACGGATCCCCATCATGTCGTACACTTCGCGCTCCATGAAATCGGCGCCTTTCCAGATGTCGGTCAGGGAGTCGACGATGCAATCCGATTCGGGCACCCGGGTCTTGAGTCTGATCCGCTGGCGCTTTCTGATCGAGTAAAACTCCCAGATGACTTCGAACCGCTCTTCGTCGTCTGGCCAGTCGACGGAACTGACGTGGACAATATAGTCAAAGTCCATTCCCGGATCATCGTGAAGAAACTGGGCAACTTCATGAATCTTTTCCCGTGTGACGGTCACGGATACTTCGCCGCGCCACTCGGTCGACGACAGGAAGCCGACGGGGAATGTGTCTTGAACTCGTTGAGCCAGTTGATGCATCGCGCCGTTCCTAGACTTTCACGCTGAATTTGACCTGGTCGGGCTGCGTGACAAAGACGCGCTTTCGCATGATGCGTTCTTGTAGCTTCAGGATGCCGTCAAACAAAGCTTCCGGCGTGGGCGGGCAGCCGGGGACGTAAATATCGACGGGAACGAACCGGTCGACACCCTGGACGACGCTGTAGCTGTCATAGATATTGCCGGACGTGGCGCAGGATCCCATGGCGATCACATACTTGGGTTCGGGCATCTGGTCGTAAATTTTCCGGATCACCGGGGCCATGCGTCGACAAACCGTTCCGGCCACAATCATCAAGTCGGACTGTCTCGGAGAAGCCCGAAACACACCGGCGCCATAGCGATCCATGTCGTAGCGCGAAGAGACCGCCGCGATCATTTCAATCGCGCAGCAGGCCAGGCCGAAGGTCATGGGCCAGAGCGACCCTTTCCGTGCCCAATTCACGGCCTTCTCGACGGTGGTGGTAATGACATCGGGAGAGCCGTCCTTGTCTGGACGCCCCAACTGGATCAGTCCCATTCAAGTGCTCCCTTCCGCCAGGCGTACACGTATGCGACGAGAAACAGGGCGATAAACACCATCATTTCAACCAGTCCAATGATCCCGAGCTTTTCGAAAACGATGGCCCAGGGATAAAGGAATATGACTTCAATGTCGAAGATCACGAACAGCATCGCAAAGACGTAATACCGCACAGGAAACGGCATGCGCGCGTCGGAGAATGGTTCGGATCCGCATTCATACGTCGAGAGTTTTTCAGGTTCAGGATACTTCGGTTGTACAAAATAACTGATCACCAGCGTGACGACCCCGAAGGCGAGGGCGATAAAAATGAAAAGCAGTATCGGGAAATATCTCGTGAGATATTCAAGCAGAAGATCAAAGCCGCTCATCGTTCCCATCTCGCAAGATGTTGAACTGGAAAGAAGAGTCGAGATCTTAGTTCTGCGCTCTGGGGGATAGCAAGCGGACAAAGGACCTACAAAAAGTGACCCTAAAGCCCTAGGCGGGATGAATTCGGTGTCTGTTCTGATTCAGGCACTTCAGATGGAAGATCCACGCCCTGACGTTATGCCAATCAGGGGCTTAATCGCCTGTCGCACCGCGCCTGTTACGATTTTGTCGAGTCTGGCTCCCGCCGGGGGGTACGGACCGTTCGAAATTGGGTTGGAGGAGTTCCCTGGGAAAGATCCCATTCGGACTCCAGAGGAGACAAGGCTTTGGCCTTCCGGCGCCGGTGAATTTGAGTTTCGATCCGCGAGCGTCTCTCGGGATCCGGATGGTCGGCAGTTTTTAGGGAAGTCGAAGTCATGACTGCTGCCCGCAATACTAGAGGGGGGGGGAAACGATAGCCTCGTCTTACGATAGCACCGCCTCAAAACCCTCGTCAAACCATCGTGCAATCAGGCGAAATTCTTGACAATGCCCTGGTATTTGCTATGGTTTGCGAGGATCTACTCGCCTCAACCAAGGACGATATCTATGAAAACGATGACTTCACTCCTCTTGGCCTTGTCAGTCTGGATCATTACGGCACCGGTCGAAGCTCAGCCAGCTGATACCAGCTCGATACGGTTCGGGGAAAATGCACTGGCATTTGCTGCGGGCACGATTCAAAAATCGACGCCCCGGGACGGCATCGTCAACCTGATTACCGGGGACAATCAGTCGACCGGTGACCGGATGATTTTGGGGGCCAATGACACATTGTATTTGAAGCTCAACAGCCCGCACGACGTTGCGCCGGGGGATCTCTATACGGTCTATCGTCGTGCACGGAAGGTGTTCCACCCTGTGACCGGCGACTATCTCGGATTTGTCATCGTACGGTTGGCGGTAGTGCAGGTGACGCAAACGGATCATGCGTTAACAACGGTTGACGTCGTTCGAAGTTTTGGCGCGATTGCCCCCGGTGATCCCGTGATGCGCTATGAGGCGCCGATGGTTTCGGAAGAATCCAGCCAGGTGAGCGATGTGCAGGAAATGCGGGGCATGATCGTTGAGCTGCCGGCGGACAAGTCCATGACGCTGGTCGCTCAGTCCGATGTTGTGTACCTCGATCGCGGAAAGGAAGACGGTCTCCGGAAGGGGGATCTGCTCGAGCTCCATCGCCACAGCCAGGGGCTCCCCTCCAAAAAAATCGGGCAGCTGAAAGTGATTGCCACGGAGGACCGGACGGGAACCGCGGTAATTGTGCGCGCGTCGACGAGAGTCATGAAGGGCGATCGTTTCAAACTGGCTGGGCATTCCGAGCCGCTGGTTCTGCCTGTTGAGACGCCGGCTCAGCCGTTGTCTCAACCCAGGCCTCTCCAGGCTGAGAAGACCGTGGCCGCGATTCCCTCGGATCTTGTTGCCCGCAAACTGAAGGTCCAGGATGCGGCGGGAGAGAGCCGCCTGAATCTTGGCGAAGTCACGAATTTCCTCCGGTATGACTCGGGGGAGGCATCGATCCGCCCGGAAGGATACAAAGTGCTGGACCAATTGATTGAGTATTTACGCACGAGCGGCGATGCCCGGATGATCCGGGTCGAAGGCCATGCGGACAATGTTGAGATCGGTCCGACCTTGAAGTCGAGGTACCCCAGTAATTGGGAGTTATCCAAGGCCCGTGCGAGCGGCGTGCTTCGCTATCTGGTTGAAAAAGGCGGGTTGGATTCGGCCCGCCTGGCTTCTGTCGGGTATGGCGATGGCCGTCCGGTTGCGACGAACGCAACCGAAGAGGGCCGGACCAGCAATCGTCGCGTCGAAATCCTCCTCTACGCGCCGACTTCCACGGACGCTGCTTCTCCGCAACCGGCTATGCCAAAGACGGCGGATAAACCGAGTAGTGATCCGGCGAGCTTGAGTGCAAAGGGCGAAGGTGATGCGGCGGTGTCTGCCCCGACGGCACAGGATGGCATGGCGGATCCCTCCGTCTCTCGTATGAAAGGGTCGGATGCCCTTCCCGCAAGCGACAGCCCTGGAACGCTCAGCCTTCCCGATTCGACTGCAAAACCGGGTATCTCGGATCCGGCAGCGCAGGATCCCGCCGCACCGGCTGGTCGTCCGCTCGAGTAATCTTTTCCCTTCACCGGGCAGGCGGCTTGAGAGCTTGCCTGCCCGGTGAATTGCATCGACTCCCACCCCTCTCCCCCCGTTCATTGTTCTACCTTTCCGCGCGCTGCTAGAATGCGTCATGTCTATCGAGCTTCGTCACGAGATCACTCGTCCGAACGGACCTGTTTTTGCAGAGGTAATCGTTCCACGGCATTTGGCCAAGACCTTTACCTATCTGGTCCCGCCGGCACTCGTAAGCGGAATCGGCGTCGGCCAAAGAGTCGTGGTGCCGTTTGGGCGGACGACGTTAGACGGGGCCGTGGTGGGACTGACTCGCGAACTTCCGCAGGGGGTGAGCCTGTTCCAACTCAGGGCTATCGATTCGCTCGCAGAGGGCAACGGCCTGTCCGGGTTTCCTCCCGGGATGTTCGAACTCTCGAAGAAAGTTGCCGAGGAATATCTGGCTCCCTGGGGGCAGTGCCTACGGCTAGTTGTCCCCCCGGCTCGCGCTGCCGGGCGGCCGAAATGGTGTTACGTGGCAACGCCGGAGGGGCGTGTGGCCTTGGAACAAGGAAGTTGTCCTGAAGCACACCTTCCGGTACTCAAGCGTATCGCGCGCAGGAAACGCGGTCTTTCCGCATCGACCGTTCAGACCTCCCGTGAAGCCCTTGCGTTTCTCCAAGCTCGGCAATGGATTCTCAAGTGCGCCGCAACGGTTTCTTCGCGCTCTCCTCGTGTCGGCGAGGATAAGTCTGAGGGCGAGCTTGTTGATCCTGAACTCTTTGCCTGCCTGAGTCCGGATCCTGCCGTGGTCGAACAAATCCAGATCATCCTCCAGAATGCTCAGGCGGCAAGGATCTTGATTGACGGAGTACTGGACTATCGAGTCGGTCTCATGGCGCGAACGGCGCAACTCGCTCTGGACGGAGGCCGGTCCGTTCTCATTATTATCGGCGAAGTCGTTCGCGCGCAGTGGTTGGCGCGAGTGCTTCAGGAAGTCATGAAGCTTCCTGCGACGCTTCAGTTGCGTGGTGCGTCCGGAGTCGATGTTGAATCAGATGAGGGGGCGTCTCCGCGGATTGTCGTGGGAACCCGCTCGGCAATATTTTGTCCCTTGCGCTCGCCCGGGTTGATTTGGGTCGACGGGGAAGAGGACTCCGCACTGAAGGAACCGCAAGAGCCGCATTACCATGTCCGGGATGTCGCCTGGATGCGCGCACAGCAGGAGTCGGCGCTTCTGGTGTACGGGTCGGCGCATCCGTCGCTGGAGGTGATCAGCGAGGGCGCAATCGAACGGTTTTAGCAAAGAAGAGAGGCCGACAGGTATCCGTCCGTTGAACTGGTCGATATGAGCCGGGAGTTCGGCGGATTGCCGTTCAGCACGACGCTCCTTGCCGCACTGCGTCGTTCTCAGGAACAGCACGACCGGGCGATCCTGTTTCTCAATCGCCGAGGCTATGCCGGAGCGTTGGTCTGCAGGGATTGTGGATGGGTACCGCGTTGTCGCTCTTGCGCCGTGGCTTACGCGTACTACCGGGCATCCGCCCGACTCGCCTGCCGCTATTGTGGAGGCCGGGAGACACTGCCCGAGACCTGTGGAGCTTGCGGGGCGTCCCGCTTGAGTCCGATCGGAGAGGGAACGGAACGGATCGAGCAGGAAATCCGCCGGCTCCTTCCCGAGGCCCGGATTGTCCGGATCGATCGCGACACGCTTCAGGGAGTGGCTTCGACCCGGCGGCTATGGCAACAGGTGCGAGCCCGGACATGGGATATTCTCATCGGGACACAGGCCCTGTTTCAGCGTGAGCCGCTACTGCCGGTCGGTCTCGTCGGGATTGTTCAGGCCGACTCCGGTCTGCATCTTCCGGATTTCCGCGCGGCCGAGCGCACTCATCAACTGTTGGTCGACGCGGTGAATCTGGCGCGGCCGGCTTCCGCCGGGGGACGAGTCATTGTGCAAACCATGCTGCCGATGCATCATGTCATGCAAGCGGTCATCGCGCACGATCCTGCGAGGTTTTACAGTGAGGAGATGGAGGCGCGTCGATTGCTGGGGTATCCACCCGTGCAACATCTCATTTACTTGACGGTGTCCGGGAAAGACCGTCGTGAGACTGAGTCGGCGGCGCAGCGGTGGGTGGATGAGTTACACAAAACGCTCTCCGCCCATACGGCTGATACACGGCCTGCCGTCGCATCGTTGCAGCAGAAACTGTCGGTGAATCAACCCAGCGCCGGGATGTCCGTGCTGGGACCGGTTGCGGCGGTCGGCGTGGGCCCCGCGGGGATTCACGGGTGGCGCATCATGGTCAAAGGCAGCGATCGCGCGGCGATGCGTTCCGGAGTCCGGTTCTCGCTCGAGGCGATGGAACGGGCCTATCCCCGCCGAACCTTGAAATTCAGCGTCGACGTCGATCCGGTCGATATGGGGTGAGGTTATCGTTTCTTCCGTTTCGAGGGTGGATCGGGGAGAGCCGCTTGGGACGCCGTCGGTTCGGCTGGTGCTGATACGGGTTTTCGTTTGAAGAGCCCGTAGGCAAAGGACATCCAGAACACCGATGAAAACAGGCCGAGCACGACCGCAGAGAGAATTGTGCCCATCTCATCGTCGGAGGGTGCTGGCGCTGTTGATTTGAGCTGTATCATCAACTGCAACGGCCACGCAAAACTTTCCACCCCGAGCAGCAGTGTCGCCCAGGCCCAAATTTCGGTAACGGTGCGGCATCTCCAGTGTAAAAATCCTCCGACCAGCAGCGCCCACAGGGCGACGGCTCCTGGCATCAGCGTGCCCCAAACCAGCCAGAAACCGATGGCGGCCACGAGGGTGCCAAGGCTGATATTCAACCACATGATTCTGTGAGAGGCTGAAGGCATGGCGGCGGCAGTGTGCCGGTCGGTATGGAACGATGTCAATGCAGAGTGTGGGATTCCGCGCGTGAGCTAGTGGCTGAGCTCCGATTGCGCCGCATCCAGCAGCGTCTGCATGTCGAATGGTTTCTGCAGCGTGCGTCGGGCGCCCAGCATCTTAGCCACATCGAGGAAGTTCAAGATGCCGATCATGTCGCTGCCGCCGGTGATGGCGATCACGCGCGATGCGGGGAATTCACGGCGTAGCGTCATGATGCTCTCAAGTCCGTCCTGATCGGGCATCAAAATATCCATAATGACGAGATCTGCGGGTTTGGCCCGATACCGCTCCAGGCCCTGCTTGCCGTTGCTGGCCTCCTCGACTTCGTATCCCGCTTGCTCCAGAGTCTCTCGGATCAGTTGGCGGATTTGATCTTCGTCGTCAACGACTAGGACTGATGGCATCGTGTTCCTCTACAAGTTCGCGGGCCAGTTCGCGGTATCG